>JAFGUS010000144.1 GCA_016938395.1 Coriobacteriia bacterium | reverse complement strand
TGGCGCCGTGAGGCCCACGAGGTCGACCCGCGCGAACTCGAGAAGACCCGACAGAGCCTCTTCGATCTCGAAGAGGGCGAGAAGGACCTGGAGGTGTAGCCGTGGGCGCGATTCTCGAGTTGCAGGGCGTGTCCATGAGCTTCGGCGGCCTGAAGGCGGTCGCCGACCTCTCCTTCGAGGTGCGCGAGAACGAGATCGTCTCGATCATCGGGCCGAACGGGTCGGGCAAGACCACCACCTTCAACGTCATCAGCGGCCTCTACGAACCCGACTCGGGCGACATCCTCCTGAAGGGCGAAAGCGTTGCCGGCCTACGCCCCGACCAGGTGCACGACAAGGGCATCTCGCGGACGTTCCAGAGCCTGCGGCTCTTCTCCAACATGAGCGTGCTCGACAACGTGCTTGTGGGCATGCACTCGATCACCGATGCGGGCCTGGTGGCGTCCATGCTGCGGCTGCCCTCGGTGCGTCGTGAGGAGGCCGTCATGCGCGAGAAGGCCCAGGAGATCCTCGCGATGTTCCCCGGCCGGTTCTCGGGCCCACGGCAGCAGCAGCCGGCGTTCTCGCTCTCCTACGCCAACCGGCGCCGGCTCGAGATCGCCCGCGCGCTCGCCTCGGAGCCCGTACTGCTCCTGCTCGACGAGCCGGTGGCGGGCATGAACCCCATGGAGTCCCGCGAGGTCATGGAGCAGATCAAGATCCTCCGGGACAAAGGGTTCACGATCCTCATGATCGAGCACGACATGCACGTGGTCGAGGGTGTCTCCGACCGCGTCATCGCGATGGACCACGGCGTGAAGATCGCCGAGGGAAGCTACGCCGAAGTCGCCAACGATCCGCAGGTTGTGGAGGCCTATCTTGGCAAGCGAGCAGCAGAAGCCACTGCTTGAGTTCCGGGGCGTCGAGACCTACTACGGGCGCATCCAGATTCTCAAGGGAGTGAACTACACGGTCCACCCGGGCGAGATCGTCTGCCTGCTGGGCGGCAACGCCTCGGGCAAATCCACCACGATGAAGACCATTCTCGGCATCGTGAAACCCGCCAAGGGCGAGGTGTTGTGGGAGGGCGAGGTCATCAACAACCTGCGCACCGCCGAGCGCATCAAGCGCGGCGTGGCGACGGTGCCTGAGAACCGCCGGCTCTTCCCGCACCTCACCGTGCTCGAGAACCTCGAGATGGGCGCGTACACGCGCAACGACACCGCGGAGATCGCGGCCGACCTCGAGCGCGTCTACGAGTTCTTCCCCAAGCTCGCCGAGCGGCGCAAGCAGCGTGCCGGCACGCTTTCGGGCGGCGAGCAGCAGATGGTGGCCTTCGGCCGTGCCCTCATGAGCAGGCCGAAGCTGATCTGCATGGACGAGCCGTCGATGGGTCTCTCTCCCGCGCTCGTCGACCAGAACTTCGACCTCATCCAGCAGGTCAACGAGCAGGGCGTCGCGGTATTCGTGGTGGAGCAAAATGCTACGGCCGCACTCTCCATCGCCGACCGTGGCTACGTGCTGCAGGGCGGCCGCGTCGTCATCGAGGGCACTGCCGCCGAGCTGCTGGACAACCCGGAGCTCAAGCGCGCGTACCTCGGGGGGTAGCGCCAGCGGTCCGCCGGCGCGGCGTGCCCGGCACGGCCCGCCGCCATCACCCGCCCGCTTGCGGCACCCCTTACCTGTGATGCGCACCGCTCCTGGGGTAGAGTTGCATCAGCACGATGCATTTCTGCATACCCTCGGGAAGGAGCCGGTATGATCAAGGTCGCGGTGTGGGGGACGGGCATGATGGGCCAGGGTCTGCTCGGCTTCATCCTGGATCGGCCGAAGGACATCGAGCTCGTCGGCGCGATCGTCACGAACCCCGCCAAAGAAGGGAAGACCGTCGGCGAGCTGGTCGGCCGACCGTGCGACGTCACTATGACCACCAACGCCGCCGCGGTGCTCGCCAAGGAGCCCGACGTGGTGTGCATCTGCACCCAGAGCAACCTCGATGAGATCGCCGAGGAGGTCGAGGCGTGCGTGCGCGCGCAGGCCAATGTGCTCTGCATCGCCGAGAAGCTCGCCTACCCGTGGGCGAGTGACGAGGAGTGGGCCGACCGCTTCGAGGAGCTCGCCGTGGAGTACGGCGTGTCGATCCTCGGCACGGGCATCAACCCCGGTTTCATCCTGGATGCGCTCATCGTCGCGTGGAGCTCGATCTGCCTCAAGATCGATCGCATCGAGGCACAGCGCGTGAACGACCTCTCCCCGTTCGGGCCCACCGTCATGGCGAGCCAGGGCGTGGGGACCACCGTCGAGGAGTTCGAGCGGGGCGTGGCCGACGGGACGATCGTGGGCCACATCGGTTTCCCCGAGTCGATCGGTCTCATTGCCGACGCGCTTGGCTGGGAGATCGACGAAGTCGTCGAGACGCGCGAGCCCATCATCACGAACGTGCCGCGCGAGACGCCGCACGTGAAGGTCAAGCCCGGTGACGTGTGCGGCTGCCGTCACATCGGCCGCGGGTACAGCAAGGGCGAGCTGAAGATCGAGCTCGTGCACCCGCAGCAGATCCACCCGGGGCTCGAGGGCGTGGACACCGGCGACTACATCACCATCATCGGTGACCCCGAGGTGCACATGGCCAACAGCCCTGAGATCCCCGGCGGCAAGGGCACCTACGCGAGCACCGGCAACTACATACCGCTGATAGTCGACGCCCCTCCGGGGATACTCACCGTGACGGATCTTCCGATTCCGCGGTTCTGGACGCCGTCGGCGTAACGCCGGCGCATCGACGCGATCGGCCGCATCGCACTGCTGCCGTGTGCGACTGAACTGCGAGCTGGCCGAGACGAGAGTGAGGATTGTGCGATGACGGACGCGTTCCGCTGCAGCGAGGGTGACTGGGTGGAGGTTGAGCGCGTGCTGCTCGAGCCTGCCGAGCGTGCCGCCGGCATTCCGGAGGACACCGCCGCCCAACCACTGCGGGTCTGGGTGAAGGGGTTCGCGCTCGGGGGCGGACTCATCGGCGACGAGGTCGAGGTCGAGACGATGACCGGCCGTACCGTGCGTGGGAACCTTGCGGCCGTGTCGCCCGGTTACACGCACACCTTCGGCACGCCCCCTGCCGAGATTGTGCACATCGGCCGCGATCTGCGGGCACGCATCGCGGAGTACCGTGCGGGCGCGGGCGCCGAGGTCGGCAGCGCGGACGTGTCCACCGCCGACTCCCCGAAGGCGGGTGAGTGACGTGACCTCACGCTACGAGGACGTCATGGCCCGCCGCGGCGAGATCATGCTGCGTGCGCTCGGCATGGACTACGCGCAGTTCGAGCGCAGCCCGCTTGCCTTCGACTACGAGGGCATGATGGCTGCGCACGGCTACTCGCTCGACGACATCCGCGGTATCCAGCGGGCCGCAGGCGTGGGCTCCACGCCGCTGCTGGAGCTCCGCAACCTCACCGACCTGGTGCGCTCGTATTCCGAGCCCGGCCATGGTGCGCGCCTGTTCGTGAAGGACGAGGCCGCCAACATGGCCGGCTCCTTCAAAGACCGCCGCGCGAGCATGAGCATCCACGTGGCGGGGGAGAAGGGCTACGCGGGCGTGATCGCCGCGACGAGCGGCAACTACGGCGCAGCGGTGGCAAGCCAGGCGGCGCGCGCCGGTCTCAAGTGCATCATCTGCCAGGAGACGTTCGACTCGCGCCACATCGGCCAGCCGGAGATCGTCGAGAAGTCGCGCCTGTGCGAGGCGTACGGTGCCGAGGTCATCCAGATGTCGGTGGGCCCCGAACTCTTCTTCCACATGCTCGAGCTCCTCGAGGAGACCGGCTACCTCTCGGCGTCGCTCTACTCGCCGTTCGGGGTCTCGGGCATCGAAACGCTCGGTGCCGAGCTTGCCGAGGAGATGACGGCGCTCACCGGAGCACCGCCGACGCACGTGGTCGTCACACACGCCGGCGGTGGGAACACCACCGGCACCGCCCGGGGTCTCAAGCGCGCGGGTGCCACGGCAACCGAGATCGTGAGTGCGAGCGTGGACCTCTCGGGCCTTCACATGGCGAGCGACACCGACTTCAACCGCAAGAGCTTCACCACCGGCCACACCGGCTTCGGCGTGCCGTTCGCCACGTGGCCGGACCGCGCCGACGTGCCGCGCAACGCCGCGCGCTCGCTGCGCTACATGGACCGCTACCTCACCGTCACCCAGGGCGAGGTCTTCTACGTGACCGAGGCGCTTGCCAAGCTCGAGGGCCTCGAGCGCGGGCCGAGTGGCAACACCGCCATGGCGGCGGCGATGTCGCTCGCGCGTGAGCTGCCGACCGACGCCACCGTGGTGGTCCAGGAGACCGAGTACACCGGTGCCGGCAAGCACCACTGGAGCCAGCTTGCGTTCGCGCGCGAGCAGGGCGTGGAGGTGCGCGCAGGCGACCCCACCGAGAGCGCGCCCGGGAAGTCGATCGTCATCCCCGAGCGGCCCGAGCAGATCCGCGCGGTCGACTTCGACCTCGGCAAGATGCACCGCTCCTACGT
>JAFGUS010000143.1 GCA_016938395.1 Coriobacteriia bacterium | reverse complement strand
GTCTCGTTCGCCTCGTGGACCGACAGCAGCCCGTCCACCACCCAATCATCCGGACCGAGCGCCGTTATGTAGCGCCGCTCCCGATCGAACTCGTCGGCGATCTCGCCGATGATCTCCTCGACGATGTCCTCGATCGTCACTAGGCCGGCCGTGCCCCCGTACTCGTCGACCACGACCGCCAGATGGTTGTGCGCGCGCTGCATGTCGTTGAGCATAGCCAGGATCGGCTTGGTCTCGGGCACGAACACCGCCGGGCGCACGAAGCCCGACACCGGCTCGGCGAGCCGGCCTTCCAACGTGGGCCCGACGAGGTCCTTGAGCATGGCGATGCCGACGATGGAGTCGGCGTCCTCACCGAAGACCGGCAGGCGCGAGTAGCCCGAGGTGCGAAACGTCTCGATCGCATCAACGAGCGTCGTGTCCTCCGAGAGCATGACCATGTCCACCCGCGGGACCATGACCTCCTTGGCCACCATGTCACCGAGCTCGAAGATCTCGTGGATCATGCGCTTCTCGTCCTCGAGCAGCGTGCCCTGCTCGGTTACGAGCAGCTTGATCTCCTCCTCGGTCACACCCGGCCGCACCGAGCCGGGCTTCACGCCGAGCACGCGGGCCGCCACGTTCGTCGAGTGTGCGAGCACCCAGATGATCGGACTGGTGATCGTCTGGAGCAGCGTGATGGGACCGGCCACCGCCTTGGCCACGCTCTCGGCACGCTGGAGACCGAGCCGCTTGGGCGCCAGCTCCCCGAGCACGAGTGTGAGATACGAGACAACGAGCGTCACGAGGAAGACCGCAAGGCCCGAGGCGATCGAGCCCACCCAGGATATGCCGAGCGAGCCGAGCCACGCCTCCACCGGCTGCGCAAGCGTGACCGCAGCAGTGGCAGACGCGCCGAACCCGACGAGTGTGATGCCCACCTGGATCGCCGCGAGGAAGCGCGATGGGTCGTCTGTCAGGCGCACGGCGGCGCGCGCGCTGGTCGAGCCATGTTCGGCAGCCATCGTGAGCGCGGCCCGCCTGGCACTCACAAGCGCGATCTCGGCTGCGGCGAAGTACCCGTTCAACCCGATCAACACCATGATGAGAAGTACCTGTGCAGTTGTGCCGTCCATGCCGATAAGGGTAACAGGTAGCAAGCCTTCGGGCGCACCCGGTAGGCGGGGGCGCCCTCACCCGTTCGCGGCACGAGACAGCACGGCGGAAGAGTGGAGGTTGCACGCGGATGCCGACCGGCACCGAGGAGACACGTGCGATCGAGGCGGTGGTGCGCTCGCTTGCCACCGCCGCCAAGACCCTGCGCCTTTACCCCGTCACGAGCCCCATCCCCGCCCAGGCGACGCAGGCGGCCTGTGAAGCCGTGGACGCCGCGCTCGGAGTCCGGCCCACGCTCGCGCTCGTGGTCGCCCGGGAGGGCTTCACCTTCGGCGGCGCGCGCATCGACGTACCTGGGGCCGCCGACCTTGCCGAGGCGCTCACGTCGCACGCCGTGGCGGAGGTCGACTTCATGCCGGGATGCACTGCCGCGCAACTGTCGGCGTTCGTCGCATCCGTGCTGCGGGAACCCGGGGAGGTCCGCGCTGAAGGCGGCATCGCGGCCGCGCTCGCGCTCGGTGGCGTGTCGGATATCCTCGTCTCCGAGGTTGTGCTCACCGTGGCCTCTTCCGAATCCGCCGAGATCGTCGACATCGACTCGTTCCTGCAAGACCTCGCGGGGAACGAGGACAAGCTGGCCGCATGGCTGGCCGCTGCCGCCGCGGGCGACCCCGGCGCTCTCGCCGATGGCCTCGCCGAACTCGCACGGGCGGCCGGTGGCGCCGAGGCGATCGCGGCGGTTCTCGGCGCCGCGTTCCTTCGGCAGGACAGCGGGGCGCGCGACGCGGTCGTGGGCGTCGCGCTCGGTGAGGCGGACGCCGCGCCGATCGTTCAGCGTATGCTCCAGCGCCTACAGCCGCACGATCTTGCCTCGTCGCTCGCCGATGGCCTCTACGCAAAGAACATGCTCTCGATGTCGAACGTGCTCACGCGGCTGCCGCTCGCATCGGACCTCGAATCCATCATCGAAGAGCTGCGACCGATGCTCGCCTCGGGAGGCCACACCGAGCGGGAACTCAGCTTCCTGGGGCACATGCTCGAGGTGCGCAGCGATCCGGATCCCGAGGATCCACTTGCCGAGCGCAAGCCCGAGTACCGGACGGTCGCGGCGTTGAGCCGGGTGGGGGCCGACGAGCTCGATCGGGCCCGGAACGAACTTGCCACCTCGAAGACGACCGTCACGACACGGACGGTCAGCACGATTCTCGCGCTACTCGATCAGCAGCAGGACTACGGCCTCTGGTCGCAAACGCTCGTCAGCCTCGCCTCGCTCGTACCGTCGCTGCTCGCCGACGGCGATCTGGTGACAGCCGACCGCGTACTGGCGGATGTCGCGAGCCGGGAGGCGCGGACGACACGTCCTTGGCCCGATCTCGCGGAGCAGGTGCAAGCGGCGCTCGAGCGTGCCACCTCGCCTGCCGCGATGGCTTCGCTCCTGGCGTGCGTGCTGGAAGACCCGTCCGCCGCCGACGGCGCCCGCAGCATCCTCAGGCACGTGGGTTTGCAGGCGCAGCAGCGCTTCGTCGTCGAAGCACTCGCGCGGCGGGAGGACGATGGCCTCGTCGTGGCCGAGAGCCTAATCGGGCGGCGCCTGCTGGACCTTCTCTATGCGCTTGCTCCCGATCTCCAATGGTTCCAGGTCGGCATCGTCGCCCGGCGGCTCGCCGCTGAGGCCGACCAGCGCTCCCACGCCGTGCTCACGGCACTCGCCCAGCGCGAGGACCATCGCTCGCGACAGGAGGTCGCCCGCGCACTCGCCGACGTCCCCACCCCGGAGGCGGTCCGGATCCTCGCAGGACTCACCGGCGACGAGGCCCTCGAAGTGGCTATCGCAGCGGTGCGCTCGCTCGGCCGGAATACCGGGTCCGGAGCAGCGGCGGCCCTTGCGGACCGCTATGAACGGATCGATTCCGACAACCGGGACTTCGAGACCGCTCGCGAGATCATCGGCGCACTGGCTCGGAGTCAGGATGCGGGGGCTACGCCGACCCTCGAACGTATCGCCGGGCGGCGGGCGCTCATACACCGGGGACACTTCAGCGAGCTGCACGACCTCGCTACCCGGGCGCTGTCAGCGAGAGCGGGAACGGGTGAGCGCGGATGACGCAGAGCCCACCGGTCACACTCGTCAGCGCGCTCTCAGGAGCCAGGAAGGCGTTCAGCCTCTACCCGGTCACGCATCCGGAGCATCGGGCTGCGCTTACTGCGCTCATCGAGGCCGCGGTCACCGCCACGGCCGCCGGGCCGTTCACCTTGAACGTCCACCTCGGGCGCCTGTACGACGGCAGCACCGTGCTGCCGTCAGATGTGCCAGGACTGCGGTCCGTGGCGCAGTGCCTCGAGAGCCACGACGTCGAGAGCCTCACCTTCCACTCCGTCTTCTCCGAACACGATGCGGTCTCGCTCGTAGAGGTACTCGCGCTCCGTCCCACGTCCGACCTCGACGTGGCCACCATGCTCGCCGAGCGAGGAACCTCCGGAGTCGTAGCACAGCGGCTGGTTCGGGATGACGAGTCGGAAGCCGACGCCCGTCAGGAGCAGCGAGCGATGGATCGCGCCCTCCACCAGAGGCTGGTGGGGGCACTGAAGCGGATGACCACGCAGATCGGTGCTGCGGGTTCCCCCGCGCTCGGTGAGGCGGGCACGATCGTGGAGGGCATCCTGGAACGGTTCATGGATGACAGCGCCGCCATCCTCGGCCTTGCGACGATGCACGACCAGACCGAGGACGACCTCTTCCACGCGATCAACACGATGATCTACTC
>JAFGUS010000142.1 GCA_016938395.1 Coriobacteriia bacterium | reverse complement strand
TGATCGTGCCGGCATCACCGGCCGCGAACTCGTCGAACCCCTCGATCGCCGAGTAGTAGAAGCTGTAGCCGCCCGTCGAGCACGTGCCGCACGCCTCCCGCTCCATCGCGCGGATGAAGTCCTGCGCGGTCACGGTCACGTCGTCGAGCGGTGGCGCGTATCTGATGCCGGGCTTCAGATTGAACGTCCACGTGAGCCCGTCCGCGGATTGCTCGGGCAGCGCGGACGCGAGATCGGGCTGGACCTCGGCGCCGCCCTCGGCCGTCGTCTTCCCGTTGTACGAGAGCAGCGTCCGGAGCAGGCAACAGCGATCGAACGCCCACGCGACGCCGTAGTACTCCTTCTGGGGGTCGAACGCTTCCTGGACATCGGACTGCAATGCGAGCTTCAGCGTCCCACCGACCGGCGTCGCGCCGGTGGCGGAGGGCCCGCTGCCTTGCGCCGGCTCGTCCGTTCCTCCTCCGCACGCGGCCGCCGTGAGGGCGAGCGCGAGGATCAACGGGACGAGCCGAACGGGTGCCGCAGATCTCCTGAGCATGCCGTCCCCTTTCGGCCCGGACATGCGACCGCGGCGGGACGCCGGGGCCGCTCTCAGAAGTTCATACGGCGGGGCCTTTCGACCAACGGTTCGGTCTCCTGCCCGAACCTTCCCGCATCCTGCTCCCAGTCCACCACGCGTCGGTACCGCGATGGACTCATGCCGGTGTGGTTGCGGAAGGTCGTGATGAAATGCGAGAGCGAGTTGAACCCCGACCGGTGGCAGACCTGCGTCACGCTGAGCGAGGAATCTCGCAGCAGGTCCGACGCGTAGCGGATCCGGAGCCCGATCAGGTACCGGTACGGCGGGACGCCGTAGCGCTGCTTGAAGATCCTCGTGAGGTAGAAGGGCGACAGGGACGCCGCGCGGGCCACCTCGTTCATGTCCAGGTCCTGCGTGAGGTTGGCTTCGAGGTAAGCGCGGACCTGCTCCGCGTGTTCGCGCACGTGTCGGCTCTGGTGGTTGCCGTCGCCGAACATCCGGAACAGGCTCGACCCCCCCTCTCTGCTCGAAGTGTAC
>JAFGUS010000141.1 GCA_016938395.1 Coriobacteriia bacterium | reverse complement strand
CGGGTCGTACTTCGCCATCGACCCGCAGGCACTACCGCAGGTGCTCCAGTCGCTCATCGTGCTCGACCCGATGAAGGACATCCTGCTCGCGCTCGGCATCAGCATCGCGCTCGGCGTCGTGCACGTCGTCTTCGGCATCTGCCTCGGCGTCTCCGCCAAGGTGCGTGTAGGCGACTGGGACGGCGCTGTGAGCGGCGGCGTCTCCACGCTCGTGCTGCTCGGGGCGCTCGCGGTCGTGGGGCTGGGCGCGGTCGGCGTGCTGCCGGGCGGCGTGGTCATGCCGGCGCTCGTGATCGGCCTCGTGCTGACGTTCGTGCTCAAGGGGCGTGCGTACGGCGCACCGCTTCGCGCCGAGGGCGCGCCTGCGTGGCAGCGGTGGCTCGCGTGGGGATGGCTCGGCGCCCTGCTCGTCTGGACGGTGGCGGCGGCGGTCGGCATCCCCCTTGCGTCGCTCGGCTTCGCAGTCCTGGGCGTCGGTGTCTTGGGCCTGTTCGCGTTCGCCGCGGTGCGTTCCACGGTGCTCGCCGTGCTGCTCGGCGTCTACGAGACGTACGGCATGACCGGGCTGCTCTCGGACTTCCTGTCGTACACGCGTCTGACCGCGCTCGGTTTGGCGAGCGTGCTCGTGGGGCAGGTCATGAACATGCTCGGCGGGATGGTTGCGCCGATGCGCCTCGGGCCGCTCCCGCTCGGTTGGCTGTTTGCGGTGCTCATTCTTGTCGTCGGGCACGGCGTGAACGTGGCAATCAACCTGCTCGGCGCGTTCGTGCACCCCACGCGTCTGCAGTTCGTGGAGTTCTTCAGCAAGTTCTACGAGGGTGGTGGGCGCGCCTACGCGCCCTTCGCGCCCGCAACCAGGTCGGTCGTGCTGCACCCCGCGCCGCGGGGGCAGGGAGGAGGAGCACAGTCGTGAACGAAGTGATCTTGGGTATGTCGGGAACGACGTGGGCGCTCATGGGCGCCGCGTTCGCCGCGATCGGTGGTGGTATCGGCTCGGCCATCGGCATCACGACGATCAGCAACACGGCGGCCGGGATCGTGACCGAGGACGCCGAGAAGTTCGGGCGCGTGCTGCCGCTCGCAGCCATGCCGGGTACGCAGGGCATCTACGGGCTCATCACCGCCATCCTCGTGCTGTCGTTCTTCGGGTTTCTTGGCGATGCAGTTCCCGCGATCGTGGCCGACACGGGCGTGAAGATCTTCCTCGCGTGTCTGCCGGTTGCTGCGGTGTGTCTCGTGTCCGCGGTCTATCAGGGCATGACCGCCGTCGGCGCTGCCGGCATGGTGGCCCGTCGCAGCGAAGACGCGGGCAAGGCGCTCATCTTCCCGGCGCTCGTTGAGACGTACGCGGTGTTCGCGCTCATCGCAACGATCATCATGCTGTCGCGCATCGCGGCGCTCTACCCGGTGGGATAGCGACATGGCGCTTGCGGACATCATCGGCCGCATCGAGAGTGACGCCGGTGCCGAGGCGCGCACGGCGCTCGAGGCCGCACAGGAACACGCCGAGCGGCTGCTTGCCGAGGCGAAGGCGGAGGCCGAACGTGACGCGGCCGGGCACATCGCCGCTGCCGAGCGCCAGGCGCTCGCGGAGGCCGAGACGCTCCGGGCGAACGCCCGGCTGACCACGCGCGATGAGGCGCTCACCGCCAAGCGCGCGCTGATCGACCGCGTGCTCGAGGAGGCTGCCGACCGCATCACGTCGCTGCCGGATGCGGAGTACGTGGCGCTGATCGCGCAGGGTGTGGCCCGGCAAGCCCGCGGTGGTGACATCGTGCGCGTTGCGCGTGCGGATGCGGCGCGGCTGCACGGTCTGCCCGAAGCGGTCGCGGCGGCTGCCGGCCGGAATCTCGGCCTCATCTACGACGGTGAGACCGACGCGCTCGAGCACGGTGCGGCGCTCTCAGCCGACCGCGTGAGCTCGGAGATCTCTCCCGCCTCGATGCTCGAATCCCGTCGCGACCATCTCGTGGCGCTCGTGGCTGGCGTGCTCTTCGGCGACAAGGGAGAGGGGTAGCGCGTGGCGTTTCGGCAGGCGGTGACAGAGCCGATCCGGTACGGCTTCGCCGTCGGGCGCGT
>JAFGUS010000140.1 GCA_016938395.1 Coriobacteriia bacterium | reverse complement strand
TCCAGGTCGACCAGGGCGAGGCCGCCCTTCTTGAACACGAACCTGCCACCGCCGATGACCCCGGCGAGTGTCTCGCCCATGGACGGCTCGTGCCCCACGACCATCACCGCCTTCACGCCGCTCAGGTCTCGCAGGATCTCCCCGAGCGCATCCGCGTCAAACAGGCCCGGCTCGAGACGGGAATCCTCGATCAGCGCCGAGGCCGGCAGTTCGAGAGCCCCGTGGACCAGCATCGCTGTTCTGAGCGCGCGCTCGTACGGGCTCGTGACGATGACGTCGATGCCCAGATCGAGCTCGCGGACGCGGTGGGCCACCGACCGCACGACGTCCATGCCGCTATCGGACAGGGGCCTGAGCTCGTCGGGCCCGGCCCACTCCTCCCGGGACAGTGCCGGCCCGTGCCGCAGCAGGTAGAGCCTCACCGCCATCACCCCTTCTGACCATGCATTCAACACGGTGCCGTGTTACCGCACACCGCACGCAGCGGGACCCCGATTCCGGTCATAGCACCGCCACGTGGCTGAGGGTAGCCTGCGACGCGTGATTTCACAGAGATGTCACAGGTGTGGAAGTGCTCGAACGCGGGCGCGCAGCCCGCAGCTGGCCGCCTGAGGCCGTCTGTCGTGCTTGCGGTGGGCGTTGTCACACGACCGCCGCCTGTCGTTAGGGTTCTGTAGAGGTGTGTTATCGCTGCCGATAGCGAGATTGGGCGAGCGTATGATTTGCCAAGGGGGTGAGTACCTCGGACAGTGCTCGACTTGATGCCGCGACCGTCGCGGCGCGTGCGCTCACAGATCCGGGGCGCGTCTCGATGCTTCTCGAAGGGGCGTCATTCCCCGCAGCGCTGTGGTCAGGTTCGGAGCTCCGCTTCATCTGGAGCAACGCGGTCTTCCGCGACCTGCTCGAGGACGTGCGGCCCCAGTGGGACTTGCTCGGCATGCCGGTTCGCGGCTTCCTCTCGGACTCCCACTCCGCCGCCCGCTTCATCGACGTGGCCTACACGGGCCAGCCGGTCACGGAGCAGGAGTACGAGTTTCGCGCCTCGTGGGGCGAGGTGTCGTACTGGCAGCTGTCCTACCTGCCCGTTCCCGGCCGGATCGGCCATCCGTACGACGTGTTGCTCGTTGCGGTCGATGTGAGCGCGTCGGTTGCCGACCATCGCGCGAAGGCCGAGGAGGACGCCGACCTGCGTCGTGCGCTCGACCTGATCGACGTCACGGTGCTCTCCTCCCTCGATGCCGAGGACATCCTCCAGCGCGTGCTCATCGAGGCCACAGAGGCCCTCGGTGCCGACTGGGGCTGGATCGCCGAGCGTGACGGGGCGGCGTGGGTGTTCCGCAACGTGCATGGCTGGCCTGCCGAGATGGCCGGCCTGCGTTTCGCCGAGGACGACCTGTCGCTGCCTGGGCTCGCTGCCAGGACCGGCAAAGCGCTCGCGGTCTCGCAGTCCGACGCCACGCGCCGGGAGCACTTCGAGCTCATGGTGAAGCACGACATCGGCGCTTTCGCGCTCGTCCCGGTCAAGAACCGGGGCGAGGTGAGCGATGTCATGGGCTTCTGCTGGGACGCGGACATCACGTTCGGCGACGCGCAGCGCGAGTTGCTGCGCAAGCTCGAGCTGTCGCTTTCGCTGGCGCTTGAGAACGCGCGCCAGTATGCCGACGAGCGGCGGCTGACGCGCACGTTGCGGGGTGCGTTCTTCAGTGCACCGCGCGCTATCACAGGCTTCGAGATGGGTCACCTGTACCACGCCGCGTCCGGCGTGAGCGCCATCGGCGGCGACTTCTACGACGTCATACCGTTGCCGGACGGCCGCGTCGGTGTGCTCATCGGCGACGTGTCGGGCCACGGTGCCGAGGCTGCCGGGCTTACAGCGCTCGTCAAGAGCGCGATGCGGGCCGAGGCGCTCAGGCTGCCGTCTCCCGAGTCGGTGATGGACCGCGCAAACGAGCTCGTGTTGCACGGGGCCGCAGCGCACGAGTTCGTCTCGGCGTTCTTCGGGCTTGTGGACGGTCACAGCGGGCATATGGCGTACAGCATGGCCGGCCATCCGCCACCCGTACTCCTGCGCGCCGGTTCCCAGCCGGTACTGCTGCAGGCCGATGGCGCGGTCCTCGGCGCGGGCGGTGGACGCCGCTACGAGAATCACGGCACCGTCCTCGACATCGGCGATCTGCTCGTGCTCTACACCGACGGTCTCACCGAGGCGCGCTCTCCGGCCGGCGTCGCGTTCGGCGCGGAG
>JAFGUS010000139.1 GCA_016938395.1 Coriobacteriia bacterium | reverse complement strand
TGCAGCGATGCGAGGTAGTCGGCGTGTATCGCGGCCACCGGAACACCGTCGTATCCACGCGGATGCGCGGCGTGCCACGTCCATGCGTCGCGCACCATCTCGTGCAAGTCGTGCCGCGGTCGCCACCCCAAAACCTGCGCAGCACGGTGGTTGGCGGCGATCAGCGCGGGCGGGTCACCGTCGCGCCGCGGCCCGACCGCGACGTCGATCTCCCGGCCCACCACCTCCGAGCACCACTTCACGACCTCGCGGTTGGAGTAGCCCTGTCCGCTGCCGAGGTTGCACACCACCGACTCCCCTCCCGCGCCGAGGTACTCCACCGCGGCCCGGTGCGCCTCGGCAAGATCGACCACGTGGATGTAGTCGCGCACGCAGCTGCCGTCAGGCGTGGGGTAGTCGTCGCCGTAGAGCGTGAAGCCACCCTCACCGCTGGCGGCCGCCCGCAGGAGCCTCGGCACGATGTGCGACTCGGGGTCGTGCGCCTCCCCCAGCGAGCCGTCGGGCCACGCGCCGGCCACGTTGAAGTAGCGGAACCGCACCGCATCCAGTGCGCCTGTGGAGGCCGTGACCTCGATGAGCCGCTCGAAGGCGAGCTTTGAGGCGCCGTAGACGTTGATCGGATGCCGCGGCGTGTCCTCGGTGATGGGCATCCGCTCGGGCACACCGTACACGGCGGCTGTGGAGGAGAAGACGAGCTTGCGTACTCCGTGCACCACCATGCGGTCGAGCATGCGTGACGGCTCCGCGAGGTTCTTCCGGTAGTAGAGGTCGGGATCGCTCTGCGACTCGGCTACTTCGATAAAGCCCGCGCAGTGCACGACCACGTCCACGTCAGGCAGGATGTCGTCGAGCAGCGCAAGATCGCCCACCGATCCCTTGATGAGCCACGCACGAGGGTCTACAGACGCTGCGTGACCGCGCTCGAGCGAGTCGAGAACAACGACTGAATGCCCTGAATCGAGCAGATATCGGACCGTGATGCTACCGATGTACCCGGCTCCGCCGGTCACCAGGACGCGCATGCAACCTCCCCCTTGGCTGCCTGATACCACCGTGCGGAGCATAGCACGTGCCTATGACGCCACGTACCCGGCCGTGCCCACGTACTCCAGGAACGCGCCTACGACGTCCGGGTCGAACTGCACACCCGCCTCCGCCGCGATGTAGTCGAGCGCATCCTCCGCCGTCCACGCGTTGCGGTACGGCCGATCGGAGGTGAGCGCGTCGTAGACGTCGATCACCGAGAAGATGCGTGCGCACAGCGGGATCTCCTCGCCGCAGAGTCCGCGCGGGTACCCTGCACCATCCCAGCGCTCGTGATGGCAGTACGGGATGTCGAGCGCCGAGGACAGGTAGCCGATGCCGCGCAGCAGCTCGTAAGCGAACTCCGGATGCTTGCGCATCACCACCCACTCGTCCTCGTCGAGCGGCCCGGGCTTGTGCAGGATTCTGTCGGGCACGGCCATCTTGCCGATGTCGTGCAGCAGGGCGCCGCGCCGGACGTTGTCCAGGTCGCAGGAGGGTATGCCGAGGCGACGGGCCAGCTCGACGGCGAGTGCGGCGGACCGGTCGGTGTGACCGCTTGTCTCCCTGTCACGCATCTCGAGTGCACGCGACCACCCGGCAAGCGTGGCGTCGTACGCACCGCGCAGCTCGCGGGCCGCCGACTCCACGGCCAGGTACAACCGCGCGTTGGCGACCGCATAGCCGATCTCGGCGGACAGCATCTTGCACAGCGCCACCTGTTGCTCGGTGAAGCCGGGGTGGACGTCCGGGCTGCCCACGATCAGGACCGCCTCGGACCTGGCGCGCGCGATGACCGGCACGTAGAGCACCGAGTTGAGCCCCCGGCCTTCGACCGCCGCGCGTTCCCCGGGCGTAAGCTCGACCGCAGCAAGATCGGGCACGAACACCGGCTGTTGCGTCTCCAGGGCCTCCGCGATGTGCGGATGATCGGCCCGCGGCACCGGGCCGATCAGATGCGCGTGCCCCGGCGGCAACGCGGGCACCGTGGCGCCCAGCACCAGCCCGCCATCATCCACCAGGTAGATCGCACCGGTGGACTGGCCGAGCACGCGCACGGCGCCCTCGATGGCAACCTGTAGCACCGTCTCGAGCTCGAGCGACTCTGCGAGCTGCAGGCCCACGTCGAGCAGCAGCGCGATGTGATCGCGCGAGTCGGGCAGATCGTGTCCCTCGTCGCTCACGTACCCTCCCGCAGACATCCGCAGCGGCGGGCGGCCACCCGCCGGGCTCTTGCCTTACGCCGGCAGCGTATACCCGTAGTCGGCGAGCACACTCTTGGGGAACTCGAAGCGCACCGTGAGCAGCGGATCCACGACCTGGCAGAACTTCAGGTTGCCCACCAGGCTCATCAGCATCGCGGCGTCGTTGACGGGGATGCCGGCAACGTCGGTGAGGAATCCGTGCATCATATCGAGCGCGATCTTGTAGGCGGCGTCGGTGGTCTCTGCCGAGGCGATCACGGCCACGATCTCGTCGTTCTCGAGGAACGGCGTGGGCAAGCCGGGGATGTCGACCACCTGCGGGGTCAGCGTGACCTCACCGGGCGTCTCGGCACCGCAGACCACGACCTCGCCATCGCCCATGACCGCGTGCATGTCGCCGCAGCCGAAGAGCGCGCCCTCAACGGCCACCGTGAGGTAGAGCCGCGAGCCGGTGGTGATGAGCGTGCAGTCCATGTTGCCGCCGTGCGGGCCGGGTGTGGAGTTGGGGATCGTGCCGTCGGCAGGCGCCACGCCGATCACGCCGAGCATCGGCTTCTGCTTGACCACGACGCGGTCCTTGTAGACCACGGTGTCGCCCTGGTGCTCCACGATCACGGTCTCTTCCTCGGTGATGAGGTGGCCGAGGGCGCCCACGCCCGGGACCGCGATCATGACCGACGGCCCGTGCGCCTTGACCTCGTGGAGGTCGATGCGCAGCACGTCGCCGGGCTTGGTGTCCTCGATGTAGATCGGTCCGGTGGCCGGGTTGGTGATCGACCAGTCGAGCGTCTCGAGCGTATCGGCCGTGGTCTTGAGCTGACCGCTGAAGCAGTCGTGCGTGGTGAGGTGCAGCTTCTCGCCCTGGCTCGCACGCAGTACCGGCTCGTTACCGGATGAGAATCCGAAGAACGCCTTGTCCCGTGTCAGTTCAGCCATGGTCGTACCTCCTTGATGTCGTGGCGGTTCGTGGTGCCGTCAGGCCGCCGCGCGATCCGCCTCGGCCGGCCCATTCTTCTTACCCAGACGTGGCAGCCGCAGCTCCTGACCGCCGATGATCCCGCCAGGCCGCCATATGAGCACCACCACCATCAGTACCGCCATGACCAGCTGTGCGAGGCCGTAGACCTCGAACGAGAGGACATGCGCGTTGTTGATGGTGGCCTCTGTCTGTCGCAGTAGCTCACGGGCCACCGTCACCGCTATCGCTCCCACCGTGGCACCCGAGACGCTGCCGGCACCGCCGATGACGAGCATCGAGAGCAGCATGAACATCTCGGCCATGTAGAAGGCCTTGGGCGAGAACGAGGTGATGTACAGAGCCCACAGCCCGCCGGCGAGACCGCCCACGAGCGCCGAGAGGACGAAGCCCATGTAGCGCACGTTGATCATGTTGATGCCGATGGCTGCCGCCGCATAGCGGTCGTCGCGCGTGGCGCGCAGCCGCAGTCCGAGCCCCGACTCGCGGAACCAGTAGGCCAGCAGGATGGCGAGCATCGCTGCGACCAGCGCGATCGTGAGCGTGGTCCAGTTGGGCAGGCCGAAGAACGTGCGCGGCCCGTTGGTGACGTTGTCCCACTGCGTCATGACCACGTGGATCACGACGAGGGTGGCGAACAGCGTGATGACGCTGGCAAAGTCGTTCAGCCGCATCAGCGGGTAGCCGATGATGCCCGCGATGGCCGCGGCCACCACCCCGCCCACGAGTATCGCCGGGAGGACCGGAAGGTTCATGTCCACCAGGAAGGGATACATGTTCGGCACGCCCATGGCCTTGACCGACGCGGGGGTTGTGAGGATGCCGGTGACGTACGCACCGATGCCCACGAAGCCCACGTGCGTCCAGGAGAGCACTCCCCCGTTGCCGATGATCATCTGCGCGCCGAGCGCGAGGCACAGGCTCACACAGAAGAAGGTGAACAGGTCGACCAGCAGGCCCGATCCAAAGAGGCTGACCAGGACGCCCGCGACGATGATGGGAACCATGAGCAGCGGCAACGTGGAGTTGCGCTGCAAGAACGCGGTGTTCTTCTGCATAAGGCTCATCCCACACGCTCCTCGGTATAGCCGCCCTTGATGATGCCCTCGGGCCTGAACAGCAGGAACAACACCACGAGCGCGAACATGAACGCGTCGCGGTAACTGATCATGCTCGCAGGGAGCGTGATGCTCAGAATGTTGAAGATCAGGCCGTACACGTAGCCACCCACAACGGCGCCGACGGTGCTGTGCATGCCACCCATGACGACCGCGATGAACGCGATCAGCAGCGGCGCCGCACCGCTGGTGGGGTCGACCGATGCCGAGCGGCTGACCCAGAAGATGGACGCCACACCGGCGAGAAGGCCGCTCATCACAAACGCCGCCGAGATCACCAGGTTGGCCGGAACGCCCATCAGCCGCGTGGTGGTGAACTGGTCGGCGGCCGCGCGCATCGCCATGCCGAGGACCGTCTTCTTCATGATGAGCGAGAGCGACACGAGCAGTATCGCGGTCACCCCGATGATCACCAGGTTGCGGACCGGCGTCGTGGCCCCGAGGATCGTGACGGTGCTCGAGAAGAACGACGGCAGCGTGACCGGCCGGGCACGCGACGAGATGAGGATCAGCACGATGTTCTGCAGGAACATGCTCACCGCGAACGACGTGATGATGAGCGCGTTGGGCGACTTGCTGCGAACCGGGCGGAACGCCACAAGCTCGGTCAGATAGCTCACCAGGATGGCGCCCAGGACCGCGAAGATCAGGGTCGCCCACCACGGCGCACCCCAGTAGGTGGCCGAGAGGTAGATGGCGTAGCCACCCACCATCAGATACTCGCCGTAGGCGAAGTTCACGAGCTTCAGGATGCCGTAGACCAGCACGAGGCCCAGCGCCAGCAGCGCGTAGAGGCTGCCGAGTGACAGCGTGCTGATCGCGAACTCGAGATCGATCACAGTGTCACCTCGCAGGAATCGGAGTCGGCCTGATCGCCGAAGTACACGCTTGCCACATCCACCTGACGCTTGATGTCGGTCGCGGTGCCCGAGTGCTCGACCGCGCCGTTGGCGAGCAGGTACGCCCGGTCGACGATCTCGAGTGCCCGCTCGGCGTTCTGCTCCACCAGCAGGATCGTGGCACCGCGCTCCTTGAGCGCGCCGATGAGCTCGAATATCTGGTCGGTGAGCGCCGGGGACAGGCCGAGTGAGGGCTCGTCGAGCATGATCAGTTTAGGGTGCCCCATGAGCGCCCGGGCGATAGCGAGCATCTGCTGCTCCCCGCCGGAGAGCAGGCCGCCCGCCTGATGGAACCGATCCTTGAGGATCGGGAAGAGCTCGAACATCTCCTCAAGATCGGCCAGATACCGGTCTCGCTTGTACCCTACGTAGGCGCCCAGCCGGAGGTTCTCCTCCACGGTGAGCGCTCCAAAGATGTCGCGACCCTCGGGCACGAGCGAGATACCACGCCGGACGATCGATTCGGGCGACTTGTTGGTGATCTCCTGGCCGTCGAAGGTGATCGTCCCCTTCACCGGCCGCAGCACGCCCATGATGGACTTGAGCGTGGTGGACTTCCCCACGCCGTTGACGCCGAGGAGCGCCACCGCTTCTCCCTCGGCCACGTCGATCGAGATGCCGTGCAGGGCGCGGATGGCGCCGTACGAGGCCTCGAGGTTCTCTACCGTGAGCATGGCCATGTCTATGCACTGCTCCCTAGGTAGGCGGTGACGACCTGCTGGTTCGTGCGGACCTCGGCAGGCGAACCCTCGGTGATGGTCTTGCCGTAGTTGAGCACGTGCAGACGCGGACACAGGTTCATCATCAGGCGCATGTCGTGCTCCACGACGACCAGCCCGATGCCGAACCGCTGCGGCAGGCTCTTGAGGAGGTCGTGGAGCGCGTCGGACTCGGCCTCGTTGAGACCGGCGGCGGGCTCGTCAAGGAACACGAACTTGGGCTTCATCGCGAGCGCACGCGCCATCTCCAGCTTGCGCTGGTGACCGAAGGGGATCGAGGCGGCGAGCGAATCGGCGAGCGGCGCGAGGTCCAGCTGCTCGAGCAGGTTGCGCGCCACGTGGATGGCCCGGCGACGCGGCTGCCCCATGCTGACCGCGGCCACCTCCACGTTCTCCATGACGGTGAGTTCGGAGAACAGGCGCACCGTCTGGAACGTCCGGCCGATGCCGGCGTGCGCCACCTGGTGCCCCTTCTTCTTGGTGATGTCCTCACCGTCGATGCGCACCGTACCGCTGGTGGCGGGAAGCAACCCCGTGACCACGTTGATGAGCGTGGTCTTACCCGATCCGTTGGGGCCGATGAGTCCGAGGATGTCCCCGGTCCTCACCGTGAAACTCACATCGTCGAGGGCCTTGAGGCCAGCGAACGACTTGCAGAGGTGCGAGACCTCAAGGACGCTGTCCGCCCTCGGTTCGCTAGATTGCATGCGGTCCTCCGGGTTCTCTTACTGAAGCCACGTGCAGGTGCCGAGCACACGGAGGGAGAGCCCACGTGTGGACTCTCCCCCGTGCGTCATCAAGATGTCACTACGGCGCGGGGAGGAACTCCGGCGTCATCCAGCCGATGAACGACGGAACGCCCTTGTCGAGCTTCACGACCGCGGCGGCCTTGTTGGGCTCGTGGCCGGAGGCCGCGTCGCTCCACTCAAGGGTACCGGTGAAGAGCTCGAACGTTGAGGTCTCCATGATCTTGGCCATCTCAGCACCGTCGGTGCTGCCGGCCTCTTCCATAGCCTGCGCAAGAACCATCACGGCGTCGTAGCCGGGAAGGATCCACACGGCGTCGGGCTTGTCGCCGAACTTGTTCTCATAGGCAGCCTCAAACTCCGAGTAGCCAGGGTTGCCCTCGTTGGAGAGGTAGCCGTGGGTGTCGAAGTAGACCTCGGAGCCGTACTCGGCGCCCAGAGCCTCAAAGAGACCCGGATCGTCGTAGGAGTCGCCGCCCACGACCGGCACGTCGATGCCGCTCTCACGCAGCGCACGGATGATGAGCGCAAGGTCGGGCATGTAGGACGAGACATACACGAAGTCGGGCTGCTCATCGAGGGCCTTGATGCGGGCAACCTGCGCCGAGGCGTCAGCCTGACCCTGCGTGTAGGTGTCCTCGAAGAAGACCTCGCCACCGAGCTCCTCGAAGGCCACGATGAAGTAGCGTGAGAGGCTCTTGGTGTAGTCGATGAAGTCGTCGGTGATGACGTAGACCGAGCGGTAGCCAAGCTCGTTGTACGCGTACTCGGCCATCACGGCGCCCATGGTGGTGTTCCACATCGACATCGTGAACTGCTTGTCGCCAAGCGCGGCGGAGCCGTACAGCGGCGAGGACGCGCACGGCGAGATGCCCACCATGCCCGCAGCCTGTGCCTCACGGGAGGCCGGGCCGCCAAAGTCGAAGTCGCTCGGAGCGATGATCGCCACAGCGCCTTCGGCGATGAGCTGCTTGGCCACGTTACCCACGGTGACCGGGTCGCTCTGGCCGTCCATCGCACGGAGCTCGACCTGCTTGCCGAGGATGCCGCCTTGCTCGTTCAGAACGTCCACGGCGAGCTGTGCACCGCGGAGCGCGGGCTCATCGAGCGGGGCCTGGATGCCGGTCTGGCACAGTGCTGAGCCGATGATGATCTTCTCGCCGGTGTCGCCGCTGGGGGCCTCGGACTCGGTGCCCTCGTCGGTGGTGCCCTCGGTCGCGCAGCCCGGAACCATCAGGGCGAGCACGAGTACGAGGGATAGTGCCAGTGCGATCTTCTTCATCTGTCCCTACCCTCCACAATTGGCATCTTTGCCGTGCGCCCAACGATGTCACGAACCTCGCCGGTTCACACCTACGCACACACACACTCCACCTCATGTGTGTCATGCGTATTTCGATAGGATAACGGATGAAGAAACCTGTAACCAGAGCATGTGCCAAATGCGCACATGCTCTGGACGAGCAGCGCACGCCGTGAAGAACGCTGAAGGGAGCCCCGGAGGGCTCCCTTCAGGCAGTGCTATCAGGTGTGAGCGCTACCCGACGGTAAGTGCCTTGTTGATGGCCGACTTCACGGTGTCGGACACGGCGCCGGTACCACCGAAGATCTGCACCTCGAGCACGTCTTCAGCGGCATCCTGCAGGTACGTCTGCGTGGCGGCCGAGAGCGTGACCGCGTCGGTCATGAGCAGCACGCCGCCGCGGGCGCCAAGTGCAGCGCCACCGCCGAGGGCATCGGCGAACACGAGGCCGGTGGCGATGCCCACCGAGCTGTTGTCGGCCCAGAACATGTCCACGGCGTACCCCGCGACCATGGCGGCGGTCTCGTAGCGGTTCAGGCCACCTTCACGATGCGTGGTCATCACGCCATCGACGGCACGCATCTGCGTGGCGACCGCGTCGGAGACGACGCTCCTGCCGCCCGCGATGACCACGTGGGTGACGCCGATCTCCTCGGCAACGGCCGCGGTGGTGGGATGCAGGCTCGAGGCGCCGGTCAGCAGCACCGGGAACGCCTGGCTGTACGCGTAGGGGCTCACGGCGTTGGCGTCGGCGAAGTCATACCCGTTCACGAGGAACGCGGTGAGCGCGGTGCGGTCACCGGTGATCTCCACCACGCGGCGCGCCACGGCGGCCGAGGTGAGGAACCGGTCGTTGCCGGAGGTGCGCTTCACGGTGTAGCCCGCGTTGGTGAGCGCGGAAACCACGCCCGGGCCGACAACACCCTCGCCACCGACGATCTCCACCCTGGTGGCGCCAAGGCGATCGAGCTCGGCAAGCAAACCGGTGGGAAGCACGTCCTTGGGCGTGAGGAGCATCGGCGAGCCGAGGGCGCCCGCGAGCGCGGATGCCGAGAGCGCGTCCGGGAAGTCCTGCCCGGTGGCGAGCACGGCGGTCTGTACGCTGTCGGCGGCGAACGTCTCGGCCGAGACGGCAAGCGCGGTGGCGTAGCGGTTGGCGCCGAACACGCGGTCGGCGGCGGTGAACTCAGGTGTGGCGGCAAGCGCGGCGGTCAGCGTGTAGGAGCCGCTCCCGGAGAAGGCGCGCACCTCCACGTAGTACGTGCCGGTTGCGCTGCAGTCGAAGATGAGCGACTCGCTCGAGAGAGCGTCGTTGCTCCAGACGACCGGCACGGTATCGAGCACGTTCGTGGCGCCGGGGCCGTACACGTAGATGTCGAAGTCCGAGGCCACGGCACCCAGCATGTCGAGCGAGAGGCTCTGACCGGCGGCGATGCCGACCGAGTAGAGGTCGTTGGCGTCGGTGAGCACATCGAGGCTGCCGGTGCGGTCGCCGAGCGTGAGCGGCAGTGCGTCCGCCTCATCGTCCCAGGCGCCCTCGGGCAGGTCCGTGACACTCCACGTGACATCGTAGTCGCCGGTACCGGTGCGCACGCGGACGTCAAGGTAGTAATCGGCCACAACGGCGGATCCGGGGATGTCGAAGACGAAGGTCTCGGTGCCGGCAACGCCCACGCCAGCCGAGCCCGCGACCGGCACGCCGGTCACGATGGTGCCGGTGACCGGATCGTAGAGCAGGACGTCGGCGTCAAGACCGGCGCCGGCCTCGACCGTGACGGTGAAGCGGTCGCCACCGGCGAGCTCCACGGCGTACAAGTCATCGGGGTCGACGTCTTCTTTCAGGCTGCCGGCGAACGGCGATGCGGGGATCGCAACACCCTCGATATCGTTGTCGGCGTCATCGGCCCACGGCGTGGCGTACGCGGTAAGCGTGTATTCACCGGCGCCTGTGGCAGGCGTGACGGCGATGTAGTACGTCCCGCTGGTCTCCACGTAGTACACGAACGACTTGCCAAACGCGTCACCGATGGTGCCGGCGAGCGCAGGGGTTCCGACAAGGCTCGTGGTGCCTGGCGCGTACAGGTACGCGTCGGCGTCGAGCGTGGTGTCACCCGTGACACGCACCCCGAGGCGGTCGCCCGCGGTCAGCGCGATCGAGTAGACGTCGATCCGGTCGCCGTTCTCATCGACCGCACCCATGGCGGTACCATCGATCGGCACTGCCGTAGCGGGGGTATCGTCAGCATCCTCCGCGAGCACGGAGAGCGAGTAGACACCTGCCGGCATCGCCCCCGACGCAAGCACGTCTGCGACCTTCGCGACCCGCGGGTCGAACACCTCTGCGGGCGTGGCGCTCGCGGCGGGCACGATGGTCCCGAGCGACGCGACCAGAAGCGCCGCGACCACAAGCGCGGTCAAGGAGCGTGGATGCGACAAAGCCATGGCAGATCCTCTCCGGCGGGGCGAACTTACGTACTGCTGCATGGACGTGACTTTACCATAGCCGAGTGACATCCGTGCAGCGGAACCCCTTACATGCAGCCCTTGAGTGGCAGCACGCCCGACTCTAGCGCGGCCACCACGCGCGCCGAGACCTGCTCGTCCCAGCGGGCGGGGTGCTCCCAGGACGGCCCGGATGCCAGCGCCTCCTCGATGCCACGGGAGATCGCGCCGGTCTGGGCCGCAAC
>JAFGUS010000138.1 GCA_016938395.1 Coriobacteriia bacterium | reverse complement strand
GAGGACGCGATCGCCTTCCTCTTCCGCACTCGTCGAGCGGCTCAGTGAGACGTAGCTGTTGAGCGGTGAGTGCTTCTGGCGGGTCGCCGACTTGATGGCGGTGATCAGCTGGCGGGTGATGCACAGCTCGGCGAAGGAGCGGAAACTCGCCTGGCGCGATGGGTCGTAGTCGCGGATCGCCTTGTAGAGGCCGATCATGCCTTCCTGGATGACATCGTCACGATCGGCGCCGGCAAGGAAGTACGAACGCGCCTTGCAGCGCACGAATCCGCGATAGCGGGATACGAGAACGGAACTGGCGGCTTCATCGCCTCGCTGCGCCGCCGCGATCAGCGCGAGTTCGTCACAGCGTTCGAGTCTCCGTCGTGAGTCTCCGAGTGTCCTTTGCAACCCTGTGTTCCCTCCCACGAAGCCCCCCGGTCTCGAGGGGGAGGAATCTGCCGTGACGCATGCGCTTGTGAATTATGGAACGCGCGGAACAACCCCGACGATAGCATCCGACAACGCCGTGTCAACGACTCCAGGGAAGCCTGAACAAGCCTGACCTGCGGGTTTGTGTTTCGTTAACGCGCTATCGTGCCTCGGGCATCTCGCCGCGAGCCCACCGGGCGAGCCGCTCGCGCACCGCTGCGGGAAGCCGCTTATCGACAGACACTCGATTCCCGGCGCCCCTGTGGGAGCCGAGTGAGGACCGCAGATCGCCGAGCATGTCTTCGACGAAGCCTGCCGCCGAGCGCCACGCGACCGACCCCCCCGTCACGGCTGCACGCACCTCACGGTCGGCGGTGACGACGATCGTGGACTCACCGCGCTCGCGAGCGCGTGAAGCGAGCGCCTCGATCACCGTGTCCGCATCGGTGCCCGCAGCGGAGAAGATCACCGACAGCGGGCCGATGTGGTGCGGCGACCCGTCGGACCCGGGGTTCTCGGCCGCATCGAAGACCACAGTGACCCTGTGTCCGCCCGCGGCGTACCCGGCCAAGTCCGAGACGAGCCTCTCCCGCGCAGCATCGATATCGGCCGCCGCGACCGAGCGGTATGTCGTATGCGCATTCAGGACGTTGTAACCGTCCACAATCACGCGATCGGCCATCAGGCCCCCCGCCGCACCCATTCGAACGCGAGCACGCTCGCGGCCTGGGCGACATTGAGCGACGAGACCCGGCCTGCCACCGGAATGCGCACGAGGAAGTCGCACCGTTCTCGCGTGAGCCGCGCGAGGCCCGCTCCCTCGGCCCCGAGAACGAGCACGAGGCGTCCATCCATCGGCCCGTCCCACAGATCCTCGGCGCCCCGCTCGTCGGCCCCGGCCACCCAGAACCCGGCATCTTTGAGCACAACAAGGGTCTGAGGCACGTTGGTCACGCGGGCGATGGGAAGATGGGCCGTGGCGCCGGCCGAGGACTTGTGCACGACCGGCCCGACCTCAGCCGCGCGGTCTCGCGCGATGACGACGGCGTCGCCGCCGGCAACCTCGACCGAGCGGATGACCGCCCCCAGGTTGCCCGGGTCGGTGACATGATCGAGAACGACGACGAGCGCCCGCGGCGCACCCTCCGCACGGGCGATGACCTCATGAAGCTCAACGTACCTGAAGGATTCCACGTACGCTACGACGCCCTGGTGGACACCGCGTTCGCTCAACGGATCGAGTCGCGCCCGCGGCACCTCCTCCACCACAACATCCGCATCACGTGCGCGGCGCCGGATCTCATCGAGTGCCGGGTGTGGCTTCGCGCCCTGCGCGAGCAGGAGCCGGCTGACCCGCACCCCCGACCGCAGCGCCTCGAGCACCGCGTTGCGGCCCTCGATGAGTTCGTCCATCACCGTCAGCCTTCCGGCCGGTAGATCACCCGGGCCCCGCCCGGCGTGTCCTCGATGAGGAAGCCCAGCCCGGCGAGTCCATCGCGCACTGCATCTGCTGCGAGCCAGTGGCGCTCGCTGCGGGCCGCAGCCCGTGCCGCGAGCAGCGCCTCGACCGCCTGAGCCGGATCGGCACCCTCATAGCCCGCCAGCTGTCGCGCCAGGTCGAGCACGTCAGGGGGATACTCGGATGACGATGCCCCCCCGCTCACGGCCACTCCGAGCACCCCGAGCAGCTCCTTCAGCGTCCGGGCTGCGTCGTCGAGTCGACCGGCGTACCGCGCGTTGTCCCCGATCCCGTGGTGCTCGAGGAACGCGTTGAGGACCCGCACGAGGTCGAAGAGCGCCGCGATCGCGCCCGCGGTGTTGAAGTCGTCGTCCATCGCATCGACAAACGCGGCGCGGGCCACGTCCGGCGCCCGCTCGAGCGCGTCGACCGCCGGCGGCGATGCAGCGTCGAGCGGCGCGGCCGCCCGGTTGCGCTTGGCCCACTCGAGATTGCGCAGTGGTGTGAGGATGCGCTCGTACGCCCTGGCCGCCTCATCGAGCCGATCGGGGGAGAAGTCGAGTGGGCTGCGGTAGTGGGTCTGCAGCATCAGAAGCCGCACAACGGCGGCGGGGTACTGCTCGAGCACGTCTTTCAGCAGCATGAAGTTGCCGAGGGACTTGCTCATCTTCTCGGCGTTCACCTGCAGCAAGCCGCCGTGCAGCCAGTAGCGCACGAACGGCTGCCCTGTCGCCGCCTCAGACTGCGCGATCTCGTTCTCGTGGTGCGGGAAGATCAGATCGCTCGCACCGCCGTGGATGTCGAAGGTCATGCCCAACTCGGCCTCGGACATGACCGAGCACTCCAGGTGCCACCCGGGGCGCCCCTCGCCCCACGGACTCGGCCAGTGTGGCTCGCCGGGCTTGGCGGCCTTCCAGAGCGCGAAGTCGAGCGGGTCGCGCTTGCGCTCGTCCACGTCGACACGTGCACCGCTCTCGAGATCGTCGATGTTGCGACCGGAGAGTTTGCCGTACCCGGGGAAACTGCGAACCGAGAAGTACACGTCGCCGTCGACCACATAGGCGTGCCCGCGCTCGATCAGGCGCTCGGTCATGTCGATCATCGCAGGGATGGTTTCGGTGGCCTTGGGTGCAACCGTGGGCCGTTCGACCCCGAGCGCGTCCATAGCCTGCCGGAATGCCAGCGTGTAGTCGGCCGCGACCGCAGCCGGCTCGCGCCCCTCCTCGGCTGCGCGGGCGATGATCTTGTCGTCCACGTCGGTGATGTTCTGCACGAAGCGTACGTCAAAGCCCCGGTACGTCAGATAGCGCCGGATGACGTCGAAGGTGAGGAACGTGCGGGCGTTGCCGATGTGGATGTGGTTGTAGACCGTGGGCCCGCAGACGTACATCGACACCATGCCCGGGTCGCGGGGAACGAACTCCTCCTTGGTGCGTGAGAGTGTGTTATAGACGCGTATCGTCATCGTCATCCCGGTCCTGATCGGGGCTTTCAGCCGGATCGAACACCGGCCTGTCCTCTTCCTCACTGACGCCTTCGTCGCGCGCGAGACGCGCCTCGAGGCGGTCCATTCGACGGTGCATCGCGCGGTACATCTCGATCACCGGGTCGGGCAAGTCTTCGTGGTGCAGGTCGATGACGTCGACCCGCCTCCCCTCGCTCACCACAACGCGGCCGGGTATGCCGACCACGGTGCTGTTAGGTGGGACGTCGCCGATCACCACCGCACCCGCGCCAACGCGCGAGCCACGACCGACAGTGATATCGCCGAGGACGGTGGCGCCCACTCCGACCACGACGAAATCCTCGATGGTCGGATGCCGCTTGCCGTGCTCCTTGCCCGTTCCGCCGAGGGTGACGCCCTGGTAGAGCGTCACATCACACCCGATCACGCTGGTCTCGCCGATGACCACACCCATGCCGTGGTCGATGAAGAAGCGCTCGCCGATCGTGGCACCGGGATGGATCTCGATACCGGTGCGCCGCCGCACCCGCTGGCTGAGCCACCTGGCGAGCCACACAAAGCCCGCCCGGTGGAGGCGATGGGTGATCCGATGCCACCAGACGGCCCACAGGCCGGGGTAGTTGGTCAGCCCCGACCAGGTCGACGTACACGCCGGGTCACGCTCTCTGACAGCGGCGACATCCCCTCGGAGACGCGACAGCATCTCGCCTGTGACCTCCTCGTGCCGGGTCCGTCGTCGGACAGTCGCACTACTATCGTGCGTACCCTCGCGGCGTGTCAACCGAGCGGGCGTTGGCGTCGGAGGCATGACGTCGACGCCGGAGACTCATCTCGCAGCACGCTCGAGCAGCACGACCGCATGCGCCGCAACACCCTCGCCCCTGCCCTCGAACCCGAGCCCCTCGGTGGTAGTCGCCTTGACGCCCACCTGCTCGGGTGACACGCCGAGCGCCTCTGCGAGCACCGCGCACATCCGCTCGCGATACGGCGCGATACGAGGCGCCTCGAGTACGAGTACGGAGTCCAGGTCGAGGAGCCGGTAGCCGCGCTCGGCGGTGAGTGCCGCGACCCTGCGCAGCAGCTCGATGCTCGAGATTCCGCGGTAGGCCGGGTCGGTGTCCGGGAAGAGCCGTCCGATATCGCCCTCGCGAAGCGCACCCACGATGGCGTCCATGATGGCGTGCGCGAGCACGTCAGCGTCGGAGTGCCCGGCAAGACCCCGGTCGTGCGGGACCTCCACACCGCCCAGAACGAGCACCCGGCCCTCGGCGAAGGCGTGCACGTCGTAGCCGAGCCCGATCCTGGTTGCGGCCATGTCCGCGCTCCTCTCGCCCGCCAGCTCCCGCTCGACGACACGCAGGTCCTCGGGCACGGTCACCTTCACGTTGTCGCGGGGACCGGGCACCATGGCAACACGCCCTCCGGCTGCCTCCACGATGGCGGCGTCGTCGGTGCCTTCGATGCCGAGCGCCTCGGCACGCTCGTAGGCTCCCCGTAGCACGCCGGCCCGGAACACCTGCGGCGTCTGCGCCGACCAGAAAGCACGCCGGTCGGCTGTGCCCACCACGCGCGCATCCTCATCGACGATCTTCAGCGTGTCGTACGAGGGGTGGCCGACCACGACCCCGTCGAGCGCGGGATCGGCCAGCAGTGCGG
>JAFGUS010000137.1 GCA_016938395.1 Coriobacteriia bacterium | reverse complement strand
GAAAACGCTCGAAGGGCTGCACTCGCTGCGCCTGAGCATGTCGATCGCACGGTCGATGCTGTCGGAGGTGAGCGATTCACCCGCCTGCACGAGGTCGAAGAGCTCGGTGAAGACGGCAGAGACCGCCTGGGCCTCCGAGGCCTCCCCCGTGATCGTGATCTCGTTGCCGCGAACGGTGATCTCGGACTCGAACTGCTCCTCCACCAGCTTGAGAAGGTGGTCCCCTTCGCCGAGCAGCTCCACCATGCTCATATCCGCCGGAGCGACCAGGCGCACCTGTGTCGGATTCGTCACGTCGATGGTCCCTGCGCTTCCCGTTGCCGCTGGTCGTCTGACTGCGTGGATCGTGCGTGCCCGTACCGGGGAGATTCTACCACGCTCTCGATGGCTCCCGTCGGTGTCAGACCCCCGAGGCGTACCGTGAGGAGGTCACCCGCCACTGCCGAGGTATGCACCGCCGTCGCGTGCAGGTACTCGCGGGTGGTGCCTTCGACGCGACGCGACCCATCATCGTCCCCGGGTCTGACACGCTCCACGAGAAGCTCGGCGAGATGCCCACTGGCGGCGGACGCCGCTCTCCCGGCGAGCCGCTCTCCCGCAGCGCGAAGCTCGGCGGCTCTCGCCGCCCGCACCGGCGGTGGCACTTGCCCGGCCATCGCCGCTGCGGGCGTCCCGGCGCGGGCCGAGTAGCGGAACACGTGCAACCGCGAGAAACCGCTGGCCGTGATGGATTCGAGCGTCTGTGCATGCTCGGCATCGGTCTCGCCGGGAAAGCCTGCGATCACGTCGGTGGAGATGGCGACGCCCGGGAGCGCTTCGCGAGCGGCGGCCACGCGGTCCGCGAACCCGGCCGTCGTATACGGACGGCCCATGCGCACGAGCACGGCGTCGGAGCCCGACTGCAGCGGGACGTGCAGGTGGCGGCAGAACGCCGGGGTGCGCGCGGCCGCTTCGAGCAGGCGGTCGTCGATGTCGCCGGGCTCGATGCTCGAGATCCGGACGCGCGGAACGCCGGTGGCAGCGACCGCTTCCAGCACGTCGGCGAGCGTGGCGCCGCGGTCCTCGTACCGCCCGATGTTGATGCCGGCGAGCACGACCTCGGCAACACCTTCGGCGGCGAGCGCGGCGGCGGCCGTCACGATCTCCGTCAGCGGCACCGCCCGCGGGACGCCCCGGGCGTAGGGGATGATGCAGTAGCTGCAGAACGCGTCGCAGCCGTCCTCGACTTTGAGCTGCACGCGGGCGCGGCTCGTGGCACGCCCCGTCGTTGGCGTCCCGGTGGCCCCGGCGAGCTCGGCCAAACACGCCCGCACGCGTTCCTTGTCCGGCTCGGCGATCACACGCTCACCGAGCGCGGCGACTCCCGCCGGGTCGATCGCGGCGAGACACCCGGTGACGATGACGGTAGGGTTCCCGGGCTGGCCAAGCGCGTGGCGTACCGCCTTGCGCGCCTTATGGTCGGCCTCCCCGGTGACGGTGCAGGTGTTGATCACGATGATGTCGGCGTCGGCCTGCTGGCGCACCACCTGCGTGCCGGGGAGCACCGACGCGATCGTGTCGGTCTCGGCCTGGTTGACCTTGCAGCCAAGCGTGACGAACGCGACCCTCGGCGCGGCGCCCTCAGGCACGGTGCGCACCGAGCCCGCCCCGCGCGTGCAGCACGAGCGCCGGAGCGACGATACCCGCCGTCTCCGTGCGCAGGATCGTATCGCCAAGCGTCACCATGATCCCACCGGCCCGCGTGAGCGTCTCCACCTCGGCTTCGGTGAGCCCGCCCTCGGGGCCGACGACGACTGCACATTCGGTGCCCGGTGCCGGAGCGTGCTCCTCGATCGCCTCGGCGATGCCGTTGGCTGCGGCGGCATCCTCCCAGCAGACGAGCACGAGCGCGCCCTCGAGGAGCGCAGCGAGACCGTCGATCGTGGTCACCGGCTCCACGACCGGGACCGCGGACTGCTGTGACTGTTTCGCCGCCTCGGCAGCGATGCGCTGCCAGCGCTCCACCCGCGCGGTCGCCTTCGCGGCGTCGAGCCGCACCACGCTGCGGTCTGCCGCGAGCGGTACGAACCGCTGCACGCCGAGCTCGGTGGCATGACGCACGACGTCGTCGAACTTCACGCCCTTGGCGAGTCCCTGCACGAGCGTGACCCGCGGCGGCTCGGATACCGTGATGTCGTCAACCAGCTCGCCCGTGATCACCTCGCCCACGTATGCGATCCGCACGCGCACCGCACGCCCACCGCCGGCAAGCACGATCTCGTCGCCGGAACCGAGCCGCAACACGTCGCGCAGGTGGTGCGCGTCGGCCGCAGACAGCGGCAGGACGCCGTCATCCAGGCGGAGCGGACCATCGGCGAAGAATCGGTGCAATGTCATCGGTGAGCCTCTCAGGCGCCGAGCCAGTCGCGCAGCTTGGAGAGCGGCGTGCGCTCGTCACCCTTGCTCCCGGTCCCCATCGTCTCGCCGAGCTCCTCCAGAAGCTCACGCTGGCGCTTGGTGAGCTTCTTGGGGGCCAGCACGTCGAGATGCACGATGAAATCACCGTTGCCGCCGTCAAGGCGTGGCATGCCCTGCCCCTTGACGCGCACCACGTCGCCGGTATGCACGCCCGCACCGAACGGCACCTCCACATCGCCGCTCAGGCCGGGCACGAGGATCTTCCCGCCGAGTCCGGCCTGCGCGATGTTGATGCCGGCCATGACATGCAGGTCGTGTCCCTCGCGATGGAGGAACTCGTGCGGCAACACGCGGACCGTGACCAGCAGGTCGCCGGAGCGCGCACCCCGCACACCCGCCTCGCCGCGACCCGGGACTCGCATCGTGTAGCCGTCCGGCACACCCGCGGGAATCGTCACGCGGATCGTCTCCGTCTCATTGGTCCGACCCTGCCCGCCGCACGCCGGGCACGGCCGGTCGATCACCGAGCCCGTGGCGCCGCACGCCTGGCACGGGGTCGCGCTCTCCAT
>JAFGUS010000136.1 GCA_016938395.1 Coriobacteriia bacterium | reverse complement strand
TGGTGTCCGAGGCGAGAGTTGAACTCGCACGCCCTTGCGGGCACTAGGCCCTCAACCTAGCGCGTCTGCCATTCCGCCACTCGGACAGAGCCGCCGTCCCGGGGGACAGCGAGGGAGAGTATAACAAGACCTCCCGCGGATGCCTAGCCTCAGTCGTGCCCACCGGTCACATGCGTGTGACCCGTCGCCGGGATCGGGAACGACGCCGCGAAGTGGCACGCCGCCTGGTGATCGGGCGCCACCGTCCTCAGCTCGGGATCCTCCGTGCTGCAGATCGGGGACTGCGCGATCGGGCACCGTGTATGGAACCGGCAGCCCGTGGGGGGATCGATCGGACTCGGCACGTCACCCTCGAGGATGATGCGTTCGCGGCTGCGCTGCTTCACCGGATCGGGAACCGGCACCGCCGAGAGAAGCGACTGCGTGTAGGGGTGGTGCGGCTCGTCGTAAAGGCCCTTCCAGTCACCGATCTCAACGATCTTGCCCAGGTACATGACCGCGACCCGGTCGGAGATGTGCCTCACGACCGAGAGGTCGTGGGCGATGAAGACGTACGTGAGTCCGAACTGATCCTGCAGTTCGTCCAGCAGATTGATGACCTGCGCCTGGATGGACACGTCGAGTGCCGAGACCGGCTCGTCGCAGATGATGAGCCGCGGATTCAGGGCGAGCGCGCGCGCGATGCCGATGCGCTGACGCTGCCCGCCGGAGAACTCGTGCGGATAGCGGTTGATGTGCTCCGGGTTGAGCCCCACGACCTCGAGGAGCTCCTTCGCCCGGTTGCGACGCTCTTCCTTGGTGCCGATGCCGTGCACCACGAGCGGTTCGGAGACGAGCTCGCCGATCGTCATGCGGGGGTTGAGCGAGGCATACGGGTCCTGGAAGATGAACTGCACCTCACGCCTGAACGCCTGCAGCTTCTTGCCACGCAGCGCGCGCACGTCGGTCCCGTCGAACGTGACCTCGCCGCGCGTGGGTTCGTGGAGACGGATGATGCAGCGGCCGGTCGTAGACTTACCGCACCCCGACTCGCCCACCAGCCCGAGTGTCTCGCCCTCGTTGACCGCGAACGACACGCCGTCCACCGCGTGGACCTTCTTGCCGAGCTTCGAGGCGAGAAGCCCCTGCTCCACGCCGAAGTACTTGACCAGGCCCTCGACACGCAGAATCTCGCCCATCTCAGGCCACCCCCCCGCTATCGCGCGCTTGGCGGCGCTGGAACTCGTCATTACCGCTGAAGTGGCACGCCGCAAGGTGGCCGCCCTTGATATCGCGGAGCTCGGGTGTCTTGACCTTGCAGACGTCCTGCGCGTACGGGCAGCGTGGGTGGAACGAGCACCCCGTCGGCACGTCGATCAGGCTCGGCGGCTGACCTTCGATGGGCAGCAGCGTCCCCTTCTCATCGATGTCATGCCGCGGCAGGCTGTCGAGCAGGCCCCACGTGTACGGGTGCAGCGGCTCGTAGAAGACCTCTTCGGCGGTTCCGTACTCCACCTGCTTGCCGGCGTACATGACCATGACGTCGTTGGCCATCTCGGCCACCACGCCGAGGTCGTGGGTGATCATGATGATGGCCGCGCCGGTCCGCTGCTGCAGCTCGATCATGAGTTCGAGAATCTGCGCCTGGATGGTCACGTCGAGCGCGGTGCTCGGCTCGTCAGCGATCAGGATGTCCGGGTCGCACGCGAGCGCCATGGCGATCATCGCGCGCTGGCGCATGCCGCCGGAGAACTGGTGCGGGTAGTCGCGCGCCCTCTCGGCAGCATTAGGGATGCCCACCAGATCGAGCATCTCCACCGCGCGGGCCTCGGCGGCCCTCCGGTCCATGTCCTTGTGCAGGCGCAGCGCCTCGGCGATCTGGTGACCGACCCGGTAGACGGGGTTGAGCGACGTCATCGGGTCCTGGAAGATCATCGCGATGCGGTTACCGCGTAGCTCGCGCACCTTGTCGTCCGGCATCGCAAGCACGCTCTCGCCGCGCAGGTCGATCGAGCCCTCGACGATCCTGCCCGGCGGGTCGGGAATGAGCCGCATCAGCGAGAGCGCCGTGACCGACTTGCCGGAACCCGACTCGCCCACGATGGCGAGCGTCTTGCCGGTATCGAGCGAGAACGTCACGCCGTCCACGGCCTTCACCACACCGTCGCGCGTGTAGAAGTGTGTCTTGAGGCCTTTGACCTCGAGGAGTGCTCCCATGTCAGTCCTTCATCTTCACGTCGAGGGCGTCACGCAGTCCGTCACCGATGAGAACGAACGACAGCACGGTGGTGAGGATCGCGAAGCCGGGCCAGAGGGTGAGCCACGGTGCCGGAATCATGAGCGCCTTGGCCTCGGACAGCATGAGCCCCCACGAGGGCGTGGGCGGCTGGACCCCCATACCCAGGTACGAGAGGGCGGCCTCGGAGATGATCGCTCCACCGATGCTCATCGTGCCGTACACGATGATGGGTGCGATCGCGTTGGGCATGATGTGCCGGAACATGATCCGCAGGTCTGATGCACCCATCGCGTGCGCGGCGTCCACGTACTCGTTCTCCTTGACCGAGAGAATCGAGCTGCGGAGCACACGGGCGATGGACGGCCAGCCCAGGATACCGATGGCGATGAACACGTTGCGGTAACTGGGCCCGAGCACAGCCAGAAGCGCGATGGCGAACAGCACGTACGGGAACGCGAAGAAGATGTCCGCTGTTCGCATCACAAACGCATCGAGCAGCCCCCCGTAGTACCCCGAGAGCGACCCCATCACCAGTCCGATGACGAGTGAGATGCTCACCGCAAGGATTCCGACCGCGAGCGACACGCGGGCACCGTAGATAACGCGCGAGAACACGTCTCGTCCGATACGGTCGGTGCCGAAGGGGTGGTCGGAAGACGGCGGCTGCAAACTGGCGAACTCCGTAGAGGTGGGATCGGCGAAGTTGTTGGGCACCCACAGGTCCGCCGAGAGCGTCACGGCAATAATGAACGTGATCCAGATGAGCCCGATGATGGCGAGCTTGTTCTTGCGCAGCCGTATCAGCGCGTCACCCCACAGGGTGCGGGACGGCTTCTGGGCCAACTCGCCCGCACCGGGCAGACCGGCGGTGCCGGCAACGTGCATCTGCTCGTCGCGAATCGGGTGTCCGCCCGGATCCACCGGCCCATCGGGGGTACCTCTGACCGGCCCGTTGGGTAGCTTGTGGTCGGCGCTCATTCGGCGGTACCTCCGTATCTGATCCGGGGATCGAGGACCGCGTAACTGATATCCACGAGCAAGTTTACGACCATGACGATGAACACGACGACGACCACGCCACCCATCACCACCGGCCAGTCACGTTGCGTGACGGCGAGGTAGATCTCGCGACCGATCCCCGGCCAGGAGAACACCGTCTCAGTGAGGATGGCGCCGGCCATGAGCGCACCGAGGTCGAGACCGATGAACGTGACCACCGGGATGAGCGCGTTCTTGAGGCCGTGCTTGAACACGACCACGCGCTCGGACAGACCCTTGGCGCGCGCTGTGCGTATGTAGTCCTGGCCCATCGCCTCGAGCATCTGGCTGCGCATGATGCGCGCAACGTATGCCGTGGAGACGGACGCCAGGGTTATGGACGGAAGAATGAGGTGCATCAGGTCGGGCGGATCACCCATGCCCGAGATGGGCAGGAACACGGCGCCGCCCGTCCACTCCTTGAGCTTTATGCCGAAGAACATCTGCAACAGCATGCCGAGCCAGAAAACCGGCACCGACACGAGTATCGATGTCGAGAGCGTCACGAGGACGTCCCAGAAGGAGTACTGCTTCACCGCCGATATGATGCCGGCGAGCAGTCCGATCACGATCTCCACCAGAATCGCCGAGATGGCGAGCCGTATGGTGTTGGGGAACTTGTCGAGAAGGATGTCTTTGACCTCGCGACCCTTCTGCATCGAAGAGCCGAGGTCTCCTTGGACGAGCCCGCTCACGTAATAGCCGTACTGGATGTGGAGCGGCTCGTCGAGGTGATGCTTCTCCTCGATCTCAGCCCGGAGCGCCGGTGTGAGCTCGCGCTCGCCGACGATGAGCTGGACCGGATCTCCCGGCAGCAGCCCCGGTATGCGCAGCGCGAACAGGATGAACGTCACGCCCAGAAACACCGGGATCATCTGCAGGATGCGCCGGAATACGTACTTGCCCATGGGACCCGTCTTCCGTGGTCTGCACGCCCGTGACCGATGCCTGTGTGCCGGGGCACCCGGGGGTGCCCCGGCACACGTCGGGCCGTGCTACGCGGTCATGACCGTTACTTCGTGAGCCAGACCGTCTCGAACGTGAACAGGCCGTTCGGGCTGTAGATGCCCTCGTTCACGCGGTCAGATGCGACACGCGTGTGCTTGTAGTAGAACATCGGAACGACAGGCGAAGCCTCACCGATGATGGACTCGATCTCCTGGTACAGGGCCAGGCGCTCGTCGCCATCGGCGGTGGCACGCGCCACATCCAGCTTCGCGTCAACATCTGCGTCGCCGTAGAACGAGTAGTTGTCAGCGCTACCCGTCTTGAACAGCGGGTACAGGAAGTTGTCCTTGGCGGGGTAGTCGGCGATCCAGCCGAGACGACCCACGGAGTAGTCGCCGGCACCCAGCTTGTCCAGGTACTGCGCCCACTCGCTGCCGACCAGCTCACCGTTGATGCCAACGGCCTTGAGGTCCTCCTGGACGAGCTGGAGGATGTCCTCGTGACCCACACCGCTGTTGAACTCGATGGTGATCTCGGGAAGACCGGCGCCCTCGGGATAACCCGCCTCGACGAGCTTGGCCTTGGCGGCCTCAACGTCGTACTTGGCGTACGGGAAGGCTCCCGGCTCGTGGCCCACGATGCCCGGCGGGACGATGCCCGTGGCCGGCTCGCGGGTTCCCTCAAAGACCTTGTCGCAGATGTCCTGGCGGTCGATCGCAAGCGAGATCGCCTGGCGCACCAGCGGATCGTCGAGCGGCTTCTGATCGTTGTTGATGAGCAGGTAGTAGATAGCCTGCTCGCCACCGAGGCTGACCTGCTCGCCCGGGTTCAGCGTGTAGCCATCGGGGGCCTCGCCGTACTGCTCAACGGTGGCCGCGATCTGGCCGGTGGGAACCGGCACGAAGTCGAGGTTACCGGCCTGGAACTCCAGGAAGGCAGTGTCGGTGTCGGCAAGGATGACGAAGTCGACGCCATCGATGAAGGGCTCGTCGCCGTAGTAATCAGCGAACTTGGCGACCTTGATGTACTGATCGTGTGCCCACGGCTCGGTCATCATGAACGGGCCGTTACCGACCGGCTTCTCGGAGAAGGCGGCGGGATCCGCTTCGACTTCCTCGGACGGAACCGGCGCGAGGGCCGGGTGACCGACGACATACTCGAAGTCGGCGAACGGGTACGCGAGCGTCACCTCGAGGGTGTAGTCATCGATGACCTTGACACCGTCGAGTGCGGTGGCCTCTTCGGCCTGCATCTCATCCCAGCCCACGACCGGGGCGAGGTGGTACGAGATCTCAGACAGGTTGGCCGGGTTGGAGATGCGCTCCCAGGCGTACTTGAAGTCGGCGGCGACGACGTCACGGCCGTTGTGGAACTTCGCGCCCTGAACGAGGTTGAAGGTCCAAACGGTCGCATCGTCGTTGGCAGACCAGCTCTCGGCTGCCGCAGGACGAAGCTCGGACGTGATCGGGTCGAAGGACACCAGGCTGTCGAAGACGGCCTGACCGACCTGCGTACCCTCGGACTCCTGCAGGTTCACCGGATCGATGAACGCAGGCTCCCCGATGTACATCTTGAACGTACCACCGGACTTATCGACCTCGACGGGCTCTTCGCCCGGCTCGGGCTCTTCGGGCTCTTCGGCCGCACCGCAGCCGCCCATGGCAAGCATGGACGCCGCGAGCGCCAGCGCCAACAGCAGCGCAAGACCTTTACGGAATCGATCAGACAAGGTTGAGCCTCCCTCCAGAGACATGGTGCTTACAGAATCCCCTGCACTTCTCTCAGTACAGCGTGTCGCCGTGCCCATCCCTCCCTACGGCTGCTCGTGCGGCGCGAGACGTGGAAACGTCGCGCGAACCGCGCCTGCTCCGTATGAACTAACGTCTAAGTCTGTCCCTCTTTGCATCGAAGTGCAAGCGTCAGGGCACCTGCGGGCGACCCTGAAACACGGGACCCGCCGCGAGGGCGGGTCCGCAGATGTGCCGCTGGGATTGCGCGCGCAGGCTAACCGCCCGGCCGGTAGACCAGCATCAGGAGCAGTGCGCTGATGCCGTACCCTGCCGCGAAGGCGATCGTGATGCGGTCGAGGTTCTTCTCGATCACACCGGTGCCGGTGGCCGACGAGGGCATGCCTGAGCCGAAGAGCGAGGACACACCGGTGCCCTTGCCTGAATGCAGAAGTACGAATAGGACAAGCCCGATAGCGCATATTACATGCACGGCGATAACGATATATGCAACAACTTCCACGAGGTGCTCCTCACTGGCGTCGCACGTGCGACGCTGCCATGCTCCGAACGAACCCGACGAGTATACCCGCGACGGCTGCTCGCGCTCAAGTACCCCGCTCAGGGTACGAGCAGCGAGCGTCCCGTCCACTCGGCAGGGGCGGTGACGCCGAGGAGTTCGCATACGGTCGGCGAGACATCAGCCAGGATGCCGTCATCACGCAGCGCGCGTACCCCAGCGTCGACGCAGATGAGCGGCACCTTGTTGAGGGTGTGGGCAGTGAACATGCCCCCGTCGGCGGGATCGCGCATCTGTTCCGCGTTGCCGTGGTCTGCGGTGATGAGCACCGATCCGCCTCGGTCGCGAACCGCCGCCACCACGGCTCCCACGCCCACGTCGACCGCTTCGACCGCAGCGATCGCCGCGTGGAGCACCCCGGTGTGACCCACCATGTCGCAGTTAGCGTAGTTGACGATGTAGAGTTCCGCGCGGTCCTCCCGGATCGCCTCGCAGAGCCTCCGCGTGACCTCCGGAGCGCTCATCTCCGGCTGGAGATCGTAGGTGGGCACCTTGGGGCTCGGCACGAGAACGCGTTCCTCCCCCACCTTGGGCGGCTCAGCACCACCGTTGAAGAAGAAGGTCACGTGCGCGTACTTCTCGGTCTCGGCGATGTGGAGCTGGCGCAAGCCCGCCTCGGCCACCACATCGGCGAGCACGCAGCACGGAAGGTCCTTGGGGAAGGCCACGGGCGCCGGGAGCGTGGGGTCGTACTCGGTGAGGCAGACGAAGCGGACGGCGGGGCGCACCGGCCGCTCGAAGCCGTCGAAGGCGGGGTCCACGAACGCCCGACTGATCTCGCGCGCGCGGTCGGGGCGGAAGTTGAAGAAGATGAGCGCGTCGCCCGGCGCGACGACGCCCGTTGGCGCTCCATCGGACTCCGTGACCACGACGGGCTCCACGAACTCGTCGGTGACGCCGGCGGCGTAGGACGCGGCTATGGCTGACGTCGCCGAGGTAGCCCGTACGCCCTCTCCGAGCGCCATCGCCCGCCACGCGCGTTCCACGCGCTCCCACCGGCGGTCGCGGTCCATCGCGTAGTAGCGGCCCATCACGGTTGCCACGCGCCCCACGCCGACGGCTTGCAGCACGCCCTCCAGCGCCTCCACGAAGCCGAACCCGCTCGTGGGCGCAACATCGCGCCCGTCGAGGAACGCGTGCACGAACACGCGATCAGCGCCGCGTGCCGCCGCCATTCTCACGAGCGCGTAGAGGTGCTCCTGGTGACTGTGCACGCCCCCGTCGGAGACGAGACCCATGAAGTGGACGGCGCCACCTTCGGCCACCGCCCCGTCGATCGCCTCGGCGAGCACCGCGTTCTCGCCGAGCGACCCGTCCTCGATGGCGAGGTTGATGCGCGTGAGCTCCTGGTAGACCACGCGACCCGCGCCCATGTTGAGGTGGCCCACCTCGGAGTTGCCCATCTGACCCTCGGGTAGGCCCACCGCCAGACCGCTGCAGCCGAGCGTCGTCCACGGGCAGGTGGCGAAGAGTTCGTCGAGATGTGGCGTGGACGCGAGAGCGATGGCGTTGCCCGGCCCGGGTTCGGCCATGCCGAACCCGTCCATGATGATGAGCGCCACAGGACGGCGGGCGTCCACGCTAGAGCGCAGCTTTCGCGATGTCGGCGAACGAGTCGGCGTTGAGCGCGGCGCCGCCCACGAGCCCGCCGTCGATATCGAGCTCGGAGAAGAACATCTTCGCGTTCTCGGCCTTGACCGAGCCACCGTAGAGCACGCGCACCGCCATGGCGGCGGGCGGTCCGTACATCGCGCCGATGGTGGCGCGGATCGAGCGGCACACGTCGTTGGCCGACTCCGGCGTGGGCGTGCGCCCGGTGCCGATGGCCCAGATAGGCTCGTAGGCGATGACGAGACGCGCCGCCTCATCGGCTGAGAGCCCCGCGGCGCCCTCCATCACCTGCGCGCGCACGAACGCGTCGGTCTCGAGCGCCTCGCGCGTGGCGAGCGACTCGCCGCAGCACATGATGGGCACCATGCCCGCATCGAAGACCGCGCGCACCTTCTTGTTGACGGTCTCGTTCGTGTCGCCGAAGTACTCGCGCCGCTCCGAGTGCCCGACGATGACGTAGTCGCAGCGCAGGTCGGCGAGCATCCGCGGCGCGATGGCACCGGTGAACGCCCCCTCGGCCTCCCAGTGCACGTCCTGAGCGCCGAGTGAGATGGTGAGCTTATCGAGTTCGATCACTGTGGAAGCGGCCTTGAGGCCCGTGAACGGCGGGCAGACCGCCACCTCGACCTCGTCCCACACGCTATCCACGCGTTGCGCGAGGTCCTGTATCAGCACCGCCCCCTCACCGGAGGTGGTGAACATCTTCCAGTTGCCGGCAACGAGCATCCGACGGCTCATGTGCGCCTCCTACTCCCTGTCCAGGAGGGCGTCGACGCCGGGAAGCGCCGCACCCTCGAGCAGTTTCATCGACGCGCCGCCGCCGGTGGAGACGAACGTCACGCGATCCTCGAGCCCGAACTTCTTGAGTGCGGCCACCGAGTCGCCGCCGCCGATGATCGACGCCGCGCGGCTGTTGCGACCCACCGCGATGGCCACCTCTTTGGTGCCCGTCTCGAACGGTGTCATCTCGAATACGCCCATCGGGCCGTTCCAGAAGATGGTCTTGGCGCGGGAGATCTCAGCCTTGTAGAGCTCGATCGTGCTCGGTCCGATGTCGAGGCCCTTCATGCCGGCGGGGATCTCTTCGCGGCCCACGATGCGCGTCTCGGCATCCTCGGCGACTTCGGCGGCGATAACGAAGTCGGTGGGCAGCACGAGTTCGATGCCGGCGCCCTTCGCTTTCTCGAGCATCTCCTTCGCCGGCTCGACCCACTCGGCCTCGACGATCGAGTCGCCCACCTCAAGGCCCTTGGCCACGAGGAACGTGAACGCCATGCCGCCCCCGATGAGCACCGTGTCGCAGCACTCGAGCAGCTTGTCGATCACGCCGAACTTGTCGCTCACCTTGCTGCCACCGAGAATGCCCACGAACGGTCGATCGGGCTCGGAGAGCATGCCCGTGAGCGTTTCAACCTCGCGCGCGAGCAGCATGCCCGCATAGGCGGGCAGGTAGGCCGTCACGCCGGCGGTGGACGCGTGCGCCCGGTGCGCCGCGCCGAAGGCATCGTTTACGTAGATCTCGCCGAGGGCCGCGAGTCTGCGGGCGAACTCGGGGTCGTTCGCCTTCTCGCCGGGGTCGAACCGCACGTTCTCGAGCATCAGGATCTCGCCGTCGATCATGCGGCCGACGGCCTCCTCGGCCTCGGGACCCACGATGTCGGGAGAGAAGGCGACGTTGCGGCCGATGAGGCGCTGCAGTGCGCGCCGCACCGGCTTGAGCGAGAACTGCGGGTCGGGCTCGCCCTTGGGGCGGCCGAGGTGCGAGACGAGAACCACCCGCGCGCCGTGGTCGATAAGGTAGCGGATCGTGGGCAGCGCCGCGCGGACGCGCGTGTCGTCGGTGACCGCCCCCTCGGCGAGCGGCACGTTGAAATCGACGCGCACGAGCACGCGCTTGCCGCGGACGTTAACGTCCTTCACGGTCTGCTTGGCGAACATGAGACCTCCCCGATCGGACCGAACCGGGCGTTTCGTCAAACGAGGCGCCCTCGTGGGTGAGGACGCCTCGCCGTCGTGACGGCTCTCAGCCGACGATCTTGATGAGATCGCGGACTCGGCAGGAGTACCCCCACTCGTTGTCGTACCACGACACGCACTTCACGAACGTACCCGAGCCACCCATGACCATCGTCTGCAGCGAGTCGAAGACGCTGGACGCGGGGTTGCCCACCACGTCGACCGACACGATCGGATCCTCGCAGTACTCGAGGATGCCCTTCATCGGGCCCTCGGCTGCTGCCTTCATCGCGGCGTTGATGTCCTCGCGTGTGACGGTGGTCTCGAGCTCGGCCACAAGGTCCACCACCGAGCCGTCCGGCGTGGGCACGCGCATCGACATGCCGTCGAGCTTGCCCTTCATGTCGGGCATCACAAGCCCGATGGCCTTGGCGGCGCCCGTGGACGTGGGGATGATCGAGGCGGCCGCAGTGCGTGCGCGACGAAGGTCCTTGTGCGGCGCGTCGAGGGTCACCTGGTCGTTGGTGTAGCTGTGGATCGTGTTCATGAAGCCGCTCTTGATGCCGAAGGAGTCACGCAGCACCTTGGCGAACGGCGCCAGGCAGTTCGTGGTGCACGAGGCGTTGGAGATGATGTGGTGCTTCTCGCCGTCGTACTCGTCATCGTTCACGCCGATGACCACGGTGATGTCCTCATTCTTAGCAGGCGCCGAGATGATGACCTTCTTCGCCCCGGCCTCGCGGTGCGCGGCAGCCTTGGTGGCGTCGGTGAAGAAGCCGGTGGACTCCACGACCACGTCCACGCCGAGGTCGGCCCACGGCAGGAGCGCCGGATCGCGCTGGGCGAGCACTTTGACCTCGCGGCCGTCGACAGTGAACGACGCGTCACCCGCAACCACCTTCTGGCCGAGCACGCCGTGCACCGAGTCGTACTTGAGCAGGTGCGCGAGGGTCTTCGCATCGGTCAGGTCGTTCACGGCCACAACCTCGACCGCAGGATCGTTCTCGCATGCACGGAAGACCAGACGGCCGATGCGGCCGAACCCGTTGATACCAACCCGGATCGTCACGTGGTACCCCTCCTCGACAAACGTGGATGGATGCTTGGTGTGGGCTGAATCGGCCCACACTCATAGTAGCCGAAACACGCGGCAGCGCAGGCGCATTCCGCGCGTCTCATCTCAGTTCCTACCCGTCTGAGGCCAGTTCCTCCAGCCGACGGATGCGGTGGTAGACCGCGGACTTCGACAGCTGCGGCTCGGCGAGGTCGCCGAGCTCCCGCAGGCTGACGTCGGGGTGCTCGAGCCGCAGGTACGCGATCTCGCGGAGCGCCGGCGGCAGCGAGTCGAGACCCCGGGCGCGCTCGATCTCACGGACCGCCGCCACTTGCTCGGCCGCTGCTTGCGCGGTCTTCTGCAGGTTGGCAGTCTCGGCGTTTACGAGCCGGTTCACGTCGTTGCGCATCTCCTTGATGATGCGCACGTCTTCGGTGCGCAGGAGCGCGCGGTGCGCGCCCACGAGCGCGAGGAACGTCACGATCGGCTCGGCGCCTTTGAGGTAGACCGCGTACGTACCGCGCCGGCTCGTGACCCGCGCGTTGATGCCGAAACGGGCCATGAGCGCCACGAGGTCGTCGGCTACCTGCTCAGACTCGGCAGTGAGCTCGAAGTGGAAGTCGCCGTGCGGATCGGCCACGAACCCGCCGCCGAGGAACGTGCCCCGGAGGTAGGCCACCGCGCAGCAGTCCTTCTTCACGAGCCACGGCGGCACCGAGTACAGCGGCGCGAGCGACTCGTCCAAGATGCCGAGTTCGGTGAGCGCCGGCGCGAGCGCCTTCTGGCTCACCACGGTGATGAGGTAGTTGTTCGACTTGTGCAGCACCGAGCGGCGCACGGTGAGTTCGGTGGTGAGGTCGTAGACGCCGTGGAGCAGCTTGATGATCTTGCGGGCCACCGGCGCGGTCTCGGTGGCGACCTCAAGCCGCATCCGCCCGGCTCCCATGTAGTGCAGCGTGCCCTCAACGCGGATGAGCGCCGAGAGCTCGGCGTGCGCGCAGCACAGCTTCTGGTTCTCGACGCGTGCGAGCTCCTCTTTCACCTCGGCGGTGAACGACATCACCACACCTCCCCGAGTGCGGCGAGCAGCCGCGCGGGGTCGTGGTGCGTGGGCGTGACGGGGTCCGCGAGCAGGGCGGCGTGCACGCGGATGCCATACGCCTCGATGCGGGCGACCACGTCCGGGCCTGCGGCCACGTGTGGGTGCTCGTCCGGCAGGTGCGAGGTGTCCACGAGCGCCACGTCGATGACGCCATCGAGTCCGTGGCGCACGAGCGCGTCCACGTGGTCGGCGGCGTCCATGCCATTCGTCTCGCCACGCATGTTCGCCACGTTGCACACGTAGATCACCGTGGCCCGCGTCGCTCGTACCGCCTCGGTCATGCCACCCACCAGGAAGTCCGGGATGATGCTCGTGAAGAGGCTGCCCGGACCGATGACGACCACGTCGGCCTGCCCGATCGTGTCAAGCGCCGGGCCATACGCGGGAGGCGCCTCGGGGTCCATGCACACGGCGGCGATGGGACCGTCGGTACGCGCAACGTTCGCCTGACCGGTGATCACGGTACCCGCTGCGTCGCGCCCCGAGAGCCGGACGTCGACGAGAGTGGAGGGCAGTACCTTGCCGCGCGCACCGAGGAGCCGGGCGGCCGCCTCAACGCCCTCGGCGAAACCGCCCTCGATGTCGGCGAGGGCGGCGATGGCGAGGTTGCCGAGCGCGTGGCCGGCAAGGCCGGAGCCCTGCGAGAAGCGGTACTGGAAGAGCGACGCGAGCGCCGAGCCGGGCTCGGCAAGCGCCACAAGGCAGTTGCGGATGTCGCCCGGCGGTAACACACCGAGTTCGCGCCTCAGTTCGCCCGAGGAGCCGCCGTCGTCGGCGACGGTGACCACTGCAGTGGGATCGAACCCGGCCTCCAGAAGACAGCGAAGCACGAGCGGCAGCCCCGTACCGCCACCGATGGCCACAGCGCGGCGCGCGCTCACGGGCGCCCCTTGTCCTTGTCGATGTCGCGGTGACTCACCGACACGGGATAGCCGAGGTCGCGAATGAACGTGCCGGTCTTCTCGGCGAGCGCAACGCTGCGGTGCACGCCGCCGGTGCAGCCCAGAGCGATGCTCAGGTGCGTCTTGCCCTCGGAGAGGTAGTTGGGCAGCAGGAACTCGAGGAGCGCAAACCACCGCACGAGGAACGTCTCCGTCTCGGGCTTTTCGAGTACGAAGTTCCGCACCGGCCGGTCGAGCCCGGTCTTGGGCCGCAGCCGGTCGATGTAGTGCGGGTTGGGCAGGAAGCGCACGTCCATCACGAGGTCGGCGTCGATCGGGACACCGTGCTTGAAACCGAAGGACGACACCGTCACCGTGAGCTGGTCCTCATGCCCGGAGGCGACGAACGACTCGCGAATCATCGTGCGGAGCTCCTGCGGCCGGAGGTCGGTGGTGTCGATAGTGTGATCCGCGCGCTCCCGGATCGCCTCGAGCAGGTCGCGCTCGGCAGCGATGCCCTCGCCTATAGGGCACTCGTCGGCGAGCGGGTGGCGTCTGCGCGTCTCCTTGAAACGCCGCACGAGCGTGCGGTCCTCGGCGGTGAGGAAGAGGATGCGGAACGGGTGCCCGCCCTCCTCGAGCTTGACGAGTTCGCCGATGAGGTCGTCGAAGAACGTGCCGCCGCGCACGTCGCAGGCGACCGCGATCTTGCGAACGCGGCTGCCCGGTAGAACGGTGAGCTCCACGAGCCGGCCGATGAGCGCTGGCGGCAGGTTGTCGATGCAGAAGTAGCCGAGGTCCTCGAACGTGTGGAGCGCCTCGGTACGTCCGGCACCGGACATGCCGGTGATGAGCACGAGGTCGCGCGCGGACTCCGCGGCCTCGGCGCCGCCTGTCTCAGGGGCGTCGGTCATATCGGACCCCTGTCTAGTCGTGATCGATGAGCTTGCCGCCGATACCGGTCACCACGGAGATCACGATGGCCGCGAGCACGGTGCGCAGGAAACCCTGCGTCTGGAAGCCGGGCACCAACCACTCGACGATGTAGAGCATCGCCGCGTTGATCACGAGGCCGAAAAGACCCAGCGTGAGGAACGTGATCGGGAACGCGAGCACCTTGACGATCGGCCGGATGATGGCGTTTGCAACGCCGAGCACGAGCGCGGCGATGACCGCGGTGGGCCAGAACGCATCGACCGAGATGAGCCATTGGTCGGTCAGGTAGGCCGCGCCGAATATCGTTGCGGCGGTGATAAGCATACGGAGGATGAACTTCACGGGACTCGCTCCCTTCGGCAGGCGTCGTGCCAGGTACTGAGAGTATACCAGCGGGGCGTGACACCGAAGCAGACACGCGCGGTAGCGTGGTTCAGGCGGCTGCGCCGTGCGGTTGCCCGCGTGCTCCGCTCCCCTACCCGGCGGTCTCCCACGCCTCGACAAGCCACGCGCGCACCTCGTCGTCGATGTCCGCTGGCTCACGAACCTCGAGGTGATGCATGAAGCGTCCGGGCGCCGGCTCCACGACCTCCTTCCAGCGCGGGGACGCGTCTCTGCGACGCAGGGCGACCGACAGCACGAGCGGGGCGTGCCCGGTGCCGAGGTACCTTTCAGGAACCCAGACCCATGCGAAACCGATCCGTCGCGAGAACGCAATTTGGCTCCGCGTGACCCGCATCCGCACCGGGCCGAGGGACTCGGCGCGGGCGCGCACGGCATCGAAGAGCGGTCGCGCGTCGTCGTAGCCTGCGAAGAACTCCTCCAGTCTCACTATCGGCCCCCATTGTCCGTAGCGCATGCAGGCTCTCTTCTAGCGCGCCGCCCCCCGCGCCGAGCGCAGGAACAGCCAGCCCGATCCGCCGAAGAGCGCGATGAAGAAGCCGTTCAACAGCAGGATCTCCGCCGGCCCGCTCCACGGACGGCCGAGCCCCGCGATCAGCGCGACCAGGGTGACCACCGCCTGCGCGAGCACGACTGCGAACAAGGTGAATGCCATCCCCCTGGGCCGGAATCGGGCGATCGCCGCACCGATGAGCCCTACGGCGAGTACGCCGAAGTACATCATGTTGGCCGGGTCACCGTCCCTACCGATGATGCCGACTCCCAGGCTCAGCCATACGAGCAGAAACGCCGCCACGATCGCGACAGCGAGGGCTAGCCGGTACGGGGTGCTCTTCGCTACATCAGACATCGGCTCACCTCGGGACGTTGGGGACGGGCTTCACCTTCGCACGGACAGCGCTTGCCCTCGGCGCGCCGTTACGAAGCCGTGACGAGCCTCAGGCGATACCGGCCGCCGCCTTGAGCAAGCGTGCAAGCGGCTCGCGCCGCGCCACAAGGTCTTCGAGCGACCGCAGCTTCACATGCCTGACGAGCGCACCGGTGCCCTCGAGCAGCCCCTCCGGATCGTCGAGAACGGTCCCGCGGAAGAGCACGAGCGACACCCAGCCTTTGTGCGGCGCCAGCGCGGCCATCCCCCACCCGTCGTAGCCGAACTGGCGGGCGCCGTAGCCGATCGTGGCGTCATGGAGGTCCACCGAGTAGCGCAGGTCCGGAACCGCATCCAGGATGAGCCGGTGCGTCTCGAGGTAGAGCTCTCGATGCGCCGGGTACTTCTCGAGGATGAGGCCCGCGAGATCGCCCTCTGGTGGCATGTCGGTGTGCGGGTGCGTTCTGGAAGAACTCATGCCATCACCTCGCGGAGTCGTGGGTGCGACCGCGCTGACCGCACCCGATTCCACTGCCCAGTCTATCCGATGCGGAGTGAAGCCTCGCGCTCTTGGCGCCCGCGTGCCACGGCGGGTATGCTGGCCGGGCCGACGAGACAGGAGGCCCGCGATGGCCAGAACGATATCGTGCCCGCGATGCGGTGAGCAGGACGACATCCGTGGCGCCGAGACCACCGACGGCATCCGCATCACGTGCGGCTCGTGCTCTTACAGCTGGCTGCGTAACGATGAGCCGGAGCGGTGCGCGACGTGCGATGGCACCGACCTCGTGAAACGTCCGCACGCACTCACGCAGTATTCGCGCGGCACGCAACTCTCGATCGTGGCGATCGCCGAGATCATGCTGTGCCCGGTGTGCGACGCCGAGATGGTCGAGTGGTCCGAGGGACGCGCGGTGCCGGCACACTATCGGCCGCGAGCCTCCGAGCAGCGCGAGGATGACGACGGGGACTCGGGACCCGTGAGGATCACGCCGTAGACCGCATGACGGTCCGTACCCGACGCCTGCGCGCGCTGCCGGACACCGGGCCTGGCACCTACCCGAGCCCCTACTCGACGTCCTCCCAGACGATATCCGCGGGATAGTCGGTGCGCTCCATACCCGTGCCGCTGTCGCGGTACACCCACGCGTCGCCGTCGTACGTGACGAACCACTGCTCGCTCTCGTCGCCCTCACGCCCCGTTGACGTCCACGCCTGAACCCACCACAACCCGCTGGCGTCGAGTCCGATGCCTTTGACTGAGACCGAGGCCCATGGCGCTTCCGGATACGTCGCGCTCGCGATGTCGAGCACGGCCGCTTCCGCCTGCTCCACGGTCGGGCGGGTCACGCCGCTTACCTCGTCCGGCGGCGTCGGCGACGGCGTGTCCGGCGCACACCCCCATGTCATCGCCAGTAGCGCTGCCACCAGAAGTACTGTTGAAAGTGTTCGAATCACGGTGTCCCCCATTCCCCCGAGTGAGTGCAGCGACTCTGCCCACGTCCCAGCGTCATAGCTGCACGCCCATGAGGTCTTCCTACCCGAGTGGAGCGCAGGTGGCGCGCTGTCTGTGCTGAGGCGCGGGTTAGGCGTTTGCTCCGAGGATTCGGCCCAACGTCTCCGGACGCGATCTCATTGACCCGGCGCTCGCCGCGCCCATGCTAGTCATCGATCACGTCCAGCCCCTGCTCCCGGAGCTGCGCCAGGTGATCCAGCATCTGCTGGATCACCTCCGGGCTGTGCCCCTCCCAGTCCTCAACCTCGCCGATGACTCGGAGCGGTTCCCGGGTTCGGTACGACTCGGTGGGATTGCCCGGGAACCTCTTGTTGGTGACGTTGGGGTCGTCTTCGAAGGGACCCAGGGGCTCGACGATGTAGATGTGTCCCCGCTCGCCGCTCCCCGCCAGCGCCGTGGCGAGCTCGGCTCCCCAGGCAGCAGTGTCCAACAGCGCGGTGAAGTAGATGTTGTTGGAGGTCCTGGCCTCCTGGAAGTTGGAACCGTAACCGGGAATGAGCTCGTCACCCGGCTTCAGCACCGACCTCGTTCCGTGGTAGAACGGCCCCGTGACGTGGTCGCAGTGCTCGAAGGTGACCGGTGTCCACTCCTGGTTATCCATGTCTGCAGCCTTCGACGGTGTGCCGAACTCGCAAGAACCCGACGCCTACGCTGTCGGATGGATGCGCGGCCACGGCATCTTGCGATCCGCGAGTTGGTGCTTGCATCGAAGATCCGCTACTTCCGGCGGGCACGTCTCGCCTTTGCCAGATTGCGCTCAACACTCGCGCGGAGGATGTCCGACAGCGCGCTCTCGTCTACCGTATCGCCCTCTCTAAGGTCGATGATCCGCGTCTTGTTGCCCTCGGTGACTGCGCTCAAGATCCCCTTCGGGTCCGGCAGGGCGTAGCCCGCCGGGAAGTTCAGCCTGACGCTCTTCTTGAGGATGTTGGCGGTGCACACGATCCCGGCATGCTCGAAGACGGGCACGCCCAGGGGGTTGCTGGGGCGCTTCCACTTCACTTCTTCGACGATTTCCGGGTCGGCGTCGCGGATGATCCTGCGAAGATCATCCAAAGCCGCCCCGCGCCAGTCGGGAGTCTGCCGGATCATCTCATCGATGAGCTCACTCGGATTCGGCATGCGGCCTCCGATGGTTCTTCGCCCGTCCAGCATGTCTGTGTTTCAGCAGCGCATTCGCGCTCCCATTATGCGTCACCCCCCCCCCGCGCCTGGCGGAAGCGCGGGTTAGACCGGCCGTCCCTACAAGAACCCGATCGGTTCATCCTGGATGTGGAAGACAAACTGCCTCGGAGTCGGTGTGCCGCGCTCCTCTGTTACATACCAGTAGTCGATAACCGCCCAGTGATCTCCGGTTACCTCGAATGACTGCTCGAACGTCGCGTCACCTTCGGCCGACCTCGCCGTGAGTGTGTGAGTACCCGGCGCAAGATCGATCACGTACTGCTTCCAGTTGTGTTGACTCTCAACAGCGAAGACGTCATCAACAACACGAACGCCATCGATCTCGACCACGATGTCGACCGACTCGATATCGAAGCTCTGGTTGCTGACGTAGAGCACGAAGTTTCCCTCAGGGGCGGGAGCGGGATCCGAGGAGGGACCGTCAGCTGACCCCGCCGGCGGAGGAGCCGAGCACCCAACCAGGGCGATCAGCAGACCCGCGCAGAAGACCGACCTCGCCAGGGCCGCGCGACGGCTCCAACGGCTCGAAAGCATCACAGCCTGCCTCCGGTGAGAAGTGCACGGTCTAGTCACTATGAGATGGCCGGCCCGAATCCGCATATAACGTGGATCACGGCGGGAATGACCCCGCGGCGCCGACATACGGAGGGA
>JAFGUS010000135.1 GCA_016938395.1 Coriobacteriia bacterium | reverse complement strand
GTGGTCCGCTGTGCGCCGGACCAACTGCGCACGGAGGGGTCGCCCAGGGGTCGGAACAGGTAGTCTTCTGTGAGGGTGATCTGCGACGAGCGTGCCGCGAAGTCCTCGAACGAGGTGAACGGCGTGAAGTACTCGTCGGCACGGTAACCGCGGCCCACCACCCGGGCGTCCACCTCCATGGATCCTGACCAGTCCAGGCCGTTGGACCCGTCCGCGCCTCGCAAGGCTCCCGCCGTGAAGATCGGTTCGCCGAGAACGTTCTCATCGGTGATGTACCAGCCGTCGCTCTGGTCGTCGCCGGGGGCCGCTTCGTACGGCACGCTGTAGTCGGAGACGAGCAGGCTTTCGGCGAAGGCGACCGCCGGCAGCAGTAGCAGCACCGCGATCGAGGCCAGAGCGAGCCATGCGGTGGCGTGGCGGATGCGGTCCCGCCGGCGCGTGAGTGTGCGCATCTAGGACCGCCTCCTCAGGGCCACCGAGGCCGTCTTGATGGCCATCGTGAGCGCCGAGGCCATGGCGACCGCCATCGAGAGCATCGAGAGGGCTGGCATCCCGCTGCGCACGCCCCCGATGAGCGTGAGGCCGAGCGATACCACCTGCACGAGCGCCGTGCCGAGCGAGACGAAGCCGGTGACGCTGCGGAGCGCTCCGCCCCTCGAGCCGGTGATGAGCGAGAGGAACGCCGTCGTCCCGCCTGCCAGCACGCGGGGGAGGGCGCCGACGAGCGCGCCGCTTCCGCCGGAGAGGCCGGCGACGAGGAGGTCGAGCGCGGTGGTGACCGCCATAGCGAGGCCGGGCTTCTTGAGCGAGCGCTGCACGAGCGTACGTGCACCGGGCATCGCCACTCGAGAGAACATCGCTCGCAGGTCTGGTGTCTCACCCGCGACGATTGTCTGCCAGGGGAGTCCGGCCGCCATGCCAGCTACACCTGCCACCTGCGCGACGGCCCCGTACGTCTGGCGCGCGTTCTGCGCGGCGTGTCCTGCCTGCTGCGTGAGGGTGGGTACGGGGGCGGAGGCGCCGGGCGTCGGCTCCCGCGGCGCCCCGCACTTCGTGCAGTAGGATTCGCCTCCTGTGAACGTTGAACCGCACGATGTGCAGAACTGCCCCCGGCCCGTTCCCATGGCTCTCCTCATGTCGTCCCCATCACGCGCTGTGATGAGTGTAGGGCAGCGTTGCGACGAACCGCTAGAATGGCACGCATGGATACCAACACCTTGCTCCGCACACTGCCGAAGGTCGACGAACTCCTCAAGCGCGAGGACGTTGCCGCGCTCGATGCCGCCCACGGGCGGACCCTCACGCTGGAGGCGCTCCGCGAGGCGCTCGACTCCACGCGCGTCGCCATCCGAGCGGGCGAGCTCGCCGTGGTCTCGGCCGACGACATCGCCGTCGACGCGGCCGCTCGAATCGCGCTCGCGGCCCGCCGATCGCTTCGGCGCGTCATCAACGCCACCGGAATCGTCGTGCACACCAACCTCGGACGGTCGCCGCTCGCGGAGACCGCGATCGAGGCCGTGGCCGAGGTGGCACGTGGGTACTCCACGCTCGAGTACGACGTACCGAGCGGGGAGCGCGGCAGCCGTCACGTGCACGTGGAGGAGCTCATCTGTCGCCTCACCGGCGCGGAGGCCGCGATGGCGGTCAACAACAACGCCTCGGCGGTGCTCCTCGGCCTGGCCGCGCTCGCGCGGCGCAAGGAAGCGATCGTGAGCCGCGGTCAGCTCGTGGAGATAGGCGGCAGCTTCCGTATCCCCGACATCATGCGCGAGAGCGGCGCCAAGATGGTGGAGGTGGGCACCACCAACAAGACGCACCTGCGCGACTACGAGAACGCCATCACGCCCCGCACCGGGCTCATGCTCAAGGTGCACACGAGCAACTACCGGGTCGTCGGGTTCACCGAGGAGGTCTCGCTTGAGGATCTCATAGCGCTCGGCGCAAAGCAGGGCATCCCCGTCTTCGAGGACCAGGGCTCCGGCGTGCTCATCGATCTCGCTCGCTTCGGTCTGCCCGGCGAGCCGACGATCGGTGCAGCCGTGGCTGCGGGAGCGGATCTCGTGTCCGCGAGCGGCGACAAGCTGCTCGGTGGCCCGCAGGCGGGCATCCTCGCCGGCAAACGTGAGGTCATCGCGAAACTCAAGAAGCATCCGCTCGCGCGTGCGGTGCGGCTGGACAAGATGACGCTCGCCGCGCTCGAGGTCACGCTGCGGCTGTACCTGGACGAGGAACGGCTCTTCGCCGAGGTGCCCACGCTGCGCATGCTCACGATGAAGTCCGACGAGATCTCAGCACGAGCCGTCGCGCTCGCCGCCGCCATCAGCGACGCGTGTGGCGAGAGCTACGCGGTCACCGTCCAGCCCGACGTCTCGCGCGCCGGTGGTGGTGCGCTGCCGATGAAGGACATCCCCACCACGGTGGTGGCACTCGAGCCGAAGTCCTCGAGCGCCGCCGCGCTGGAGGAGCGTCTCCGGCTCGGCGAACCGGCCGTGATCGCGCGCATCAAAGACGGTCGCGTGCTGCTCGATCCCCGGACGCTGCGCGCCGACGAGGAGCCCGAGGTCGTTGCGGCGCTGCTCCTCGCCGCACGGGAGGTGTAGCACCGTGCCATCTCTCGTCCTCGGCACCGCCGGGCACATCGATCACGGCAAGTCGACGCTCGTCAAAGCGATCACGGGAGTCGATCCTGACCGCCTGGCCGAGGAGAAGGAGCGCGGTATCACCATCGAGCTCGGGTTCGCGCAGCTGACGCTGCCGAGCGGCCGCACGATGGGGGTCGTCGACGTCCCCGGCCACGAGCGGTTCGTGCGCCAGATGGTGGCTGGCGCCACCGGCATCGACGTGGTGATGCTCGTGGTCGCCGCTGACGACGGGGTGATGCCGCAGACACGCGAGCACCTCGCGATCATCGACCTGCTCGGCATCCCGCGGGGTGTCGTCGCCATCACCAAGGCCGATCTGGCTGACGCCGACTGGGTGGAGCTCGTCGCCGAGGAGGTACGCGCACTCATCACGGGCACGTCGATCGAAGGCGCGCCGATCGTGCCGGTGAGTGCTCGCAGCGGCGCGGGCATCCCCGAGCTGCTTGCGACCATCGACGAAGTCGCCGCCGAGGCCGAGGCGCGGCATTCGAACCTTCCGCTCCGCCTCCCGGTGGATCGCGTGTTCACGATCGCCGGTGCGGGAACGGTCGTCACCGGCACGCTCTGGAGCGGTGTGGCCAAGCGCGATGACCAGGTCGAACTCATGCCCTCGGGCAGGCGTGGCCGCATCCGCTCGGTGCAGATGCACGGCGCGCAGGCCGACAAAGCGGTCGCGGGCAACCGGGTGGCGCTCAACATCGCCGGCCTCGACACCGGCGAGATCTCACGCGGGGACATCGTGGCCGAGCCGGGAACGCTCACCGTCACCGACCGCTTCGACGCACGAGTCACGTATCTCGCGAGCGAAGAGAAGCCGTTTGAGAGCGGCGCTCGCGTGCACGTGCACCACGGCACGCGCGAGGTGCTCGGCCGGGTGTTGCTCATGGACGCCGAGACGCTGCAACCGGGGCAGAGCGGCCTCGCGCAACTGCGCCTGGAGGAGCCGCTTTCACCCCGGTACGACGACCGCTTCATCATCCGCTCGTACTCGCCGATGTGGACGATCGGGGGCGGTACCGTGCTCGACGTGCTGCCGCCACGTCGCACGCGTCTCAAACCCCACGAGCGCGAGCTGCTCGACGCGCTTCTCGCCCACGACCTTTCGGGCGCGGCACTCGGCCTGCTTGCCAGCCGCGCGATCCCGATGACCTCCGCCCAGGTGGCCGCTGCGCTCGGCGTGCCACGCCCGCAGGTGGCCGACGACCTCAACCGCGCCTCCCTCGAACGACTCAAAGCAGGAGGCGAGACCTACTTCGCCACCGCCGAGGCGCAGGACGCCCTGCTCGAAGCCGCCGAGCGGGAGCTGCTCGCGTATCACGACGCTGACGCTCGTGCGACGGGGCTTGCCGTCGGCGCGCTCCGCGACCGGGTGGACCGCCGCCTCGAGCCCAAGGTCTTCGACGCGCTGCTGGAAATCGCCGCTGCCCGCGGATCGATCGTGCTGGCCGGCGGTGAGGCGCGTCATCCTCGGGCTGCGTCGACAGCGCTTGCCGCTGAAGGTGAAGCCGCCGATAAGCTGGCAGCCCTGCTCAGGGCGCAGGGCCTCGCGCCGCTTGCGACGGCAGGACTCGCTGCGGAAGCGGGGGTCGACCCCGGCCTTGCGCGCAAGGTCCTCGGTCGTCTTGCCGCCGAGGGGAAGCTGCTCAGGCTCAGCCCCGACCTGCACTTCGATGCGGAGGCCGTCGAGGCGGCGCGGGCGAAGATCGTGGCGCACCTGAGGGAACACGGCACGATCCTCGCCAAGGACGCGCGTGACCTCGTGGGGTCGAGCCGCAAGTTCATCCTTCCGCTCCTGGAGTACTTCGACCAACAGGGCGTCACGAAGCGCGACGGGGACATCCGCGTGCTCGGCCCGCGCGGGTAGGGCCTGACGGACGGGGTACGGCCGGCCCGCCGGGCGTCGAACGCGCCCGGCCGTGGTACGGTCGGCCATAAACCGCTATCCTGTGCCACGGAGCCGGATCTCGGCTGGTGCCGGGCGCGGTCTTCAAAACCGTAGTGGGGGGTGAAGAGCCTCCCGGGTGTGTTCGATTCGCACACGGCTCCGCCATACACAACCGACGGGGCCCTCGCAGGCCCTCCTGACCTTCACAGATCACCACGGGAGTCGTCGATGAAGGAGTGCGAGCTCAGGCGTACAGTCCGCGACCTCGGGCTGGAGTGCGACGAGGACACCTGCATCTTCTGGGATCAGGTCGGTCCCGAGCATGCGGCCCCCCGGTGTGCCGTGGAGTACTTCGGGCTGCTCGGCCAGCCGGGCAAGGAGCTCGCCGAGTGGCTGCTCAGCCTGAAGGAGCGCGCCGACCTCGAGCGCGTACTTGGAATCGAACGTCAGAGGCAACTCGAGGAGGACTGACGTGGACGCCATCGAAGCGATTCTTACGCGGCGTTCGATCCGTGCGTACACCGAGGAGCCGGTAGCGGAGACCGACCTCCAGACCATCCTGCATGCCGCGATGGCGGCGCCGTCGGCGGGCAACCAGCAACCATGGCGCTTCGTGGTGGCGACCGACCGGGAGCGCCTGGCCAAGTGGGCCGAGACCACCCCGTACGGCTCGATGCTGCTCAAGGCGCCACTCGGAATAGCTGTGTGTGCGGATACTCGCGATCTTCGCCATCCCACGATGTGGCAGCAGGACTCAGCGGCAGCCGTCCAGAATGCGCTGCTGGCGATCCATGCGCTCGGCCTCGGTGCGGTGTGGCTCGGGTTCTGGCCCAAGATGGAGCGTGTGGAGCCCCTGCGGTCCGTGCTCGGTCTGCCCGAGGGCGTGGAGCCTCTGTGCGTGCTCGCGGTGGGGCATCCTGCCGAGGTCAAGCCCTCGGCCGATCGCTACGATGCCGATCGGGTGCACCGGGACCGCTGGTGAACAGCGCCCTGCTCGAGGCGCACGATCTGTGCTTCGTGCGCAACGGTGACACCGGCCCGCTCGCCGTGCTCGACGGCGCAAGCATCACGCTTCACCGGGGTGAGGTCGTGGACGTCTCGGGTCCGTCTGGCGCCGGGAAGTCCACGCTGCTCCGGACGCTCTCGCGTATGCAGCCGGGTGCGGCCGGTGAGCTGATCCTCGATGGGCGGCCCGCCAGCGAGATCGGGGCCCGTGAGTGGCGCATGCGTGTCGCGCTGGTGCCTCAGCGGCCTGTCATGCTCGAGGGAGACGTGCGGCGCAACCTTCTCGCCCCCTGGGTGCTCAAGATCCGGGCCGAAGGCCATCCGCCGGGCGATGACGAGCTCCGTGCTGCCCTCGATCGTGTCGGGCTGGTCGACGTGGCTCTCGATCGGGAGGCGGTGAAGCTCTCGGTCGGGCAGGCTGCGCGCGTCGCGCTGCTGCGGGTGGTGCTGACCGCGCCCGACGTGCTTCTGCTCGACGAGCCCGATGCCGCTCTCGATATCGATTCGGCGGCGCAGGTGGCGGCGCTCACCGCGCAGTTCGCAAAGGACGGTGCCGTGCTTCGGGTACGGCACCAGCGGCCGGACGGGATCCACGCGCGCAGGTTGCGTCTGGCGGCGGGACGACTCCACGGGGTGGGCGACAGTGACTGAGACCGCGGGCGTCGTGGAGATCGGTCTGCCGCAGCTCGTGCTCGCGGCGGGATTCATCGTGCTTGTGGGGATCATCTCGATCCGGCTCTCGCTTGGCATCGAGAAGGACCTTGCGATCGCTACGGTGCGAACGTACCTGCAGCTGTTCATCCTCGGACTGACACTCAGGTGGGTGTTCGGCGTCGACAGCCCCTGGCTCGTGCTCGGCATGATGTTCCTGATGGTCCTGGCGGCGGCGCGCACCATCGTCAAGCGCGCCCCCGACGCGCCACCCGGGGTGTTCGGCAGCTCCGTGGTGTCGATGGCGCTTACCGGGTTCATCGTGACGTTCGCTGTGACCGGACTCGTCGTGCAGGTGGAGCCGTGGTACCGAGCACAGTACGTCATCCCGCTCGCCGGCATGGTGCTCGGTAACTCGATGACCGGCATCGCGCTCGCACTGGAGCGCGTCTTCGCTGATCTCGACGGGCGTGCGGAGGAGCTCGTCACGCTCGTGGCGCTGGGGGCGACGCCCTGGGAGGCCGCCTCGCCGAGCGTGCGCAAGGCCATCTCGGCGGCCCTGATCCCCACGATCAACTCGATGGCCGCGGCGGGGATCGTCTTCATCCCCGGCATGATGACCGGGCAGATCCTCGCCGGCGCCGATCCGCTCGCTGCGGCCGGGTACCAGATCGTCGTGATGTTGATGGTCGCGGCAGCGACCGCCATCGGGTCGGTGGCCGCGGTGATGCTCACGTTCCACCGTCGTTTCAGCAGAGACGGCGTGTATCTCGAGAAGGGTATCCGTGAGGATGCCGGCATAAGCTCCTAAGAGAGGTTGCCGGGGCAAGAGGACTGGTACGTCGGACGTCGTATCCCCAGGGTAGCGGGCCATCTCGCGCAGGTTGCCCCGATGCGGGCGGGACCCTACACTATCGTGGACCGTGGACCAGCCACGGCTGTCGGGAGGGTCATGACGGCTTTCGAGCTCTACCTCAAGCGCAACGCCAAGAAGTTCGACGCCTATCTCGCCGAGTTCTTCGGCAATGGCACGCACGAGGACATGAAGCGGTATCTATACGGGCCGCTCAAGGAGTACACGCGCAATGCCGGGAAGCGGCACCGTCCGCTCATCTGTCTGCTTGCCGCCGAGGCGGTGGGCGGGGACCCGAAGCGTGCGTGGGCGTCAGCGGCTGCCATCGAGCATTTCCACACGGCCGCGCTCATACACGACGACATCATGGACAGCTCCCTCACGCGGCGCGGCGAGCCGTGTCTGCACGTGGTCGAGGGCGGCGCGCTGGCCATCAACTCGGGTGATCTGGCGCTCTCGCTCGTGACCGGCGCCGTCGTCAATGACCCGACCCTCGGCGATGCCATCAAGCTCCGGGTCCTCAAGGAGCTCGTCGACATGACCACCCGCACGATCGAGGGCCAGGCGCTCGACATCGGCTGGGCACGTGACGATCGCTTCGATCTCACCGTGGCCGACTACCTCACGATGGCCAACCACAAGACCGCCTTCTACTCGGGCGCCGTGCCGCTCGCCATCGGGGCGATCGTCGGCGGCGGGACCGAGGAACAGGTGACCGCACTCAGGTCGTTCGGCATGGCGGCGGGTCTGGCGTTCCAAATCCAGGACGACGTGCTGAACCTCGTGGGCACCCGGGAGGCGACCAAGAAGGACTTCCGCAGCGACGTCACCGAGGGCAAGCGCACGCTTGCCGCGGTGCATGCGCTCGAACACTCTGCTCAGCGCGACCGGCTGCTTCAGATCCTCGCGGCGCGGACCGAGGATGCGACGCTGCTCGATGAGGCTGTCGCGATCATGAACGCGAGCGGGAGCATCGACTTCGCGCGCGGGTATGCCAGGGATCTCGTGCTCACCGCGAAGACCGAGCTCGAAGTCGCGCTTCCGGCGAGCAAGGCCCGCGATCTGCTGCTGTCGATGGCGGACTTCTTCATCCAGCGCGACAACTGAGGCACGCTCGCTCCACCCGTCCACCGGTGAGGCCCTCGTCGCTGTCCTCGCGCACAACCCGCGCTGCGGAGGGCGACGCTCATTCCCCGCGGCTCCGGCAGAGCCCTCGTCGCTGTCCTCGCGCAGAACCCGCGCTGCGGAGGCTTCCTCGGACTCCTCCGGGGCTGCGGGCATTCGCTACGGGTATGATGAACACGTGAATCCTGAGCTGAAACGGAGGCCACGCTATGCGTGCCATGAAGGTGACCGAGAACATCTGGTGGGTCGGTGCGATCGACTGGAACCTGCGCGATTTCCACGGCTTCGAGACGCCACAAGGTAGCACGTACAACTGCTATCTCGTCATGGGCGAGGACGGCATCGCGCTGATCGATACCACGAAGAGCCCGTTCGTTCCCGAGCTGCTTGAGCGCATCGAGTCCGTTGTGCCGCTCGAGAAGATCACGCATATCGTGGTGAACCACGTTGAGCCCGATCACAACGGTGGTCTGCCCGAGGTGATGGCCGCGATGTCTCAGGCGCGCGTGGTGGCCTCGCCGGCGGGCGTGAAGGGTGTGGCCGACTACCACAACGGCCTCGTGGTCGAGGCCGTGAAGGCCGACGACGTGATCGACCTCGGTGGGCGGACGCTGCGGTTCCTGCCGATGTCGATGGTGCACTGGCCCGACTCGATGTTCACGTACTGCCCCGAAGAGCGCGTGCTTATGCCCAACGACGCCTTCGGGCAGCATGTGTCGAGCGATGAGCGGTTCGCGAGCGATTATGGCGTGGACAGCGCACTCCGTGAGCTTGGTATCTACTACGCGAACATCTTGCTGCCGCTGGGGACCGCGGTCGGCAAGGCGATCGACAAGGTGATCGAGACCGGCTGGGAGCTTGACGTGGTCGCGCCATCGCATGGTCTGATCTGGCGTGGCGAGGAGATTGGCCAGGTCATCGATGCCTACCGGCGCTGGGGTGCGGGCGAGAAACGCGACAAGGCCGTGATCGTGTACTCCACGATGTGGGGCTCGACGGCCGCCCTGGCAACGCGGATCGCGGATGCGATGGCGGCCGCGGGTGTTGAGGTGAGCGTCTTCGACCTGGCTGCTTCGCCGGTGGCACACATCACCGCCGAACTGCTCGAGGCCAAGGCGCTCGTGCTCGGTTCGCCGACGCTGCACCATGGCATGCTCTATCGGGTCGCCGGCTACCTGCAGTACCTCGCGGGACTCAAACCCACAGGGCGGATCGCCGCGACCTTCGGCAGCTACGGCTGGAGCAAGGGCGCAGAGAAGCAGATGCGCGCTCGGCTCGAGGACATCGGGTTCGAGATGCCGGTTGACGACTTCCTCGTGAAGTACCGTCCGGAAGCCGATGACTTCGCCGCAGTGACCGAGTGGGCCACCGGTCTCGCGGAGGCCGTGAAGGCGCTGTAGCTGCGGGTGTCAGCGCTTCAGTGTGCTGATGCCGAGAACCTCATACACGTGGCAGTAGCCCATGTAGGCGCTGATCCAGAGGACCGCTGCGAAGAGCGCGCCGACGAGCGTGCCCATCGGCCCGAATGCGATGCCGAAGCCCAGTACGGCTCCGCCGAGGATGAAGCGGACCACGCGGTCGGTGGTGGAGATGTTCACCTGCCTGCTCATGCTGGTTCCCTTCGCCCGCCTTCGTGTGCTCGAGCGCACCCAGAGCCCTGCGCAACACTCAAGCTGGTTTGTTCCCGGTGACATCCCGTTTACCCCTCTGTGCGCATGATAGTACGACCGCGTGATCACCCGGGGGCCGCCAATGGATCCAGCACCGAAGCCGAAGCTGCTCGACCTCATGGTCGAAGAGCTGAGAGCGCGTCACTACAGCCCGCGGACCGAGAAGGCGTACCTGCAGTGGGCCGAGCGGTTCATCCGCTTCCATCACATGCGCCATCCTGCCGAGATGGGTGCCACTGAGATCAACGCATTCGTGAGTCACCTGGCCACCGATGGGGGTGTGAGCGCATCCACGCAGACCCAGGCGCTCTCGGCAATCCTCTTCCTGTACCGGTACGTGCTGGGCTATGACGTGGGCGAGATGCGGGGGCTCGTGCGCGCGAGGCGATCCGAGCATGTTCCCGTGGTGATGACGCGGTCCGAGGTGCGGGCGGTCCTGGCCGAGCTACCCGACCAATACTGGCTGATGGCATCGGTCATGTACGGCTGCGGGCTGCGATTGTCCGAGTGCCTGCGGCTGCGCGTGCAAGACATCGACTTCTCCGGCAACGAGATCCTGGTGCGCGATGGCAAGGGCGCGAAGGATCGTGTGACGATGCTGCCCGAATCGCTCAAGGGCCCGCTTCGCGATCAACTGCGCCAGGCGAAGGCCGTTTGGGAGCACGACCGGGCGGCTGGCTGGGGCCGCGTGGTGATGCCGGGTGCGCTTGACCGCAAGTACCGGTCTGCGGCCTCGGAATGGAAGTGGCAGTGGGTCTTTCCACAGGAGCGTCGCTGGCGGAATGCAAAGACCGGCGAGCAGGGGCGGCACCACGTGCATGCGACCTCGCTGCAGCGCGCAGTGAAGGAGGCGGTGCGACGGGCAGGCGTGCAGAAGAACGTGGGGTGCCACACGTTCCGCCACTCGTTCGCCACGCATCTGCTCGAGAGCGGCTACGACATCCGCACGATCCAGGAGCTACTCGGCCACAAGGATGTGCGCACCACCATGATCTACACCCATGTGCTCAATCGCGGAGGGCGAGGGGTGCGGAGTCCGCTCGACGGGATGTGAGTGTCACGACTCATGAGTGCTTATGCAGACCGCAGAAGCGCGGAGCTCAGGCAGCCAGCGCGGCCCGCGCTTACTCGTGTCGCTGCTACAAGAGGTATGGATATGGTATATAAATGGGGGTAATCTAGCATGGAGCGCAAGTTCGTATTCGATGAGGCCAAGAGTGCTGTCAACAAAGCCAAGCATGGGATCGACTTCGTTGAGGCCCAGGCGATCTGGCGAGATGACAGGCCCCTGCAGATCGCTGGACGTACTGAAGCGGAGGACCGATTCATCGTGATTGGCCGGATCGAAGGCAGGCACTGGTCGGCTGTGGTCACGTATCGGGGCGATTGTGTCCGACTCATCTCGGTTCGGAGGTCAAGGAAGCAGGAGGTCGAGGCATATGAAGGCGAGTGAGTTCGACAAGAAGTTCGACGATGGTGTTGAAGACATCATGGGTGACCTGGACATGTCGACCGCTGTGCGGCTGAACGAGGAACAGCGGCGAGTGAACGTTGACCTGCCGTCGTGGATGATTGAGTCGCTTGACCGCGAGGCGAGGCGGGTCGGGGTTTCGCGGCAGGCCGTGATCAAGTTCTGGCTCGCCGAGCGTCTGGAGAAGGCCGGCTAAAACCGTTGTTACTTAGAAGTGCACTATGTACGATCGGGCGGCACACAGACTGGATACTAGTTGTTAGCTAGAACAGGGGAGAGTATGCGATTCCGGGGTGAGCGCGACAGGTTGGAGACGGTCATCAAGGCTGGTGACCATGAGGCGACAGTGGCCGTTCACCGCATCGACCTTCCCGTCTACAACGGTCCCGATCCCGCCAGCACTTGGCGTAAGCCGGTGGTCGGTCCTCCGGCTCGCCCTTTCGCTGAGTTCCAGGTGGTCGATGGGCTCGAGGCTGATGGCTGGATTGCTGCCTGGGTCAATCGACCGGGCCGCTTCATTTCTACCTGGGAGCCTCGTGTGCAGGTCGAGTTCCCGCAGGAGGCGCTCGAGCTCCACGACAGAATCCGTGATGAGAGCGGGCAGAAGTCCGGTTGCTGGGACGTGTTTGCATGGCGCGACGGCGAGTGTCTCTTTGCTGAGTTGAAGCGTGGGGATTCTTCGGACCGGATCCGTGAATCGCAGCTGATTTGGCGAGAGGCGGCGCTCAGGCTTGGGGTGTCGGCACAGTCGTTCGCGGTGGTCGAATGGTATGGCGGTACGTCTAGCTAACAAGCGCATCGAGCAGAACGCCAAGAGGTAGACTGACCTGAAAGCGCACGGGCGTCTGCTCATGCGCCGAGACGTTAGCCAGTCGATGTCAGTGGCGAGTGCTACATTATGGTCAGTCGTGTGCGGGAATGCGACGTCGCTACTCGTCGACACTGAGAGGGGCATGGCAGATGACTGAGCCAACGCCTGCAGGCTGGTACCCGGATCCGGAGAACTCCGGTCAGCAGCGCTATTGGGACGGAAATGCCTGGACCGACCACTTCGCGCCGGGGGGTGCCGCTGCTGCTCCCGCGGCGCCCGCGGCGCCCGCGGCCAAGAAGCCGATCTACAAGCGTACCTGGTTCATCGTCGTCGCGGTGTTGATCGGCATCGGTGTGATCGGCAACCTGATTGGCGGATCTCCATCAGAGGCCCCCGAGTCTTCCCCGACCGCCACCGAGAGCACTCCGCAGCCTGCGGAGCCGGAAGCCGAGCCTACGGTCACTGAACCCGAGTCGGAGCCCGAGCCCGTCGAGGAACCCGCAGAACCCGAGATGACGATGGGCCAGCAGCAGGCGGTAGCCAAGGGCGAGAGCTACCTCGACATGGCGGGATTCTCGCGTCAAGGCCTCATCGACCAGCTGCTCTATGAAGGGTTCAGCGAGGCTGACGCCACGTTCGCCGTGGACCAGATTGCCCCGGACTGGAGGCAGGAAGCAGTCGAGAAGGCGCAGAGCTACCTCGACATGGCGGGATTCTCGCGGAAGGGTCTCATCGAACAGCTTGTGTATGAGCAATTTAGTGAGGCTGACGCCACGTTCGCTGTGGACCAGATTGCCCCGGACTGGAACGAGGAAGCGGCCGAGAAGGCGCAGAGCTACATCGATATGACGTCGTTCTCGCGGCAAGGGCTCATTGACCAGCTGCTCTATGAAGGGTTCAGTGCTGCCGAAGCCGAGTACGGCGTACAGGCGGTTGGCTACTAGGTTTCCGCTGGCTAACAATGAGATCAACCCGACTCGCTTCGCTCGCGGGTTATCTCACAGACGTTGGGCAGACCAGGGAGGACACATGAGCGAATCTCCCAGCGTGTTGGGGCGTCTCCTTGAGGAGGTATCGTGGGGAGGGAATGCCCGGCACTATCGTGAGGGCGGACGAGGGTTCGAGAACGTCCTCACCGCTGAGGTCTTCCAGGCCCTGGACTTCCTGCCACGAATCTCGTTCCTGGGGCGCATCATCAGCTCGGCACAGGGCGGCTCGGCGGAGACCAAGCGACTGCTCTCCAGCCAGATCGAAGACG
>JAFGUS010000134.1 GCA_016938395.1 Coriobacteriia bacterium | reverse complement strand
GTGAACGTGCGGCGGACCATGTGGCCAGGACCCTTGGGAGCGATCATGATGACGTCCACACCCGCAGGCGCCTCAATCTGCTGGAAGTGGACGTTGAAGCCGTGCGCGAACGCGAGCACCTTGCCCGCGGTCATCGACTCATGAATCTCCGAGTAGTAGATGTGCGCGGTGGTCTCATCCGGCGTGAGCATCATGACGATATCCGCCTCGCCTGCCGCCTCGCGCGGCGTCAGGACCTTGAGACCCGCCTCGCGCGCCTTCTCGGCGCTCGACGAGCCAGCGCGCAGACCCACCCGCACGTCACAGCCACTGTCGTGCAGGTTGAGCGCGTGCGCGTGCCCCTGCGAACCGTAGCCGATGACCGCGATCTTGCGATCGCGCACCAGGGAGATGTCGCAATCCCTCTCGTAGTACACCGTTGCCATCTGATGTCCCTCCTCCTCACGCCTCACGCCGCATCGCGCTTCGCGCCGCGGCTGGGGCGCCCGTGTCCGCCGTGTGTCCCTATCCTTCGCGGCTGCCGCGCGCGAGCGCGATCTTGCCGGTCCGAGCAAGTTCCTTGATCCCGTAGGCGCGCAGCAGGTCCTCCATCGCCGCGAGCTTGTCGGTGGTGCCGGTGGCCTCGATCGTGAGGCTGTTCTTGCCGACGTCGACGATCTTGGCCCGGAAGACGTTGGCGATCTCGATGATCTCGTGCCGCCGCTCGGGCGTGGCGTTAACCTTGTAGAGCACGAGCTCGCGGTCGATCATGTCCTTCGGGTCGAGGTCCTGGATCTTGAGCACGTTGATGAGCTTGTGGAGCTGCTTGGTGATCTGCTCGATGGGCGTATCTTCAGCCGAGACAACAATCGTCATCCGAGAGAGCGATGTGTCCTCGGTGATACCCACTGCGAGCGAGTCGATGTTGAAACCGCGCCGCGCGAAGAGCGAAGACACCCGCGTGAGCACGCCCGGTTTGTTCTCCACGAGCACCGACAGTGTGTGCTTCATCTACTCCCACACCTCCTGCAGGATCTCGTCGTCCAGCATCTCGGATATGGGCCCACCAGGGATACCGCCGAGCATCTCGTCGATCGAACCCCCGGGCGCCACCATCGGGAAGACGTTCTCCTCGCGCTCCACGCGTACATCCACGATCGCCGGACCGTCGTGGGCGAACGCCGCCACGAGCGCGTCATCCAACTCTGAGGGAGTAGTGGCGCGGATGCCGAAGCAGCCGTACGCCTCAGCGAGCTTCACGAAGTCGGGACAGTCCTGCGGAAGCGTCGAGCTCGAGTACCGCTTGTCGTAGAAGAGCTCCTGCCACTGGCGGATCATGCCAAGGTAACCGTTGTTGAGGATGATCACCTTGACCGGCAGCTTGTTGATGGCCGCCGTTGCCAGCTCCTGCGAGTTCATCTGGATCGAGCCGTCGCCTGCGATGTCGATGACCATGTGATCCGGTCGGCCAAGCTGCGCGCCGATCGCCGCCGGTAGCCCGAAGCCCATCGTGCCGAGGCCGCCGGAAGAGACCCACGTCCGCGGCTCGGTGATGCGCAGGTACTGGCACGCCCACATCTGGTTCTGGCCCACCTCGGTGGTGTAGACGGTGGGCTTGCCCTTGGTGAGCTCGCGCACGCGCTCCACCACCCGCTGGGGCATGATCGTCGCCGACGAGTCGTGGTAGTGGAACGGGTAGCGCGCGCGCCAGTCGTCGATCACGCGCATCCACGCCTCGGTACGCGGCTCGGCGCCCATCTTGCGCAGCTCCGCGATGATGCCCGCGAGCACCGTCCTAGCGTCTCCCACGATGGGGATATCCACGCCACGGTTCTTGCCGATCTCGGCCGGGTCGATGTCCACGTGCACGACCTTCGCCTTGGTGGCGAACGCCGCGAGCTTGCCCGTCACGCGGTCGTCGAAGCGCACTCCCACGCCGAGAAGCAGGTCGGTCTCGGTGATCGCATAGTTGGTGAACTTGCCGCCGTGCATGCCCGGCATGCCCACAAAGAGGTGGTGGTCCTCCGGGAACGCGCCCTTGCCCATGAGCGTGGTCACGACCGGCAGCTGCATGAGCTCGGCGAGCTCCTTGAGCTCCCTGGCACCGTCGCTCGCGAGCACGCCGCCGCCCGCGTACAGCAACGGCTTGCGCGCCTTCGCGATGAGCGCGGCCGCCTGCGTGATCTGCTTGGCGTGACCCTTCACCGTGGGCTTGTAGCCCGGCAGGTTCACGCGCTCGGGATACTTGTAGGTGAGCTCGCCGCGCGAGATGTCCACCGGGATGTCGATGAGCACGGGACCGGGCCGGCCGGTCGTAGCGATGTGGAACGCCTCGGCCACCACCTCGGGCAGGTCGGCAGGGTCGTCGAGCAGGTAGTTGTGCTTGGTGATCGGGATGGTGATGCCGGTGATGTCGGTCTCCTGGAAGGCGTCAGTGCCAAGCACGTGCGTGGCCACCTGCCCGGTGAAGACCACAAGTGGTACCGAGTCCATGTACGCGTTGGCGATGCCGGTGACGGTGTTGGCCGCCCCCGGACCGCTCGTCACGATTACAACGCCGGGCTTACCGGTGACCCGCGCGTAGGCGTCCGCGGCGTGCGTGGCGCCCTGCTCGTGACGCGTGAGCACGACCCGCAGGTCGGCCTCGTACAGCGCATCGAAGATCGGCAGCACGACGCCGCCGGGATAGCCGAAGACGACCTCGACGCCCTCTGCCTGCAGCGACTTCACGAGTGCCTGAGCGGCGGTCATTCTCATGATCGCACCTCCTGTGGAGCGTCCGGATTCCTCACTCGAGCACCGCACCTTTGTCGGCGCTCGTCACGAACCGTGCATAGCGGGCGAGATAGCCCCGTGTGATCTTGGGCTCCGGCGCCGTCCAGGCCCGGGCGCGCATGCCGAGGCGTTCGTCGGTCACCTCGAGGGTGATCGTGCCGGCGTCGATGTCGATGGTGATGGTGTCGCCCTCCTCCACGAGCGCGATCGGCCCGCCCTCGGCAGCCTCCGGGCTCACGTGCCCCACCGACGCGCCAGAGGTGGCGCCGCTGAAGCGGCCATCGGTGATGAGCGCGACGCTGCCCGCGAGTCCCATGCCCTTCACGGCCGAGGTCGGCGAGAGCATCTCGCGCATGCCGGGGCCACCGCGCGGACCCTCGTACCGGATGACGATGACATCACCGGCGTTGATGCGGTGGCCGAGGATGGCGGCGACCGCCTCCTCCTCGGAGTCGAAGACGCGTGCCGGGCCCGCGTGCTGTCGCATCTCGGCACTCACCGCCGACTGCTTGACCACCGCGCCGCGCGGCGCGAGGTTGCCCTTGAGCACGCGCAGGCCGCCCTCGGCGTAGTACGGGTCGGTGATCGGCCGGATGACCGTGCCGTCGGCGCCGGGCAGATGCTTGATCGTGTCGCCGATGGTTCCACCGGTCACCGTGTGCGCGTGGGTGTCGATCAGACCGCCCTTGGCAAGTTCGGCCATGATCGCGGGGATGCCACCGGCGAAGTAGAGGTCCTCCACGTGGTACTCGCTGGCCGGCGAGACGCGCACGAGGTTGGGCGTGCGCGCAGAGACCCTCTGCCAGTCGTCGAGCGTGATCGGCGATCCCGCCTCGGCGGCGATGGCGGTGAGGTGCAGCACCGTGTTCGACGAACCACCAAAGGCCATGTCCACCGTCATCGCGTTCGTGATGGCCGCAGGCGTTATGATCTTCCGGGCGGTCGTGCCGTGCTTGAGGAGCTCCATGACCTTCATGCCCGCGTGCTTGGCCAGACGGATGCGCTCCGAGTAGACCGCCGGCACGGTGCCGTTGCCGGGAAGCCCCATGCCGATTGCTTCGGTGAGGCAGTTCATCGAGTTCGCGGTGAACATGCCCGCACAGCTGCCGCACGTGGGGCAGGCGTTGTTCTCCAGCTCGAGGAGCGACGCGTCGCTCACCTCGCCGGTGGCGTGCGCGCCGATGGCAGTGAACACGGTGTCGAGGTCCACGTGCTTGTTCTCCCACCGCCCCGCGAGCATCGGCCCGGCCGAGACGACCACGGTGGGAAGGTCGAGGCGGGCCGCCGCCATGAGCATGCCCGGGGTGACCTTGTCGCAGTTGGGGATCATCACGACCGCGTCGAAGGCGTGCGCCGAGACCGCGATCTCCACCGAGTCGGCGATGACCTCGCGGCTTGCGAGCGAGAACTTCATGCCCTCGTGGCCCATCGCGATGCCGTCGCAGACACCGATGGTGGAGATCTCGAGCGGCGTGCCACCCGACATGAGGATGCCGGTCTTCACCGCTTCGGCCACGCGGTCCATGCCCACGTGCCCGGGGATGATGTCGTTCGCCGAGTTGATGACGGCGATGATCGGTCGGGAGATCTCTTCGTCGGTAAGGCCGTCGGCCTTCAAGAGGCTGCGGTGTGGGGCCCGCCCGGGGCCCTTCTTCATGCGATCGCTGCGGTGCTCCATCAGTCGCCCTCCTCGTGTGGGACGGGGCGTCCGCTGGTGCCGCATGCAGCGTGGGTGAGAGGTGGCCGCAACGTCGCGCAGCGCGCACCACCCGGCGCCACGGGAACAGGCGCTCAGAGCGAGTGCGGGCGACGACCACCCGTGACGGCGCGCCTGCCTGGTAGGCCGGCACGCCATGCTCATGCGGCAGGTAACGGATGCCACCGACCCGTCTTACTGGTCCCGATGATCCCGCGGAGGTCGTCCGCGCCGGTCACCGGTCCGTTCTTCCGGGTGGCTCTGGGGTGATGTTCGAAGCGTCCCGCGCCGGGTTTCCACCGTCCCCGACTCTCTATGGCTGGGATTGACCTCTACTGGTCCCCGTCGTCGCCGATCGTGCTGTGCGGTTGTAAGGCTGCGAGTATACGGCACGCCCCGAGGCGCGGCAAATCGGGCATCTACTCCCTCGGAAGGGGGTGTCCACCGATGGAAGTGGCACTCGTCTACAGTCCCGCTCTCAACGCCTACGACCTCGGCCCGGCGCACCCACTGCGCCCCGAGCGCGTATCGCTCGCCGTGGCACTCATGGAGGTGTACGGCCTCATCGCCGAGCGAGCGCTTCGGCCGGTGGAGCCGCGCAGCGCCACACGCGAGGAACTGCTGCGCGTCCACGACGCCGAGTACGTCGAGACGGTCGAGCGCGCCTCGGTGGGGCGCGGCATGTGGGTGCCGAAGCGCGGTATCGGCCCCGGTGACACTCCCGACTTTCCCGGCATGCACGAAGCCGCCGCGCGTGTGGCGGGCGCCACGACCGTCGCGCTCGAGTGCGTGCAAAGCGGCGCGTACATCCGGGCGTTCTCGCCGGCCGGCGGCCTGCACCATGCGCACCGCGACCGGGCCGCGGGCTTCTGCGTGTACAACGATGTGGCCGTGGCGATCGCGGCCGCCCGGGCCGCCGACCCGACGCTGCGGGTGATGTACGTCGACATCGACGCGCACCACGGCGATGGTGTGCAGGAGGCGTTCTACGAAGACCCCGATGTGCTCACGGTCTCGCTCCACGAGAGCGGCCGCTACCTCTACCCCGGCACCGGCTCGGAGCACGAGCGCGGCGAGGGCGAGGGCCTGGGAGCAGCCATCAACGTGCCGCTGCCGCCGTATGCCACCGACGAGTGCTACCGGCTCGCGTTCGACGAGGTCGTCGCGCCCGCGGCACGCGCGTTCCAGCCGGACGTCATCGCGAGCCAGAACGGAGCCGACGCGCACTGGGCCGACCCGCTCACCTCTCTCGGCCTCACGCTCGCGGGCGCCCGGGACCTCTACCTGCGCATCACCGCGCTTTCAGATGAGGTGTGCGGTGGTCGCCTCGTCGCGTGCGGCGGCGGCGGGTACTCATGGGCAACCGTGGTCCCGCGGGCGTGGACGCTGCTTGCCGCCACACTTGTGGGTGCTGGTCTACCCGAGCGGCTGCCCGAGCCGTGGCGCGAGCAGGTGCGCGCGCTCGGCTACGAACCGCCCCAACAACTCACCGAGGATCCCGGCCCCGAGCTCGACGACGTCACCCGCGCGCGCATCTGCGAGGACGCGCGGCGCGTTGTGGCGGCGGTAGCCGCAGGCATCTCGGCCTAGGCCCGGGCACCACGCACCCCGCGACCGGTGATTCGCCTCCGGCCACGCGCGCCCAGGGCTCAGCGCCTAAAGCCCCGCACCCTCCACGAGCACGCTCATGATGCCATCGGCGAGCGTCACTCTGGCAAGCGCGGTGCGCTCGCCCTGGAGCGCGTTGCCCTCGATGAAGAGCACGGCACCGCAGTCGGCGCTCCACGAGAGCGGATAGCAGTCGCGCCTGAGTGAGCGCTGCACCGCGGCCCCGCCCGATGTGGCGACGGTGAACAGCCGCGAGTAGCCGTCATCGCCGTGCTCGGCATAGGCGAGCGTCGCACCGTTCGGGCAGAGCATCAGGTCCGAGAAGGAGACGGCCCTCTCGGCATCTGGGGCGGAAACTAACGTGGCCACTACGCGTCCGTCGGTGGCGAACGCACGAAGTGACGGTGTCGTCTCCGCGGGGCCGGTGCCTACGTAGACGGTATCCGCGTCGGCGGCGATGCCCGTGATCGGCGCATCGACGGAGAAGCGCTGCATCCGGGTGTCCTCCCAGATCGCGACGCGTTCACCCTCCGGCATGACGCCGACGATGCGTGAGCCGTCGATCGACACCGCGGGGAGCTTGCCCGCGAACAGGCCCACGTCATCCGTGCCGTCGCGCTTCACGCGCCGCACGCGGGGACCCGGCTCGGTGTACACGAGCCACGCCGAGTCGGGCGACCACGCGGGAGTGTCCTGCGTCGCCTGGTTGACCCGTGTCGCCTGCTCCGTTTCGACATCCACCAGCGTGAGGTAGAGCGATTCCAGGTCGACGACGGCGAGCGTGCCGCCGTCGGGTGAGAGTGAGAACCTGCCCTCGGCCGACTCGAACAGGCGCTGCTCGCCGGTGCCGTCCTCGGAGGCCACACAGACCCAGCCGTCGCGGCGGTAGGCCACCTTCGGTGCGCGGGTCGGCTGCGGCTCCCCAGAGGGCTCGGGCGTATCAGCGCGCGATCCGCCACCCGGCTCCACGCCCTGCGTGGGCTCCACCGAGGCCGTGGCTTCGTTGGACATGGTCTCGTCGGCGCTCGCCGGTGGCGGCACCGTACCCGACGACTCCGGAACACCCAGCTCGGGACCGCGCGCCGAAAGCGACCACGCGAGCACACCGGCGACGATGACGACGAACAGCGTTGCGACAGCGATCAGCCGGCGGCACCCGTGCTTTCGCGCCAGTTCCCCCCAGTACGAGTCGCCGACCGGCTCCATCGGCTCGCCGCTACAAACGCTCGATGAGCGCGTCCGCGTAGGCTTGCGTGCCCACCGAGCCGTCGGTGCTGCCGGTCACGGAGCGCTTGATGTCGTAGGTGACGCGCTCGCCCTCGCCGATGACCGCGCGCACCGCCGCCAGGATGCGCGCCGCAGCCTCACGCTCGCCGAGGTGGTTTAGCATGAGCACCGCCGAGAGGATCTCGGCCGTGGGGTTGGCCACGTCCTTGCCAGCGTACTTCGGCGCCGAGCCGTGCACCGGCTCGAAGACCGCGTACTCGGCACCGATGTTGGCGCCCGGCGCGATGCCCAGGCCCCCGATCAGGCCGGCGCAGAGGTCGCTCACGATGTCACCGTACAGGTTGGGCAGAACGAGTACGTCCCACCACTCGGGGTGGAGCACGAGCTGCATGCACGTTGCGTCGACGATGTAGTCCTCGAAGGCGATACCCGAGTCCTTGTACTCCTCGGCCACCCGGCGAGCCACCTTGAGGAACAGGCCGTCGGAGTGCTTGAGTATGTTGGCCTTGTGGACCGCGGTGACCTTCTCGCGCCCGTTGGCGATCGCATAGTCGAAGGCGTACCGCACGATGCGCTCGGTGCCGGTGATGCTGATCGGCTTCAGGGAGATGCCGCTGTCGGGCCGCATGACGCCCGCACCTTCGGCTGCGGCGAACTCGATGAGCTTGCGCGCCCCCTCGCTCCCCTGCTCGAACTCGATTCCCGCGTAGAGGTCCTCGGTGTTCTCACGGACGATGACGAGATCGATGTTGTCGTAGCGCGCACCGTTGCCGACGATCGAGAAGGCTGGCCGCAGGCACGCGTAGAGGTCGAGTTCCTTACGGATCGCAACGTTCACGCTGCGGAAGCCCGTGCCCACTGGGGTGGTGATCGGACCCTTGATGGCGACCCTGTTGCGCCTGACCGACTCGAGAACGTGCTCGGGCAGCGGCGTACCGTACTCGGCCATCACGTGCTCGCCCGCGTCGGCCACCTCCCAGGTGATGTCGACGCCCGTCGCGTCGACCACGCGCGTCATCGCGGTGGTGAGCTCCGGACCGATGCCGTCGCCGGGGATGAGGGTCACGGTGTGCGTGGCCATGCAGGTGTACCTCCGTGTCGTCGGACAGGTTCAACGAACAGCGCGCGGCGTGCTAGCCCGGGCGCGCTCTGCGCACAGGTGATTGTACGCGAGTGCGCCGCGACGTGCCTGTGGATCGGCGTGATGCCGCGCACCCGATCGTCGATCAGCGCGCGACGCCCACGAGCGTGAGGGCGTGCATCGCGATCCAGAGGATGCTCGTCGCCCAGAGAACCGTCCGGCGCTCGAACAGGCCGTACACCGTCCACAGCACCGCCATGATAAGCGCAGCACCCGTCGTGATGAGGCTGATGCCGCCAACGCGATCGAGCACCCACACGTTGTGCAGCTGCGGGATGGCGGTGAGGGGATTGATGATGCCGAAGCCGAAGAGCAGTCGGTCGAAATGCGGCTTGATGTTCTCTGTGGTCACGGTTCCCGGATCCTCGCGTTGAAGACGGCATGAAGCGAGAATCTTCGGTGCAAAGAGGGCCTCGTGGAAGGGGCTGCAACCGAGCCGTTACCTGCGCTTACGTCGTGCCTGTCACTCCGCCTCGATGAAGACCAGCAGCGGGCTGCCTGCGTCATTGCCCAGGACGAGGCGGCCCTCATCGATGCGCCAGGTCGTCGCCCCGGCAAGCAGCGCGAAATACGCGGCTTCGGCGGCGTTGGCTTCATCCAATCCGGCCATGAGTGTCGACTCGATATCACCGACCGAGATCGACCCATCACTGCCGAGCGTGCACTGTGCACTGTAACTGTTCACGCCGCCCGAACCACCGATCCGCCCGTCGTCGAAGCTCGCGGTGATGCTGGCCGCGCCGAGGTCGGCCGCGCTGACCGACGAGGCGACGAGGCGCCACGCCGTGCCGTCGAGCTCTCCGTCGACCACGCACGCCGCCGTCAACAGCACGCCAGCCGTCACCACGAGCACCGCGGCCACACCGGTTGTCACGCGCATCTCACGCCTCCTCGCACCACGACGCTCACCTGTCGGTCCCTCTGACGGTCGCCGGGACACCGCGGTTCGCGCCGGACCGGTCACCACCAGCCCAGACCCGAGAGCGTGCCCGCATGGTACGCCACCAGCGCCGTGAAGCCGTAGAGGGCCGCGAGCGCGATGCCCAGCATGACGCGACGATCCCGTCCGTGCCAGACGATGGCGGTCGCGAGGAGCATCCCGCCGAGCTTGAGCGCCACGGCCAGGAGCGGGTGCTCCGCTCCTGCAACGACGAGCGCCGGGTTACCCTCCGAGGCGATCCCAGCCTCGAGCTCCGCGGCCGTGAACAGCCCATCAGCGATCGAAAGCAGGTTCAGCCACATCAGAACGAGCACGAGCACCCGCGGATGGTCGCGAAGACCGCCCGTGAGCGGATAGCGCCGACGCCGATCGAACCCGCGGCGACGGTCGATGAACCGGTAACGTCGCCGCACCCTCCGCGTGTGGTGACGCCGCTCGACGCCGTTCCAGGCAGCGCCGTCGTCGACCGCGAGATTGTCGTCGGACGCGAGGGGACCCCGGTGGACGACCGGAGCGTTCCGCTTCCGTAGGCCGACCGCGAGGTCGTCGTCGGACGCGAGGGG
>JAFGUS010000133.1 GCA_016938395.1 Coriobacteriia bacterium | reverse complement strand
GTTTCACGTCGGGGGTCGGAACTGAATGCCCGTTCGGTATGAACGGGGGATGATTCGCTCATCATCCGAAAGTAGTGGCGGTCACAGGGCTGCGACCGGCGGAGCTTCAGATGATGGCGATGAGCTCCTCCAGCGTGCGCGCGAACAGTGCGTGCACCTGCCCCCCGAAGATCGCAACCACACCGATGATCGCGACTGCGATCAGGGACACCATGATCGCGTACTCGGCCGCGGTGGCCCCAGCCTCATCCCCACCCGGCACCGTGAGCACCCCCAGGCGGATGCCCTCGACCACCGCGGCGGTGCGGTCGGCGGCCTTGAGCTTGTGGAGGATGTGGCTCACGTGCGACTTCACGGTGGGCTCGGAGATCCAGAGCTCCCGGGCGATGCGCCGGTTGTTGAGCCCCTTCGCCATGAGCTTCAGCACGTCCATCTCGCGGTCCGAGAGCTGGGTGGCGGGCGTGGGCACCGGGCCTGATCCGCCCGCGTCGATGACGCGCCGGGCAACGGCTGTGTCCAGCACCGTCTGCCCGTCGACGACGCCCTTGAGCGCCTGCAGCAACGACTCCGGGCTGGAGTCCTTCATCAGGTATCCGACGGCCCCCGCGCTCAGAACGCCGAAGATCTCGTCATCGTCGTCGTAACTCGTGAGAACCACCACGCGGATGCCCGGGTGCTCTTCGGTGAGGCGACGGCATGCCTCGACCCCACCCATGCCGGGCATCCGCAGATCGAGCAGGAGAATATCCGGATCCGCGTCGGCCACACCGGCAAGGGCCGCCTCGCCGCAGTCGGCCTCACCGACGACCTCCATGTCGCCGTCCGACTCTATGGCCATCTTTAGCCCGTAGCGCACGAGTTCGTGGTCGTCAACGATGTAGACCCTGACCGCGCTCATGAGGCCCCTCTCAGCACGGCACCCGTCCACACACCCGGCAACCGGCGCCCGGCGCCGATTCGATCACCAGTGTACCGTTGGCGATGCGCAGCCGCTCGCGAAGGCTGCGCAGCCCCACCGTTTCGCCACCGTCACTCGCCTCGACGGCCTCTCTGACGTCGAAACCCACGCCGTCGTCCTCAACACGCACCTCGACCGCGCCGTCACCGTACTCGATCACGACGGTGATCGCCGTGGCGCGAGAGTGCTTCGCTGCGTTGCTCACCGCCTCGCGGGCAACGCGGTACAGACACGCCTCGGTCTCCGCGCCGAGCGGTCTCGCCTCGCCCCGAATCTGTGTTGAGACGTGCAGGTCGCTCGTGGACGCCATCTGCTGCAACCAGTAGTCGATCGCGCCCTTGAGGCCGAGCTCCTGCAGCTTGGCCGGTCGCAGGTCGTAGATGTAGCGCCGGAGCTCACCCATGCTGTGCTCGAGCAGGTGCTGCATCTCGTTCAGCCGCTCGTACACGAGCGCGGGATCACGGTAGACCTGCTTCTTGCACACCTCCATGCCGAGCGAGATCGAGAACAGCGACTGCGCGATGCCGTCGTGCATCTCGCGCGCGATGCGCTCGCGCTCGCTCGCAAGCAGTGCGTACTGACTCTCCTCGGCCAGACGCGCGTTGGCGATCGACGCCGCGGCAAACGTGCCGAGAATCGACAGGAAGGCGGTGTGCTCCTGAAGGAGCGCGTGGTCGGTGCCGTTGATCGCCACGAGGATGCCGATCGGGCGGTCGTACACACGCACCGGCAGGGCGAGCATCCATGCGTCTCGCATGTCATCGAGGTCGAAGAACGGGCGACCGTCGGCGAACATGTCCTCGGCCACCTCGGCCAGACGCGGACCCCACCACTCTTCCTCGTGCACGTCACGCGCTCCGCGCACCACGAGCGTCGAGGAATCGAACGCGAGCGCATCAGCGTACTCGTCCACGAGGCAGATGAGCGCCTTCTCCGTTCCGGTGAAGCGCTTGGCCGCATCGACGATGATGCCGAGCACGTCGGTGAGTGTGCGTGCAGTTGAGACCGAGGCGGCCACCACATCGAGTGCCGTGATGAGGGCAAGCTGACCTTGCGGTGGCTGACCGACGAGTTCGCGCTCGCCTCCGCGACCGAAGAGCCTGAAGCGGGATCCGTCGCGTGCGGGACGGCCCTTGTACGGTCCTCTCACGCGGTCCCCTTCCGCGCGGCACTTACGTCAGGTTCATTCCCCCGGGGGACCTTGCGCAGCGGCCATCTCGGCCACTGAGAACCAGATTCGCCGCACGGCCGCGATTCCCTGCCGGTCGGGGCTTCGAAGCGCAGCGGGCGATTCGCCGATCGCGAGGCGCTCGAGCGCCCCCGCCAGGTCCGGGTCAAAGGGGACGTCCCCGAGCATCGGAAGGCCTTCGGCGGCGGCGAGTGCGCGGATGCGCTCGGCGCCGGAGTGCGACAGATCGGCCTTGTTGAGCACGACAGCCACCGGCGTGCCGAGTCGCCGCGCGAGCAGCACGAGGCGTCGCAGGTCGTGCTCACCGGAGATGGTGGGCTCTGCCACGGCCACGAGCAGGTCGGTGCCGGTGACCGAGGCGATGGCCGGGCACCCCACGCCCGGCGGTCCGTCGATCAGCATGAGCGACGCGTCGCGCTCTTCTGCAAGCCGCGCGGCACGCGTCCGCACCTCGGTCACGAGCTTGCCCGAGAGGTCCTCGCCGGGCGCCAGCCGGCCGAAGACCATCGCCCCTATAGTGGTGTCCGCCGCGCACACCTCGCCCGCCTGCGAGGGCTCCATGCGGATGGCGGCATCTCCGCACACCGGCACGCACGCACCGCAGCCCTCGCACGCCCACGGGTCGACGACGTACGTGCGGTCACGGAAGTACTCCTCCGAGGGGCCGATCGCGTCGAAGCGGCACGCCACCTGGCACGCGCCGCACCCGCGGCACGCCTCCGGGTCGATCACCGCCTTAGCGCCGCCGGCGAACGCGTCGCACCCCGTCTCGACGGCTCGGAGCGCGATGGGCAGGTTGGCGGCCTCCACGTCACAGTCGGCGAGCACCAGCGACGTGCCATCGGCGGCGGCGAAGTGGGCGGCGAGCGCCGTCAGCGTGGTCTTGCCGGTTCCACCTTTGCCCGAGGCGAAGACGATCGTGCGCATCAGCGCCCCGCCTCCTGGAGAATCAGGTGCATCACCACTCGGCCTCCTCGGCACGCTCGCGAACCGCGGTCCAAAGCGCCGCGAACCATGCGGCACCGTCCGGATGCTCGTCGATCACGAGGCCGCCGTCCGCGTAGATCTCGGCGATCCGCCGCTCGAAGGGGATGCGGGCGAGGATCGGAATGCCCTCGCGCTCGCAGAAGCCGGCGATGTCAGCTCCATCCTCGCCGTCGCGGTTGATGACGACGCCGAGCGGAATTCGCATCTCCTGTCCGAGCGTGACCGCGAGCTCGAGATCGTGCAGCCCGAACGGCGTGGGCTCGGTCACAAGCACGAGCACGTCGGCATCCCGGATGGCGGCGACCGCAGCGCACGCAACGCCCGGAGGTGCGTCGAGAATCGTCACCGCACGGTGGAGGACCTCCGCCCGCTCGCGCGCCGCCCGGATCACCGATGGCGTCTTCACCTCACCGATATCGAGGCGCCCAGTGATGACGTCGGCGCCCGCAGGATCCGCGAGACCCGGGGATAGACGGCCCCACTCGACCTCGCCCACGCGCCGCGGCTCCTCGGTGATAGCGCGCGGCGAACACACGCTCACGCACGCGCCGCACCCGTGGCACAGTTCCGGGAATACGAGCACCGAGCCGCCGAGGATGCGGATGGCGCCGTAGGCACATGCGTCCCGACAGGCGCCACAGAGCACGCACGCGTCGGCGTCGATCACCGGCAGCGGCACAGTGACGTCGGTGCGTCGTGGTTCGACCGGCGCGAGAAAGAGCGCGTCGTTGGGCGCGTCCGCGTCGCAGTCCACGAGGGCCACCGGTGAACCCGCGCGCGCGGCGGCGAGCGCCAGGTTGGTGGCCACGAGTGTCTTACCCGTGCCGCCCTTGCCCGAGGCGACAGCCACGGTCAGACGGCCAAGCAACGGCGGCAGGTGCTCGGTACTCACAAGCCTAGTGACCGCCGCACACGTACGACGGATCGATGACCTCCATAGCGCCGCTCATGAGCGCCGCGACAGCGTCTGCCACAATCGGCAGCTGGTCGTCGTAGTAGACGGTGATTCCGGCGTCATTAAAGCCAGCAAGCGGCCTTCCGCCGATACCGGCCACAACCAGGGCGTTCACGCCATGCGAGGAGAGCAGGTTCACCGGCGTGAGGCAGCCACCATCCGCATGGGGCGGGTTGTCCACCACGCGGACTTCGACAACCTCGTCGTCCTCTATCTCGACTACCGTAAAGCAGTCACAACGACCGAAGTGACCCGAGCGCTGACAGTCGATACCGCCCTCGCCCATCGTCGGCACCGCCAGCACGATCCGTCCGTTCTCTGACACGTCTGCGTCCTTTCCGTTGTCACCGTCAGCCGGCGTGCGCCTCTCCGGCCTCGTCGAGCGAGCGGAGCGTACCCTCGGCGAACGCGGCAAGCGCCGCCGCCACCGTCATGCCACCCCCATCGTAGCCGCGGATACCCGCCGCTTTAAGACCCGAGAACGCCTTCGGGCCAAGATGACCCGTGATCACCGCCTCCGCACCACGACCTGACACCAGTTCGGCCGAGGCGGTTCCCGCACCCCCTAGCGCGTTACGGTTCGCGTCGTTGGCGACGACATCAACGCTGTCGCCCTCGGTGTCCGCGACGATGAAGTACATAGCTCTGCCGAACCGCTCGTCCACCATGTCCTCGACCGTGGGGCCGAGTGACGTGATTGCGACCTTCATCGGCGCCACCCCAGCCCGCGTCCGAGTCCACGGCCGCGGCCGCGAGCACCCAGGCCAAGGCCCCTGCCAAGTCCGAGCCGCCTGCCGAAGAACCGGCCGTTGGTCGTCTCGTCCGCCGGTGTCGCACAGTTGCCCGCGCCACGACCGGTCAGTGGTCCACGACCCTCCGGTCCCGTTCCGTCCTGTCCTGGCATCGCCAAGACCCCCTTTCCTCGGTGCGGTCTGCTACGCGTCCTGCGCGCTCTCCCGCACCGCATCGGTCAGTGTGTCCAGTGCCGTCTTGCGCTCCTCGAGATGGAGGAGCCAGTGCTTGAGGAGCGCCCGTCCTTCAGCGGTCAGCCGATACTCGCGCCGCTGCGGACCCGCCTCGCTCTCCTGCCAGCTCGACGCAGCGAATCCGTCCGCTTCGAGCCGACGCAGGATGCGGTAGAGACCGCCGGTGTCCGGGACGACCTCACCTCCGGTCATCTCCTCGATTGCGCGGACGAGGTCGTAGCCGTGCGCCCTGCCGTGCGCGAGCGCCGCGAGCAGGGCCGGCTCGAGGAGGGCACCACGGCCGCGGCCGAGCTGCCGTTGGCTGCCGTCGGCAGCTTCGCAACAGCGACGCCGGCGAGGGCCGCCCGCCCCCTGGCCGCCCCGCGTTTCGCGTCCGCTCTGCGGCGTATCCATGTCGATCTCAATCTCCTTCACACTATATGTATAAGACATATATCTGACGTATGCAAGCCCTACCTCGATTGTTCGACACGGCAGCCGGGTGGGGCGATGGCGGCGGCGTGGCAGCCAGGTGGGGCGGTGGCGCGACATCTGACACGCAACCGTGCGCCCGGAACCCCCGACGAACGAGGCGCCACCCCTGCGGGCGGCGCCTCCGTTGAACACTGTGACCCGAACGGCGGCCTAGGCCGGCGCGGCCGAATCGCCGATATCGGCCGGTCCCACATCCACGAGAGGACGGGTGTCGGTCTCGACAGGCTGTTCCGGCTCCTTCTCCTGCGCCGCCGCTGCGCCGTCGCGTTCGGCCTGCTCCTCGGCCTCGGCCTGCCGCTGCTGCTCCTTCTTGAGCTGCTCCTCCCAGCGCCCTTCGAGCAGCGCCTCGAGCTCCTCCTTGTCGACCGTCTCGCGCTCTTCGAGGACGTCGGCCATGAGCTCGAGCTGATCCCGCCGCTCGGTGAGGATCGCAAAGGCGGTCTCGTACGCGCCGTCGATCAGCCGGCGGATCTCCTTGTCGATCTCGAACGCGATCTCCTGCGAGTAGTTGGGCGTGGCAGAGAAGTCACGGCCCAGGAACACCTCGTGCTGCCCGTCGCCGAGCGTCATCGGCCCGAGCTTGTCACTCATGCCGTACTGCGTGACCATCTGCCGCGCGAGCTTGGTGGCCCGCTCGATGTCGTTGCTCGCGCCTGTGGTGATGTCGCCCATGGTGATGGCCTCGGCCACACGACCACCGAGCATCATCGCGATCTCGTCGAGCATCTCGCCGCGCGAGGAGAGGAACTTGTCCTCCACCGGCAGCGCCAGCGTGTAGCCGAGCGCCCGGCCGCGGCTGATGATGCTGATCTTATGGATGGGGTCGGTGTTGGGGAGCACGTGTCCCACGAGCGCGTGACCCGACTCGTGGTACGCGATGATGCGCTTCTCCTTGTCCGAGATGATGCGGCTCTTCTTCTCGGGGCCGGCGATGACGCGCTCGATGGACTCCTCTAGCTCCACCATTTCGACTTCCTTCTTGCCGTGCCGGGCGGCCAGGAGCGCCGCCTCGTTCACGAGGTTGGCAAGGTCTGCGCCGGTGAAGCCGGGCGTACGACGCGCAATGACTTCGAGGTCGATCTCGCCGCCGAGCGGCTTGCCGCGCGAGTGGATCTTGAGGATCTCGGCACGGCCCCGAAGGTCCGGCCGGTCTACGAGGATCTGCCGGTCGAAACGGCCCGGGCGAAGCAGCGCCGAGTCGAGCACGTCGGGCCGGTTGGTGGCCGCCATGATGATGACGTTGTCCTTGATGTCGAACCCGTCCATCTCCACGAGCAACTGGTTGAGCGTCTGCTCGCGCTCGTCGTGCCCGCCGCCGAGGCCTGCGCCGCGCATCCGGCCCACCGCATCGAGCTCGTCGATGAAGACGATGCACGGGCTTGCGGCCTTGGCCTGCTCGAAGAGGTCTCGCACACGGCTCGCGCCCACGCCGACGAACATCTCGACGAAGTCCGAGCCCGAGATGGTGAAGAACGGCACGCCGGCCTCGCCCGCCACAGCGCGCGCGAGCAGCGTCTTACCGGTGCCCGGAGGGCCTACGAGCAGCACGCCCTTGGGGATCTTGGCGCCGAGTGCCTGGAACTTGCCGGGGTTGGCGAGGAACTCCTTGATCTCCTCAAGCTCCTCGACCGCCTCGTCCACACCTGCCACGTCCTTGAAGGTGATGCGCGGCTGGTCGCGCGTGATGCGCTTGGCGCGGCTCTTCCCGAACGACATGACCTTGGAGTTGCCGCCCTGCATCGAGTTGATGAGCCAGAACATGACGACCACGATGATGACCACGGGGATGAACGACGCGAGCAGGCCCAACCACGCGCCAGTGTCGCGCATATCGACCTTCACGCCACCAGACGGCGGATATTCGGCGAGCGCGGTGTCGAGCGCCGCGTTGTCGAGGTACGCGGTGGTGAACTGCTTGGTCTCCTCGGCCTCACGAGCCGCGTCGTCGGGGTAATACGTCCCCTCGACGGCCTGGTTGCGCGGATACACCTCCACGGTGACCACACGCTCATCCTTGAGCGCTTCCATGAACGCCGAGCTGTCCAGCTCGTCGATCGTGCCGGCCGGCTGCAGCGTGTTGGCCAGGAAGAGCAGGCCCAGCACGATGAAGAACAGGTAGAGGAGCGCAGTCCTCAGGTTTCGGTTCACTCGCGTCGACTCCTTGTCCGCCGTCAGTCGGCGTAGATCTCGGGTTTGAGCACCCCGATGTAGGGCAGGTTCCGATACCGCTCTCCATAGTCGAGCCCGTAGCCCACGACGAACTCGTCGGGGACCGAGAAGCCGACGTACTTGCACTCGATCGGCACCTGCTGCTTACCCTCTTTGGCGAGCAGCGTCACCACTTCGAGGCTGGCCGGCTTGCGCGAGGCCAGGTTCCGCAGCAGGTACTTGAGGGTGAGCCCCGTGTCGAGGATGTCCTCCACGACGAGCACGTGCCGCCCCTCGATGTCCTCGTCAAGGTCCTTGAGTATGCGAACCACGCCCGATGACTTGGTCGATGACCCGTAGCTCGAGACCGCCATGAAATCGATCTCGACCTTGTCCTCGATGGCGCGAGCCAGGTCGGCCACGAAGAGCGCCGCACCGCGCAGCACCGCAACGAGCAGTACCGGCTTGCTCGAGGACGCGTAGTCGCGCACGATCTGCGCTCCGAGTTCGCGGACGCGCCCGGCGATGACGTCCTCGGCCAGGATCACGTGGTCGATGTCGGCGTGGATACTCATCGCCCCTCTTCTCGCTCTGCCGTCACAGCGGCTGCCGGTCCACACTGATCTCCCGTGGCCGCCAGATGAGGTCGGCCACGCGCGCCGTTGCCGGTCCGACGCGACACTCCTCGGCGAGCGCGATGCCCGCCAGCCAGACGATGCGGCTTCCGTCACGCACGACAGGCGTACCCGACCTCAGCCGACGGGGGACCTTTGCGTCGATGAGCAGGTCCGAGAGCTTCTTGCTGCCCCCGAGTCCCAGCGGACGCATACGATCGCCCTCCCGAACCGAGTCGATGACCAACGGCCACCGCACCGCCTCAGCGTCGATCGAGACACGATGCGGGCCCCGCGCGACTTCAGCCGGTGCCCCGAGTCGTGCCTCGAGCGTGCCTGCACCTCCGAGATCGAGGGTGCCCGGCAGTTCGAGCAAGCCGGGTGCCACGGACGCCGAACCATCTCCCCTTCGGGAAACTCTAAGTCTACCGTACTCCGCCTCGACCCGCAGACCGAACGGCAGATCGCGCGCAAAGGCGGTGTCGGCCAGCCCGACCGTCAGTGCCGCGATGTGCTCGTACTCGATGCGGGACGCCTCGGGAAACGCCGCGATGAGCGCGTCCCGCACGGCTCGCCGCGCGAGCCATGCGGGAAGCGCTGCCACACCGGGCGCGTCGAACACAAGCGTCTCCTGCTCCCTGCGGGCCAGGCGCTCTACGTGTCCCGCGGCGATCTCCCCGATCGCATCGTCCTGCTCGCCGAGCAGTGCCATCGTGCGCGCCGCCGTGACACCGAACGACGGGTTGCGACGCTCGATCAACGGGAGCAGTTCGTGGCGCACCCAGGCACGCTCGCGCGACGTGTCCGCGTTGGTCGCATCCTCGCACCAGGACTGGCCGAGTGCCGTGAGATATGCCGTCACGTCGGAGCGTCGGGCGTCGATCAGCGGACGGACGACGCGCCCGCGCACCGGCGCGATCGAGCCGAGCCCGCCCGGACCGGCACCCGTGACGAGGCGTGCGAGAAACGTCTCGAGGCGATCGTCGGCGGTGTGGGCGACCGCGATACGGCCCTGTTCGGGTGGCACGCCGAGCACGGCACACCTGGTATCGAGTTCATCGTCGGCGAAGCCATAGCGCACGCGGCGGCCGGCGTCTTCGAGGTTGAGTCCCTCGGCCTCGGCGTAGGCCGCAACATCGTAGTGCACGACGCGGCACGGCACATCGAGGCGCTCACACAGCGCCATGACGAAGGCCTCGTCGGCATCGGCGTCCTCACCGCGCAGCAGGTGGTTCACGTGCAGCACCGCAAGGCGACCCGTGAGGTCGCCGAGTTCTCCCGCGGCGAGTAGCCGCAACAGCGCCACAGAGTCCGCGCCGCCCGAGACGAGGGCGAGCACAGTGGACCCCTCGGGCAGCATGGCGTGCCGTTCGGCCGTTTGGCGCGCGATACTTGGGAGCATATTCATGGCTCCAGGGTACGGCATGCACCCGCACTCCGCACCCGCCGACGCGGTGGTGAGAGACCACTCGTCGGGATAGTCTGATTGATTGTGAATTTCTTCTCAAGAACCGCCACAACAGCTGAGTCTTCGGGTACCCTGATAGCGGTCACAACGCGGAAGGAGCAAACATGCAAACCGCTTCGGCAGGTCCAAACGTCACCCCGGGTATCGGACGGCGAGTCGTCATCGCCGGCGGAGGCTACGCCGGCACGACACTCGCCGTGAAGCTCGCGAAGGGACTCAAGCGCGGGGACGACCTCGAGATCCTCCTCGTGGAGCCCAACCCGTGTCAGCAGGCGCTCTCAGAACTCGACCTCGTGGCGGTCGGCCCCCCTCGGCCTGACTTCTGCGAACTCTGGCACCCCACCGTGTTCAAGGACCTCGCGGTCACGATCTGCTACAACCGCGTGGACAGCGTCCGTCCGAACGACCACCTCGTGACGATCGGTCCGCGCGGTGAAGGGGGCGAAGAGGTCCCCTACTGGCGCCTCATCATCGCAACCGGCGCCGTGGCTTTCGTGCCCCCCGTGCCGGGGCTCCGCGAGCACGCCGTGACCATGTGGTCGGTGGACGACGCGCAGGAGCTGCAGCGCCGCATCGAGGAGCAGTTCAAGAAGGCCATCGTCATCGCCGATCGCTCCGAGCGCCGCCGCGCGCTGTCGTTCGTCGTGGTGGGTGCCGGCGCCACCGGCATGGAGATCGTCGGCACGCTCGGGCAGATGCTGCCCAAGCGCATGCTCGCTTTCGGACTCGACCCGTCGGACCTCTCGGTCCACGTCGTCGAAGGCCGCCCGGACATCCTCTACGACCTGCCGGACGCGCTTCGGGAGAAGGTCCGCAAACGGCTCAACAAGCTCGGCGTCACGCTTCACCTCGGCTCTATGGTCGAGCGGGTGGACGACGGCGCGCTCTACCTTGCCGACGGGCGGGAGATCCCCGCACCGGTCATCTGCTTCTGCGGCGGTGCCAAGGCCGACCCGGATGCCGTGGCCTGGGGTCTTCAGGCCGACCCGTCGGGACGACTCGTGGCCAACGAGCTGGGTAAGGCACCCGACCATGACGACATCTACATCATCGGTGACGTCTCGGCGTTCCGCGATCCCAAGGACAGCCGGACGCTGCCGATGCTCGCGCAGTTTGCCATCCACCAGGCCGAACACTGTGCGGAGAACGTGCTCGCCGAGGCCCGCGGCAGGGAGCCTGAGCCGTTCATCCCCAACATGCACGGCGAGTTCGTCAGCGTGGGCCCCACGTGGGGAGCGGGCTGGATGCTCGGCGGAATGAAGCTCACGGGGCTGCCCGCCATCGTGATGAAGCGGCTCACCTACGTGCTCTACTGGTGGATCGTCGGCGGCGTCAAGCTTGCGGTGCGCCGGACGCGCGAGATGTTCAAGATGTTCCGGTAGGCGGGGCGGCTCTAGTCGGCCGAGTTCGAAAGCGCGACGAGCGCCTCGCGGATGTGCGCTTTGACGTCCTCATCGGATTCGGCGGCGAGCGCATCGGCAAGGTACGGTTCGGCGTCCGACGAGTTCGTCGCCGCAAGTAGGGCGGCGAGCGTGACCCGCTCGGCGCTGTCCGTACTCGCCTCGAGCCTCGCGCCCATCTCGTGCACGTACTCACGCAGGTCCATCGCGGCCACCTCCCGGGCACCAGTATACGTCTGCGGAGGGCCGGGGCGCCTTCGACGGTGCCGCCGCCGATTGACCCGGCTCATGCTGCGACCGGGACCTGCCTCGCACTGGCGGCGTTAGGCTGCGCCGCCTGGGGGTAATCTGACCATTGACCGCTCAGAAAGGGAGACACCGTAGATGGACATATGGTTCTGGGTATGGGTGGGGCTCGCCGCGGTGCTCATCGTCGGCGAGATCTTCACCGCGGGGTTCTTCATGCTGCCGTTCGGCATCGGGGCCGCGGCAGCCGCGGGCGTGAACTGGATCGACGTCAGCCTTGGATGGCAGTGGGCGACGTTCCTCGCTGTCTCCGCGATCCTGCTATTCAGCCTGCGCAGGTTCTCCGACCGGGTGACGCACGAGCCGCCCGAGCGCATGGGCGCCGACCGCCTCATCGGGCAGGAGGGCGTGGCGATACAGGAGATCGAACCGGCGCCCGGGCCGGGGCGTGTGCGCGTGGAGCGCGAGGAGTGGGTCGCCGACTCGGTGGGCCGCGAAGTGATCCCCGTGGGCACGCGTGTCGTGGTGGAGAAGATCGTGGGCACGCACCTCGTGGTGCGTGTCGCTGACACAGATTCGACCGATAAGGAGTAACCATGGAAGGTGCAGGAGTCTTTGCCATTCTCTTCGGCGTGGTGGTGCTGTTCGTTCTGTTCTTTTACGCGCTGGCGGGCATCCGCATCGTGCGCCCGTACGAGAAGGGCCTCATCGAGCGCCTCGGCAAGTACCAGCGTACGGCCGACTCGGGCCTGCACATCATCGTTCCGGTCATCGACAAGATGACGAAGGTGGACATGCGCGAGAACGTCGTGGACGTGCCGCCGCAGGAGGTCATCACTAAGGACAACGTCGTGGTCACGGTGGACGCCGTCGTCTACTACGAGGCCACGGACCCCGTGAAGCTCGTCTACAACGTGGCCAACTTCTACGTGGCCGCCACCAAACTCGCGCAGACCAACCTGCGTAACGTGATCGGCGAGATGCAGCTTGACGAGTCACTCACGAGCCGTGAGCAGATCAACGCCGCACTCCGCCAGATCCTCGACGACGCTACCGACAAGTGGGGCGTCCGCGTGGTGCGCGTGGAGCTGCAGCGCATCGAGCCACCGGTTGACGTCACCGAGGCCATGCACCGTCAGATGAAGGCCGAGCGCACCCGCCGCGCGCTGATCCTTGAGGCCGACGGCGACAAGCAGGCCGCCATCACCCGCGCTGAGGGCTCGAAGGGCGCAGCGATTCTCGAGGCCGAGGGCCAGGCGCAGGCCATCAAGAACGTGGCCGAGGCCGAGAAGTTCCAGAAGCTCACGGTCGCCGAAGGTGAGGCGCTCGCCATCAAGAGCGTCTTCGGCGCCATCCACGAGGGTGACCCGACTGACGACCTGATCGCCATCCGCTACCTCGAGGCGCTCAAGTCGATCGCCAACGGTGCGGCTAACAAGGTGTTCCTGCCCCTCGAGACCACCGGTATCCTCGGCAGCATCGCGGGGATCGGCGAGCTGTTCAAGGAGAAGAGCGAGTAGGCGCACCGGCACGGGCACCCGTGCTCAAACAGTCCTCATCCCGAAGAAGGGCCGCCAGTGGCGGCCCTTCTTCATTGCGGAACTGCGCCGGGACCCATGCGGGTGCGCCTACGCCATCAGACAGCATCTGCGGAACTCGCGCTCGACCTGTGGCCTGTGGCCCCTCGCCGCGCAGGACGTGATTGCGCCGGGACTCGTGCCGCGGCAGTGCACGCCAGCGCGTCAGCGCAGCGTGAAACTGATGAGCACCTCGGAGTCGCGCACGGTCACCGGATACGTCTTCACGTCGGCATCGGGATGGTCGGTCGTGCCCGTGCGGACGTCGTAACGCCACCCGTGCCACGGGCACATGACCTCGTGCCCGTCGAGAACCCCGTCGGCCAACGGACCGAACGCGTGGCGGCAGACGTTCGAGAGCGCAAAGAACTCGTCGCCCACGCGCGCGAGGGCGATATCGGCCTTGCCAACCTTCACGTGCTTGACCTGCCCGGGTGCCAGATCGTCGACCCTGCAGACGGGAACCTCCACAACCGTGCCCGCCTCGGGCTCATCGATCACACCGAGCAAATCGGCGCCGTCGGCCACGTCCGTCCGGATGAACAGACCGCACCAGCACTTCCGCATCGCCGCGAACTGCTCGGCATGAAACGGGATGCACGGGCAGACGATCTGCATGTCTTCCTTCGGGTCGCCGGTGCGCACCCGGCACGGGCAGTACACATCGCCGGTAGCCTCGAGGATCTCGATCTCCGAGGCGAGCACTTCGTCCACGAACTCGGTCTCGGTATTCAGCTTGTAGCCGAGCGTGGCGACAAACGGCACCATGTACGCCTTCAGATCGGCGATCGTGGTTCCGGCCGGGAACCGCCGGCGAACCGGCCGTTCGCTTGTGCCGCTCACAGGCCCAACAGCTCCTTCATCCGCTTCTTGTTGAAGCCGACGATGACCTCCTCGCCGACGATGATGACCGGGAACGACGTGCCCCCGGAAACGGTGCGGACCTCCTCGACGGCGGTCGACTTCTCCTCACCTTCGAGAAGATCAACCTCCACTACGTCGTAGGGGACGTCGTTCTCATCCAGGTACTTCCGCGCCATGCGGCAATACGGGCAGGTCGACAGGGCATACACCTTTACCGGCATGCGGTCCCTCCTTGGGGTCGGGCCGGGCCGGGTCGCGAAATGGCGACCCGGCAGCTCGTCCAATCATAGCCGAGAGGCGCTCCCGAGCATCACACACCCGGCGGGGCGGCCCCCAGCGGCGTATCAACGTGCTCCATCTCGATCTTCCGCCAGTGGTAGAGGTAGATCGGCCCAGCGATGAGGACCATCGCGAGATTGCCCGCGAGGTTGAGGACCCCCTGGCGCACCGACTGCGCGCGGGCGAACTCCTCCTGCTCCGCGCGCTGCTCAGCAGTCGGACCCTCCTGGGCTTTGACGGGAATCGGTTCCCCCCAGTAGTAGCCCGGGTCGGGATAGACGAGCTCCGCGACACTGCGGATCGTGCCCGCCCCGCCCACGATCACCATGATGAGGGTGATCAGGCAGACCACGTACAGGTAGATGTTCCTGAGCGACCAGCGAGCGTCGGCCATGACCGATCGCCTCCTTAGTCAGTTATCGATACAGTACGACCGCATCATCCGAACGCACGGCGAGCATGCGCGTGATGACGCGCGCCGCGAACGATCGGCACCTGTTCACGAACTCGCTGCAGGCAGCTCCGCCGGAGCCGACTCGGCCTTCTCCGACTCGATCTTCCGCCAGTGATAGAGGTAGATCGGTCCGGCGATGAACACGAACGAGAGGCTGCCGACGAGCGAGAGCACAGCCCAGCGGAGTGTCTGAGCCTTCTGGAT
>JAFGUS010000132.1 GCA_016938395.1 Coriobacteriia bacterium | reverse complement strand
TACACACACCAGCTCGCCGCCGTGCTCGCCAGCGCCCGGCCCCATGTCCACCACGAAGTCGGCGGAGCGGATGGTCTCCTCGTCGTGCTCCACCACGATCACCGTGTTGCCGAGGTCGCGCAGCCGCTCGAGTGCCGCGATGAGCCGCGCGTTGTCGCGCTGGTGCAGGCCGATCGACGGCTCGTCGAGGATGTAGAGCACGCCCACGAGGCCACTCCCGATCTGCGTGGCGAGGCGGATGCGCTGAGCCTCGCCGCCGGAGAGTGTGGCGGTGGCGCGCTCGAGGGTGAGGTAGTCGAGCCCCACGTCCACGAGGAAGCGCAGCCGCTCGACGATCTCCTTGATGATGCGACGGGCGATCGCCTCCTCGCGCTCGGTGAGTTCGACGTTCTCGAAGAACGCCAGCGAGTCTTTGGCGGCAAGCTGCGTCACCTCGTGGATGTTCTTGTCGCCGAAGGTGACCGCGAGGATCTCGGGCTTGAGGCGGCGGCCGCCGCACGTGGCGCACGGGATCACGGCCATGTACTCCTCGAGCTTCTCCTTGCTCGTGTCGCTCTCGGTCTCCTCGTGGCGGCGCATCACGCTCGAGAGCGCCCCCTCGTACGTGGTGAACCAGTACGTTTCGCGACCGTCGCGGGTGATGTAGTCGAGCCGGATCTTCTCGGCGCCGAACCCGTGGAGCAGCTTGTGACGGGCCTCCTCGGGGAGGTCCTCCCACGGCGTGTCGATGCCCACGCCGATGTGCTTGGCGGCCGCTTCCACGAGCTGCGGGTAGTAGTTGAGGTTGCCCGAGTACGGCTTGATGGCACCCTCGGCGATGGTGAGCGTGGGGTCGGGCACGATGAGATCCGGATCGGGCTCGAGCCGGCTGCCGATGCCGAGGCAGTCAGGACACGCACCGTATGGCGAGTTGAACGAGAAGTCGCGCGGGGCGAGCTCGTCCATCGAGAAGCCGTGCTCGGGGCACGCGAGCGCCTGCGAGTACTCGTGTTCCTCGCCGTCGACGACCGCCACCACCACGGTGCCGCCAGCCAGCCTGAGCGCCATCTCCACGCTCTCGGCCAACCGGGTACGGATGCTCTCCTTCATTACGAGGCGGTCGAGCACCACGTCGATCGAGTGCTTGTACTTCTTGTCGAGCGCGATCTCGTCCTCGAGCATCCGCACCTCGCCGTCCACGCGCACGCGCGTGAAGCCCTCGGCTTTGAGGTCGGAGAAGAGCTTCCCGTACTCGCCCTTGCGCCCCTTCACCACCGGTGCGAGCACCTGGAACTTGGTGCCCTCGGCAAGCTCGAGGATGGCGTCCACGATCTGCTCGGGCGTCTGGCGCTCGATCCGCCGCCCGCAGATCGGGCAGTGCGGGATGCCCACACGGGCGAAGAGCAACCGCAGGTAGTCGTAGATCTCGGTGACGGTGCCCACCGTGGAGCGCGGGTTCTTGCTCGTGGTCTTCTGGTCGATGGCCACCGCCGGCGACAGGCCCTCGATGTGGTCCACATCGGGCTTGTCCATCTGCCCGAGGAACTGCCGCGCGTATGCCGAGAGCGACTCGACGTACCGGCGCTGCCCCTCGGCGTAGATGGTGTCGAAGGCGAGCGAGCTCTTGCCCGAGCCGGAGAGCCCGGTGATCACCACGAGCTGGTCGCGCGGGATCTCGAGATCGATGTTCTTGAGGTTGTGCTCGCGGGCGCCACGGATGGAGATGCGGTCCAGAGACATTCGGGAGTGACCTTTCGCGTGCGGAGTGAGGGGTGTTCGGCTGCAAACCCCTATTGTACGCCGCTCTCCGATGGGGCGCACCTGGCGGCGCAGTGCCGGGCGGGTGAATGGGCGGGCACCGCGGGCACCGAGGCCGACCGCGCGTGACGCACCCGCCGCCTACCTGCCGCGTGACGTTCACCTCGGTGTTACGCGCCCGAAACATGCGTCCCCCAGGCTTCAACCACAGAACACGCGCCGCCCGAGGCACGAAGCGAACCCCACGCCGGCGGGGTGGACGGACGAGCGGACAGACCGACAGGAGCTGCAGGAAGGAAGGGACCGCATGGACTGGAAGATCGCGCTCGACACCGTGTGGGTGCTGGTGGCGGGCATGCTCGTGTTCTTCATGAACCTGGGATTCGGCCTGGTCGAGTCCGGTTTTGCGCGTGCGAAGAACACCGTCAACATCATCTCCAAGAACTTCATCGTCTTCGCCGTATCCAGCGTGGCGTTCCTCATCATCGGGTGGGGGCTCATGTACGGCGACGGCAACCCGTTCTTCGGGACGCAGGGCCTCTTCATGCTGGGCGGCGCCGATAACAGCCCGGCCGTGGGCGACGCCTACACCGGCGTCTACTCGGCGCTCAGCTGGACGGGCGTACCGCTGCTGGCCAAGTTCTTCTTCCAGCTCGTCTTCGCCGGCACCGCGGCCACGATCGTCTCGGGCGCCGTGGCCGAGCGCATCAAGTACGGCTCGTTCATGGTGTTCTCGTTCGTGCTCGTGGCGCTCGTCTACCCGGTTGTCGGCCACTGGATCTGGGGCGGCGGCTGGCTTGCCGGGCTTGGCTTCTGGGACTTCGCCGGCTCGACCGTGGTCCACTCGGTGGGCGCGTGGGCCGCACTCGCCGGCGTGCTCGTGCTCGGACCCCGCATCGGCAAGTTCGGCAAGGACGGCAAGGCACGCGCTATCCCCGGCCACAACATGACGTCGGCCATGACCGGCGCGCTCATCCTGTGGCTGGGCTGGTTCGGATTCAACCCCGGCAGCACCATGGCGGCCGATGCCGGCGCCATTTCGCACATCGTCGTGACCACCAACATGGCGGCTGCGGCGGGTGCGCTCGCCGCCACGGCTCTCGCGTGGGTCGTCCTCGGTAAGCCGGACATCGGCATGACCATCAACGGCGCCCTCGGCGGCCTCGTGGGTATCACCGCCGGATGCGCCTTCGTGAGCGTGGGTAGCTCGCTCATCATCGGTGGCATCGCCGGTGCGATCGTCGTGGGCGGCGTGCTGCTCCTCGACCGCGTCAAGATCGACGACCCCGTGGGCGCGCTCGCGGTGCACGGCATGGGCGGCATCTTCGGAACGCTCGCCGTCGGCCTCTTTGCGCAAGACGCGATCGCTCCCGGCACCACCGGTGACGGCCTGTTCTTCGGCGGCGGCTTCGGCCTCCTCGGCGCCCAGGCGACCGGCGTGGTCGCGGTGGCCGCTGCGGTGTTCGGCGTGTCGCTCGTGGTCTGGCTCGCCATCAAGGCGACCCTCGGCGTGCGCGTAAGCGAGGAAGAGGAGCTCGAAGGCCTCGACATCGGCGAGCACGGCAACCGCGCGTATCCTGATTTCGTCCAGACTGAGACCGTGGCCTAAGCACCCGAGAGGAGGACCATCCGTGAAGAAGATCGAAGCGATCATCAAGCCGCACAAGCTCGACGACGTGAAAGAAGCGCTCCATGCGGTCGGCGTGGCGGGACTCACCGCCTACGAGGTCAAGGGTTTCGGGCGCCAGAAGGGCCACACCGAGATCTACCGCGGCGCCGAGTACACCGTGGACTTCGTGCCGAAGATGAAGATCGAGATCGTCGTGGACGACGAGCTCGCACCCAAGGTGGTAGACGCCATCATCGAAGCGGCCGCGTCGGGCAAGATCGGTGACGGCAAGGTGTTCACGTACGACTGCGAGGGCGCCGTGCGCATCCGCACCGGCGAGCGCGGTCCGGACGCCCTGTAAGGGGCCCGGATCCGTGACAGCCGGCCCGCTGACCGGGTATCTCGCCGAGCGTGACGAACTCGTCGCCACGGCCACGCCCGGAACGCACGCGGCCCGCAGCCTCGCGGACCTGACGGACAGGGTCGTCTCGGCACTCGCCGGGGCGGCCCTGCCCGCGCTCTCCGTGCCGGTCTCAATCTTCGCGCTCGGCGGGTACGGCGCGCACCGACTGCTTCCCCACTCCGACATCGACCTGCTCGTGATCTCTCCCGGCGGCAGCCGGGAACTCGACCCGCTCGTGCGCGCGCTCCTCTACCCGCTCTGGGACGCGGGGCTCACCGTGGGCCATCAGGTGCGACCGATCAAAGGACACGTGCGCGCGCTCGGCGAGGACGTGGCCAACCTCACGTCGTTTCTCACCGCGCGGTTCGTCTGTGGCGACCGGCGTGGGGCCGAGCGGGCGCTGGCCGAATCGTTCCGCCGTCTCGGCAAGGACGCCGCCCGCGCACGGCGCGAGATTCTGAGGCGCAACCGGCCCGGATCGCCCTACCTGCTCGAGCCCGACCTCAAGGAGGGCACCGGCGGCCAGCGGGACATCGACGAGCTCGTGTGGCATGCGGCGCTCGCGAGCGGGGTGCCGGCGCGCGATGCGTTCGAACTCCTCACCGTGGGGCTGCTCGACTCCGCGGAGCTGGACGCCCTCGGCGACGCCCAGGATGCGATCACCGCGGCCCGCTGGGCGCTCCACGCGCGTGCCGGCCGCGGACGCAATCTGCTGGGCACCGAGGACGCCGCCGAGGCGGGCGTCGACGCCGATGCCGCGCAGCGTGCACTCGCCGTGGTGGCCGAGACGCTGGTGGCAGTGCGCGAGCGGCTCGAGGGTACCCGTGCCGAGGGACGACTGGCGCCGCTCACGCTGCGCGACCTGCGCTCAGCGGCCCTCGCCGGCCCCGCAGCACTCCCCGACCTCGAACGTGCCGCCTGGCGCTGTCAGCTCGACACGCTCGCGCCGGGCTTCAGCGAGCTCATGACGCTCAGGCGACCCGCCCTCTCCCACCGGCTCACGGTCGGCGCACACTGCCTGGCCGCACTCACCCTGCTCGCACGGCCGCAGACGGAGGCGACCGGTCACGCCCGCTCCGGTGCGTCGCAGCTGCCCGACAGCCCCCTCACCGACGCGCTCGTGGTGGCCGCGCTCGCCCACGACCTCGGCAAGCGGCAGGCCGGTGCCGGGCATGCGGAGCGTGGTGTGGCCGACGCACACGCGATCGCGCTGCGCGCGGGGCTCGATCCGGAGGCTGCTGATACCGCTGGTGTCCTCGTGCGCGAGCACCTGCTGCTTTCCGAGGTGGCCTCGCACGCCGATCTCTCGGACGAGGACGTCGTCCTGACAGCCGCCGTGCGGCTCGGCGACGCACGCCTCGTGCGGCCGCTCTTCCTGCTCACCGCTGCCGACATGCAGGCCACCGGTCCCGACGTTTGGACGCCCTGGCGGGCGGCGCTCGTGGGCGACCTCGCGGCCAAGATGGAGGCTGCCCTCTCCCCCGAGGTGGACGGGGCAGGGATCGTCGCGGCAGCCGAGGCGACCCGCGTCGAGGCGCGCAGACGCGCGTCATCGGTGGGCGCCTCGCGCACCGTGCTCGCGTTCCTGGAGCACGCCCCCTTGCGCTACCTGGCACGCCGCACAGCCACCGAGGTACTCCGCGATGCACGCCTCGTGCAGTCACTGGGCGGCCCGGGCCGCATCGGTGAGTTCGCGTTCGAGGTGCAGCCCGGCCCCGCCGCCGGCACGTGGCTGCTCGACGTGGTCACCCGCGACCGCGCAGGGCTCTTCGCCACGATCTCCGGCGTGCTCGCGCTCACGGGCCTCGACGTCCTCTCGGCCGAGGCCTTCACCGAGCAGGCGGGTGTGGCACTCGACACGTTCACGGTGGCATCGGCCACACGTGCGGACATCGGTCCTGGCACGTGGACGGCCTTCGAAACGCGACTTGACGACGCGCTCTCGGGGCGGCTCGACCTCGAGGCACGCCTTGCCGAGCGACGTCGCCACTACGCGCCGCGCCAGAACGGCGCGACTCCGCCCGAGGTGCGCGTGGGCCCCCGCGGCGTCTTCAGCACGAGCGTACACGTACGGGCTGCCGACCGCGTAGGCCTTCTGCACGATCTCGCCTTCGCGCTCGAGCGAGCGGGACTCGACGTCCGACGCGCGGTGATCACGACCGAGAGCGGCATCGCGCGGGACACCTTCGAGGTCACCGACGAAGAGGGCGCGCCACCGGACCCGGCGTTGGTCCACGACACCCTCGTCCCCCTCCTCGGACGCGTGGCTTGCGGCTGAACTGTAACGCCCCCGGATCGGCTACCGCAGCTCCCGTAGCTTGAACGCCCACCGACATCCGTCGGGACAGTCTACGACCAGTTGATGCTGTCCGGGCGGCACACGTACCTCGAAGACGCGGCTGGTCTCCGAGGGGGTCAGCGAGATCCTGCCGAGCACGATGGCCGCCATGCCGGGCTGCCGCAGCAGGAACGTGATATTCCCCGGAGCAGGCGATGACGCACTCGCTTCAAGCTGTATGTCGGGAACGCTCGTATCGAATGGATCACTCATCCACGACCCGATGCCCTTCTCGCCAAGCAGCGTGACCCACGTGAGCTCGGGTTCGGGTTCGGGTTCGGGTTCGGGTTC
>JAFGUS010000131.1 GCA_016938395.1 Coriobacteriia bacterium | reverse complement strand
CGGGTGAAAGGAGTTGAACCTTCACGGGGTTGCCCCCACATGGACCTGAACCATGCGCGTCTGCCATTCCGCCACACCCGCGTAGCGTGCGAGCGATAGGGTAGCACAGGGCGCACGCTGGTGGAATAGCGCGGGTGACAGCACGGCACCACCGGGGCGGGCATCAGCGGAGCAGGTACGGTACAGTGGTACGACCGAAGAGCCCGAGACGGCAGACAGGAGCACCCGCATGAAGCCCCAGACCGGAGATACCGTCCGTGTGCACTACACCGGCACGCTTTCCGACGGCACCCAGTTCGACAGCAGCGCAGGCCGCGACCCCATCGAGTTCACTCTCGGCGAGGGCAACGTCATCCCCGGCTTCGAGTCGGCCGTGGCCGACCTCGAGGTGGGCGCGTCGGCTACCGTGACCATCCCGGCAGCCGACGCCTACGGCGACCGCCACGACGACGGCGTACAGCACGTGCCCATCGAGGCGTTCGAGGGCAACGTCCCGCAGGAGGGCTGGGGCGTGGAGCTCCAGACCAACGAGGGTGAGCGCGTCAACGCACTCGTCGCCAAGGTCGCCGAAGACCACGTGATCCTCGACTTCAACCACCCGCTCGCTGGCCAGGACCTCACGTTCGAGCTCGAGCTGGTGGAGATCGTCGGGCGCTGATCCGGCGCCCGTCAGCCGCACTCCCGGGGGTGCCGTGGACCAGCCGCTGATCCTCGACCGTTATCGCCCGCTCGCCGAGCTGGGGGCGGGTGGTCACGGCACGGTCACGCTTGCCTACGACACCAAGATGGCGCGTCGCGTCGCCATCAAACGCCTGACGATACCTGCTGCGGACACGGCGCGCACGCGGGCGCGCGCGGGTCTTGCCGAAGCGCGTACGGCCGCGCTCCTCAACCACCCTGGCATCGTCACCGTCCACGAGTGGGAGTCCGAAGGTGACGAGGCGTTCACCGTCATGGAGTTCCTCGACGGCCTCTCGGTGGCCGACCTACTCGACGAGACCGGCCGACCCCTGGACGAGCACAGCGCTGCGGCGGTGATCTCAGCGGTTGTGACCGCGGTGACCTTCGCCCACGCCAACGGCGTCCTGCACCTCGACCTCAAGCCCGGCAACGTCATCGTCACGCGCGACGGCCGCGTCAAGGTGGCAGACTTCGGCATCGCAGCACTCACCGATGCGACCGGACGCGCACGGGGGTCCTCGGGAACGATCGGCTATATGCCACCCGAGCAGATCCGCAGGCAGCGGCTCGACGAGCGGACCGACGTGTGGGGCCTCGCGGCACTCGCCTACGAGCTGCTCACCGACGCCAACCCGTTCGACGCCGACACGACCGAAGGCTCGATCTTCAAGATCGAGATCGCGGAGATCCCCGCACCCTCCGAATTCGAGCCGAAGCTGTCCGCCGCAATCGACAACGTGCTTCTCACCGCACTCTCACCGGAGCCGTCCGAACGCTTCGCCTCGGTCGCCGAGTTCGGCGCAGCGCTGCTCCCGCTGCTCGGCGACCCCGACATGGGAACCGAGGATCTCGCTGCCACGGTGAACGACCTGCTCGGCGAGGATGAGACAGGCGACGCGTACGTGCCGGGCGCGTTTGCCGAGCGCCTCATCGCGCTCTCCGGCCCGGCGCGCCGGGCCACGGCCGCGCTCGTCTCCGGCTGGCTCGTGTGGGTAGGCCTCGGGCCGCTGGGTCTGGATACCGTCTCAATGCTCGGCGCCGCCGTGCTGGCGGCACTCGCAGGCGTACTCGCTCCCGGTCTTGGACTGGCGCTCGGCCTCGTCGCACTTCTCGCCGGGCTCGCGGTAAGAGCCGGCGCCGGGTGGGCCGTTGCATTCGCACTGCCCGCAATCGCGTACTGGGTCTGGCGTGGCCGCCACGGACGCGGCGACGCGCTCACCATCGCAGCCGCACCGCTGCTCGGCGCGTTGCGCCTTGCGGGGGCTGCTCCCCTGATCGTCGGATCGGTGGCGCGACCGGTTCCCGCAGCCGTAGCCGGCGCGCTCGCGGGGTTCGTCACCACGGTCGCGTCCGTCCTGGCCGGCCGGCCAGTCTCGCTCCCCACACTCAACACGTGGTTCCTTCTCGACCCGTGGTCCGCGGTGGCGCCAGCGTGGGGCGGCGATCCGGCAGCGCTCCTCGGTCCGGCGCTCGTCGTACTCGGTTGGGCGGCCGCCGCCGCCGTGACTTCGGCCTCGCAGCTGGCGGGGCGCCGCTGGCTCGCGGTGGCCGGGGCGCTGCTCGCCGTTGCGCTCATGGGGGCCGGGTACGGCGGCTGGTACCTCACCGGCTACGGCCCCGAGCCGCGCGCGCTCGTTCTCGCGCTCACACCCGGAGCGATCGTGGGCCTGATCGTCGTGGCGCTCCGCCCACTGCCGCTCGAGGAAGCCTAGCCCAACGGACCGGGTGTCCCGGCAGGCCTCTGGGGTACGGCGCAACCGGGCGGCGCGGCACGACCCGGCGTTACGGCACGGCGACGGCACGGTACGGCTGATGCGGCGTGCTGGTACACTGCGGTGTATCACAACGGTCCTGGACACCGGCTGCCGAGGGGACCATGGGCATCCTCTCCGACTTCGAAGATCGCATCGCCGCCGGCATCGAGGGCGTGTTCGCCGGGGCGTTCCGCTCTCCCGTCCAACCGGTGGAACTCGCGCGTGCGCTCGCCCGTGCCGCAGACGACGGGCGCGCGGTGGGCGTCGGCACCGTGTACGCGCCTACGTCCTACACGGTTGCGCTCTCGCACGACGACGATGCCAAACTCGGTTCGTTCAAGCCGGTCCTCGCCGGAGAGTTGGCCACCTATCTCACGGACCACGCACACGAGCGCGGATACCTGCTCCCCTCGCGGCCGCAGATCACCTTTGCGACACACGACGACCTGCGCCTCGGCCGCTTCCGCGTGAGTGCCGCGCTCGCCGAGGCCACTCCGGACAAGCCGGCTCCGGCGCTCCGT
>JAFGUS010000130.1 GCA_016938395.1 Coriobacteriia bacterium | reverse complement strand
TCGAACGGCGCCAGGCCCTTCGCCGTGCGCAGGTCGTTGATGACCTTCAGGACCGCCTGGTCGATGGCGAGGATGCCCGCACCCATTTCGGTGGGCACGAGCTGCGACTGTGCGTTCGCGTCGGTCGAGGTCGTCGGCACGCCCGGGCGGGCGGTGGAGACGAGGATCTGCTTGATCTCACCCGCGGTGAGTTTGGGGTTCAGCGACTTGAGCATCGCGGCCGCTGCGGTGACGTGCGGCGCGGCGAAGCTCGTACCGTTTTCGCGGATCGGTGTGCCGTCCGGCCCGACGCCCACCACGGCCTTCGTGCCTGGCGCTGCCAGCGTGATCTCGTAGTCGTCACTCGCCCAGTCGGTGTACGTGGACTTCTTGCCGTCGTTATCCAGCGCGCCCACGGTGATCATGTTGGGCAGCGCCAGCCCGCTCGGGTAGCGCTTGGCGCCATCCATCTCCTTGCCGCCGTTGCCCCCCGAGCAGACGAACAGGACATCCGGGTACTTCTCGGCCATCTTGGTGAAGAAGCGCGTGTAGGTGGCCACGTCCTTGGGGTGCGCGTTGGAGTTGCCCCACGAGCAGTTGATGACCTTGGCGCCGGCCTCCACCTGCTTCGTGATCGCCACCAGGGTGCCGATCGAGTAGGTGTTGCCCGGGCTCCAGTCCTGCTTGGTGATGTCGTCAGGGTCCGGCGTGGTGGTCGTGTCGCCGTACTTGCCCGCGAAGATGTTGGTCATCGAGATGGTGAGCTTGTCACCGAGCGGCCCGGCGATGCCGGTGGTACCGCCGTTGTTCGGATCGGCACCGATGATGGTACTCACTGCGGTTCCGTGGCTCCCGTACGGGGTCGGCTTGCCGCCCTCCACGTAGGCCTGCGCGAGTTCACCGGCGTCGGGGTCGGGGAACTCCACCTTCACGTTGCCCTTGAACTCGCTTTCGCTGCCCTCGCCCGGGCGGAAGAGCCCGTCATCGGTCACGCCGACCTTGACCGCACTCAGGTCCACGCCGGCGCCCTTGATGTACGCCCACGCTTTGCTGACGCCCACGGCGTTGTAGCCGTCGCCAGCACCTCCGCCGTAGATCGGATCCGCGTACGGATCGACCCGTACGCCCCAGATCTCGACGTCGAGCTGCACCTGCGTGATTGGGTAGGCGTACTCGACATCGGCATTCGCCTCGGCCGCAGCGATCGCGGTGCCGAGATCGGCCTCCGAGGTGCCCGGGAACTGCACCTGGTACAGATTGATGAACTCGACCTCGCCCACGATCGTGCCGCCGAAGGACTCCGCCGCCTTCTCGGCGTCGGAGCGGGACGCGCCCTCGACCATCGACATCAGGAGGTGGTTCGACGGCACCTCGCCCCACTCGGTGGCGACGAGAGAGCCGGAGTCGGGGAGCGTGGTGTCGGTGGCGCCCATTGCGGGGCCGTCGCCACCGCCGAGGAGCCCGCCGCCGCCGTCGCGGAAGAAGAGCGCCCACGCGCCGATCGCCATGCCGATGAGTGCGATCACGACCGCGATAACGATGCCGATGACGAGGCCGCGCTTCTTCTTGGGGGGTGCGGGCGGCATGGGTCCCGCGGGGGGAGCGCCCACGGGTGTGGCGGGTGCGGGGGCAGGTGCGGGCGCGGGTTGCGGCGCGGTCGCGGCAGCCGGGGTCGGCTGCGGGGTGGGGAGCGGCTGAGGAGCGGCGGCCGGTTGTGCCGCTGTGGCCGTCACCGGGGGTGGGAACAGGCCCGGGACCTCGATCGCCGGCGTCCAGTCCGGCCTGCTTTCGTGCCACAGCAGGTTGTGCCGGGCGAGCCTGCCATCGCGCGCGTAGGCAACGAGTTCCGACCAGGTATACGGACCACGCTGCCACTCGGTGGTCCCGTCATGACCGCGCACGTACCAGTCACTCCACGTCTGCGAGCTCATTCGCGCCTCCCCGTTTGTGGCGGCCCGCAGCGCGTCCCCTCCGCAGTTGTTGTGCGGTGCGCGCGGTCTGTCTCATCGTAGAGGTGTGCGCCGCGCCACTCAATACGCAGACTGACTCACATCCGGCCCACATCGATGTCACACCGCTCCGCTACACTCTCCGCATGGGTGTTCGCCTGTCCAAGTCACGCTTCCAGAAGGGCCTTCAGTGCGAGAAGGCCCTGTGGCTTGCCGTGCACCGACGGGATCTCATCCCGCCCACACCCGAGTCGCAGCAGTGGATATTCGATCAGGGGACCGAGGTCGGTTGCCTCGCGCAGCATCTGTTCCCCGGAGGTATTGAGGTCGCCGAGGACCACCTGCATCCCGCCGAGGCGCTTGCGAACACCCGTCGCTTGCTGGCCGAGGGGATCACTGCGCTCTACGAGCCTGCGTTCGAGTACGGAGGGGCCTTTGCCCGGGTCGACATTCTGGCTGCGGCGGGCGACGGCCGCTGGGACCTCTATGAGGTGAAGTCGTCCACGTCGGTGAAGCCGGAGCACATCACCGACGTGGCGGTACAAGCGTATGCGGTCGAAGGCTCGGGGCTGACGCTCCGCACCATCAACATCGTGCATATCGACAACTCGTACGTGTACACCGGTGGTTCCTACGACGTGAGCGCTCTGTTCGCCGT
>JAFGUS010000129.1 GCA_016938395.1 Coriobacteriia bacterium | reverse complement strand
GCCTGCTCGAAGCTGCGGGGGCGTGAGCGATGCTCCCGGGACGGCAGGAGCGGTGGCGTCGTGACCCGCGGGCGGGCGTGCTCGTCATCGTGGCGGGTGTTGCACTCGCCGGCTTCATCGCGATGGCGGCCGCACTGCTGCTCGCGCCCGCGTTCGTGAGTGTGGACGTGGCCGTTTCGGCGGCTATCCGCTCGATCGAGGTGCCGGGGCTCGAGCGGCTTGCGATGCTGGCCACGCGGCTCGGGGATCTCTGGCCGCTCACCATCCTCACGCTGCTCACCGCCGGCGTGCTCTACGCACGCGGCCGGAAATCGGAGGCTGTGGTCGTGGTGATCACCGTTCTCGGCGGCGTGCTCATCGGCGCCGGGCTCAAGCAGGTGTTCCTCCGCGTGCGGCCGGCGCTCGAGCTGGCGCGCATCCCGGTGCCGGAGACCTACAGCTTCCCGTCGGGCCATGCGCTGGCCAGCGTGCTCTACTTCGGGTCGCTCGGCTTCGTGGCGCTCATCGACGACCGGCGGCTTGGACGTGCGATTCTCGTGGTGGCGGGCTGTCTGTTCGCCGCGCTTTCGATATCGATGTCGCGGGTCTACCTGGGCGTCCACTACCTTGGCGACGTGATCGCTGCATGGTTCCTCGGCGTGGCGTGGCTCGCCGCCGTGGTCATGGTATCGGCGCGCTGGGCGGCAAGCCGACCCGGCGAGGACGTTACGTAGCGCGCCGCAGGCGCAGCGTCACCGTCGTTCCCACGCCTGGTTCGGATTCGATCTCCACCGCACCTCCGGCACGTTCGGCCACGTTGCGTACGAGTGCGAGGCCCAGACCGGTGCCACCGCTCGTACGCGAGCGCGCGCGGTCGACGCGGTAAAAGCGCTCGAAGACGCGTCCCACATCGGCGGGCGGTATGCCGATGCCGGTGTCAGCCACGTCGATCCGTACGACCTCGTCGTCGGCGGTCACGCGCACGGTCACCGTGCCCTCCTCGGTGTACGTGACGGCGTTGGAGAGCAGGTTGTCGAGCGCCACGGCGAGGTCGGTCGTCTCGACGCACGCCGCCACGTCCTGGCCGGCCACCTCGGAGAGATCGGTCTCCAGCGCGAGTCCCTTCGCTTTAGCGGCTCGCCCGTGTCCGGCGAGCGCGAGCTCGATCGAGCGACGGACGTCGGTCACGGTGCCGGCAGGGGGCGTGGACTCGAGGCGTGAGAGATCGAGCAGGTCTCCCACGAGCTGCCTGAGACGCGCAGCCTCCGCCTGAATCTGCGAGAGGAAGGCCAGCGCCTGCGCATCGTCACCGTCGCGTGCCGCCTGGTCGGCAGACTCCGCGAGGAGCAGGATACCGGCCGTCGGTGTCTTGAGTTCGTGGGAGGCGTTTGCGACGAAGTCGCGCCGGACCGCATCGAGCCGCATGCGGTCGGTGACGTCGCTGATGACGATGAGCGTGCGCCGGGGTCCGTCCGCCTCGCCGAGCGGGATGACGAGCAGCCGGTGATAGCGCCGGTAGGGGTCAGGACCGGTCTCGGCGGACACCGTTTGCGTGGTGTCGAGGCGCGTCATGACGGCCGCCTCCACCGAGGCGGGCAGTCCGAGCTCGGCGAGTGTCCGGCCACGCGCGCTCGTCGGCGTGAGTCTGAACATCGCGGCGAGTGCCCGGTTCGCGAGCAGGATCCGATCGTCCTCGAGCAGGATGACCGCGTCGGAGAGGCCGTCAAGAACGAGTCGCAGGGTGCGCTGCTCGGCTTCGAGGTCAGCGATGCGGTCCCTGATCTGCTCGCCAAGGCTCGCGAGGGCGCTCGAGAGGGGGGTAAGCGACGAGTGCGTCGTGGGAACCGGGGACGTCAGGTCGCCGCGCGCCATCGCCATCGCGGTGTCGGCAAGTTCGTCCACAGGGCCGGCGGCGATGTGGCTCAGGCGCCACACGGCAAGCGACGCGACGGCGATGGCGGCAAGCAGCAGGACGAGACCGACCTGGCGGGTCCGCGCCGACAGGTCCGCGATGTACGCGAGCGATGTGGAGGCTCGCATCGCCACCGGTTCGCCGTCAAGCGTGGCCGGGGCTGCCACATACATGCGGTCGATCCCCTGAGACTCCGAGTGCCGCACGTCGGTGCCGGTTCGCCCCGCGAGCGCGGCCTGGACCTCAGCACGGTCGCCGTGGTTCTCCAGGCGCGCGGGATCCTCGTCGGAGTCGGCGAGCACCACGCCGTCGGCTGCGACCACCGTTATGCGGAGGTCCGTGCCGGCGGCCAGGTCATCGACCCGCTCGGCTAGCGAGCCGCCGGGCGCCTCGATGACGAGCGCGCCCGCGCGGGCGACCGAGAGCAGGTGACTCTCCTGCTGGTCCATCACTGCCGCGGTGAGCGGCGCGTACAGGCTGAGAATCCAGGCGCCCGCCAGAAGCGCGATGACGAGCGCGAACCCGATGACGAGCCGGATGCGGTAGCGTGACGCCCGGTGGGCGGAATCAGCGGTCACGATGCCTGCGTCTCGTCCCGCAGCTGGGGATCGAAGCGATAGCCGACGCCGTGCACGGTGTGGATGTAGCGGTATGCGGAGGGGTCTTCGATTGCCTGGCGTAGACGGCGGATGTGCACGTCGATGGTCCGGGAGGACGGCAGGAACTCGTAGCCCCACACCTCGCGCGCGAGCCGCTGGCGCGACATGAGCGTGCCGCTGTTGCGCGCGAGCGCGAGCAGGAGCTGGAACTCCTTGAGCCGCACCCGTGCGGGGGAACCTGCCACCGTGGCGCGCAGCTGCGCCGGCTCGATCTCCAGGTCGCCCACCTCGATGGTCTCCTCGGCTTCGAGCACGCTGCGCGTGCGCACGCGCCGGAGGTTGGCTCGCACACGGGCGAGTAGCTCCTCCATCGCGAACGGCTTGGTGAGGTAGTCGTCGGCACCGGCATCGAGGCCGCGCACGGTGTCTCGCTCGCCGTCGAGCGCGGTGACCATGATGATCGCCACCTCACTGTTGGTACGGCGCACCTCCTCGGCGAAACGGTAGCCGTCGATGCCGGGGAGCATGAGGTCGAGCACGATGCAGTCGGGATTCTCGCGATGCGCGAGGTCGAGACCCTCGAGGCCGTCTGCGGCGGCAGAGGTCTCGAACCCCGCACGGCCGAGGGCGTACGCCACGGTCTGCCGGATGATGGGGTCGTCCTCTACAACGAGCACTCGTGCCATTGCTCACACTCCCGACGCGGTCGGCTGGCTTTCGCGCCATTCTAGACACCGCCACCGACGTTAGCACAGTCATGTAACAGTAAGTTCACATGGTCTTTCGATGTTTTACACGCCTGCAACCACCGCGCGGCCGTTCAGCCCTAGCCTGATGCATGGCCGGTGAAGCGCCGGCCGAAGATGTCGGTACGAGACAAGGAGTGTGAGCGTGGATCTCAAGAAGCTCGTCATGTTCGGTCTGGTCGCTACGCTGCTGGTGGGATCGTTCGGTCTTGCCGGGTGCAGCACCGAGACCGAGGAGCCGGCCGAAGAGCCGACCGAAGAGCCGGCGGAAGAGCCCGCCGCCGAGCTCGAGGGCACGATCGATATCCAGGGTTCGGACACGCTCCTGAACGTGTCGACCGCCTGGAGCGAGGCGTTCATGGACGAGAACCCGATGGTGGAGATCTCGGTCCAGGGCGGCGGCTCGGGCACGGGTATCGCGGCACTGCTGAACGGCACCGTGGACTTCGCCAACTCCTCACGTGACATCAAGGACGAGGAGCTCGCCGACGGCGCGTCCAAGGGTATGGACATCAAGGAGCACAAGGTCGCCATCGACGGTATCGCCGTTGTCGTGAACCCGGCCAACGGTGTCGAGGCCCTCACGCTCGACCAGCTCGGCCAGATCTTCCGCGGTGAGATCACGAACTGGAAAGACGTCGGCGGCATCGACGCCGAGATCGTTCTCCTGAGCCGCGACAGTTCTTCGGGCACCTACGAGTTCTTCAAGGAGGCCGTGGTCGGTGAGGATGCCGAGTACGCAGCCACTGCGAAGCTCCTGCCCTCGAACCAGGCGATCGTGGACGAGGTCGTGGCCAACGAGGCCGGCATCGGCTACATCGGTCTCGGCTACCTGACCCCCGACGTCAAGGTCGTCGCCATCGACGGTGTCAAGGCGTCGGTCGAGACGGCGGCGGACGGTTCCTACGCGATCAGCCGTTACCTCTACATGTACAGTGACGGTGACCCCGAGGGCCTGATGAAGGCGTTCCTCGACTGGATCCTCGGCCCCGAGGGGCAGCAGCTCGTGGCCGACGAGGGCTTCGTGCCGCTCCCGTAACGCAGATGACGACCCCCGCCACCTCCAGCGGGCGGAGGCTCGGCCGCACGACCTCACGTCGTGCGGCCGAGGCCGTCGTCCGGGCCATCATCTACCTGTGTGGATGGATGGCCATCATCATCCTCGGCGCCATTGCGATCTTCCTCATGTGGAACTCGCTTCGAGCGGTCAACGAGGCCGGTCTCTTCACCATGCTCAGCACCACGGCGTGGTACCCGACATCATCTCCCGGCAAGTTCGGCATGCTTCCGCTCATCGTAGGCTCACTGTTCGTGACCGGCGTGGCTCTCGTGGTCTCTGTCCCGGTGGGCGTGGCGGCGGCGGTCTATATCTCTGAGTTCTCGGGACGGCTCGTCAAGGAGGTCATGAAGTCGATCATCGAGTTCATGGCGGCCGTTCCTTCAGTCGTCTACGGCCTCATCGGCGTAGCCGTCCTCATCCCGCTCGTGAAGGACGTGTTCGTGCTCAACAGCGGCATGACCGCGCTCACCGGCGGGGTGGTGCTCGGCATCATGTCCATCCCGACCGTCATCTCCATCTCCGAGGACGCGCTGCATGCCGTCCCTGTGGACCTCAGACAGGGCTCTGCGGCGCTCGGCAACACGCGGTGGCAGACCACCTTCAAAGTGACCATCCCGGCGGCGAGTTCGGGTATCTTCGCCGCCGTCATGCTCGGTCTGGGTCGGGCGATCGGTGAGACCATGGCGGTGCTCATGCTCACCGGCAATGCGGCGGTCATGCCCGTGAGCGTCCTCGAGTCGGTGCGCACCATGACCGGGACGATCGCCGCCGAGATGGGTGAGGTCGTTCAGGGCGGACTGCACTACTCGGTGCTCTTCGCGGTCGGTCTCGTGCTCTTCACCATCACCTTTGCGATCAATCTGGCGGCCGATCTCGTGCTTGAGCGCCAGCGGAAGCGGTGGCGCCGATGAGTCGCACCGCACACACGCGTCGCGCTCGGTCCGCCGAGGCGGCCGCCAAGGTCGTCACAGGGCTGGTCGCGCTTTCAGTGGTGGCGCTGGCGGTCTTCGTCCTCGGCTACATCGTCTACAACGGCGTCGGCGCCATCGACTGGACCTTCCTCTCCGACGTGCCGCGCGACCGCGGCCGCGAAGGAGGGATCCTGCCGGTCATCGTCGGTACGTTCTACGTGACGCTTGCAACCGCGGCGCTCACCCTGCCGATCGGTGTGCTCGCGGGTGTGTATCTGTCCGAGTACGCGCCGAGGAACTTCAGCACGCGTGCGATCCGGCTCGCCATCACCAACATGGCCGGCGTGCCGTCGATCGTCTACGGACTGTTCGGCCTGGCGGCCTTCGTGCTGCTCGCCGGCTTCGGCCGGTCGATCATCGCGGCAGCGCTCACGCTCACGTGCATGACGCTGCCTGTGGTGATCACCGCCACCGAGGAGGCGCTGCGGCAGATCCCGCAGGACCTGCGTCAGGCATCGCTCGCGCTCGGCGCCACGCGACTCCGGACCATCTACAAGGTCGTGCTGCCCGCCGCGGCGCCCGGCATCATCACCGGTTCGATCCTCGGTCTCGCGCGGGCGGCCGGTGAGACGGCGCCGATTCTGTTCACGGGCGCCGTGTTCCAGATGCGCCGTCTGCCCGACGGCCCGTCATCGCAGTTCATGGCGCTCCCGTATCACATCTACGCGCAGGTAACGTCGGTTCCCGGGTGGAACCGCGAGCTCGTCTGGGGCACCGCTCTCGTGCTCGTGGCGGGTGTGAGCGCGGTCAGCGTGGTCGCTGCCGCGTGGCGTTCGGTTCAGAGGAGGAAGGTCAAGTGGTGAGTCCGCTTCGCATGTCAGGAGACGGGACCGTCGCGATGAGCGCCGACATGGCGCCGAGCGCAGTGCGGGCCGCGGAAAGCGCGCGTGACATCCGCGGCAGCTTCTCGCTCACGGGCGTCTCGGTAGCCTACGGCCGGGAGACGGTCATCGAGGGCGTGAGCATGTACGTCCCACCGCGCTCGGTCACCGCGCTGATCGGCCCGTCGGGGTGCGGGAAGTCGACGCTTCTCCGATGCCTCAACCGCATGAACGACGAGCTCGGCAACGTCAGTATCGGTGGGGCGATCACCCTTGACGGTTCCGACATCATGGGCAAGGCGATGGACCCGGTCGAACTGCGCATGCGCGTGGGTCAGGTGTTCCAGCGCCCCAACCCCTTCCCGATGACCATCTACGACAACGTGGCGTACGGGCCGCGCACGCAGGGCATCCGCAAGCGTGGTGAGCTTGACGAGCTCGTGGAGGAGTCGCTCAGAGGCGCCGCCCTGTGGGTCGAGGTGAAGAACAACCTCAAGAAGCACGCGTTCGAGCTCTCCGGCGGCCAACAGCAGCGGTTGTGCATTGCGCGGGCCCTCGCGACCAAGCCCGAGGTCATCCTCATGGACGAGCCCGCATCGGCGCTCGACCCGATCTCCACGCAGCAGATCGAGGACACCATCGCCGAACTCAAGAGCTCGGTGACGATCGTCATCGTCACCCACAACATGCAGCAGGCGGCGCGCATCTCCGACCAGACGGCGTTCATGCTGCGGGAGAGTCTCGACGAGCCCGCGCATCTCATCGAGATGGACGAGACGAAGAAGATGTTCACGAACCCCGATGACTCGCGGACCGAGTCGTACATCACCGGGCGGTTCGGCTAGGCACGGCCCCGCTCCCTCCAGCGGCACGAAGGCCCGGCAGGATGCCGGGCCTTCGTGTTTCCGGGAGCCGAACGCCAGCACCGACGTGTCCGGTGCTGTCGGGTTCCGGTCCCCGGAAAAGTGAACGAGGCGCGTGGGGGGACGCGCCTCGTTTCGTTTCGAGCGGCGTACCCCGCGTCCGAGGGGGGGAGGGTTGCGGGTCGCTCTGCTCTGCGAGAACCTTTTGCAACGAGCGTGCCAATTATCGCGGTGCGCGCCGTCCTGAGGCATCTAGCAGGCTGATTCTCCAGCCGAGCACAGCAGGGCCGGCTGCGCGAGCAGATAGGCCGACCATGCGAGCAGCACGACTCCGCCAGCCACCACGGCGCCGCCCGGGCCGACGAGGTCACCGAGCGCACCGAAGCCGAGCGCGCCGAAGGGCATCATGCCCATGAGCGAGATGACGAACAGCGCCATGATGCGTCCGCGCAGGTGGTTGGGCGCCGCAGTCTGCAGGTTGGTGTTGATGCTCGACACGCAGGCGAGGAACGCCGCGCCGAGCATAACGAGCAGGGCCGACGACAGCACGTACGAGTGGGAGAGCCCCAGCAGTATCGAGCCGACCGCCATCGCGAGGATCCCGTAGCGGATGATGCGCTCGCGACGCACGCTCCTCGGGAGCGACGCCACCGCGAGGGCTCCCGAGAGCGCCCCCAGGCCGTTGAACATCATGAGTGACGAGTAGCCCGTGCTTCCGAGTCCGAGCGTGTCCACGGCGATAGCCGGCAGCAGCGTCATGAACGTCATGCCGAAGATGACGAGCATGGCGGCGGTCGCCAGGTGCATGGCGATGTGCCGGTGATGCCGCGCGTACACCACGCCGGCGCCGAGCGCGTGCCGCGCCGACTCCCCATCGCGCTTCTGGATCTCCTGTGACGGCCTGATGATCGCAAGCGACCAGATGACGAACAGGTAGCTCACGGCGTTGAAGGTGAACACCATCGTGATGCCGAGGTTCTCGTTGGCCACGAACGCTGCCATGATTCCCGCGGTGACCATCGGGCCCACGAGCCGGGCCGCGTTGAACTGCGCCGAGGAGAGCGCGATGGCGTTCAGAAGTGAAGCGCGCGGCACGAGGTCGGGCACCATCGCCTGCCACGCGGGGGACATGAATGCCGAGACCACGCCGCCTGCGAGCGTGAGGCTGTAGATCCAGCCGATGGTGATGTGCCCGGTGGCGTTCAGGTACGCGAACGCCGCTGCCTGCCCCATCATGATCACCTGCGCCCAGATGAGCAGCTTCCTGCGGTCCATGTGGTCCACGAGTGAACCCGCTGCCAGCGTGAGGAACAGGATCGGGATGCCCGAGAGGAAGTTCACGATGCCGAGCGACGATGACGACGCGGTGAGCGCGTAGATCACCCAGCCGAGCGCGACGGTCTGCGTCCAGGTGCCGATGTTGGATAGCAGCGCCCCACCGAAGAAGTACGAGTAGTCGCGGTAGCGGAACGACTCGAAGGTGCGCAGACCGCGCAGGATCCGCCGGGGCGGGCTCGAGACGTCCGCCTCGTACGTGGCGGTGTCCTGCGGCATCGGCGCCTGGGGCTCAACGGGTTCGGGTATGCGATTGGCAGTCACAGGTTCTCGACTCACCGTCCGTGGCTCGTGGGGTGCTTCGCGCCAAACGCAGACACCGCCCCCGGCCTTCCGGAAGCGGCGCCCGATGTGCGCCGATGTGACAGTCTACACGACGCGCGGCACGCGCACCTACTCGCTGATGATGCGCATCGCTTCGTCGCGCTGTACGTCCATGACGTAGGTGAGCCCGGAGACTTTCGCGGCCTCCTCGGTGAGCGCGAACACGTCGGAGCGCGTGATCGACGGCAGGTCGAACTTGCGGCTGCCGCTCATGAGCTGCTGGAGGCCCACCTTGAGCTTGTCCGAGAAGGTGTAGAGGGCGATCGCCCCGAGCGGCATGGTGTCGACCTCGGCACCGAACTCGGCCTTGAGCGTCTCGTAGGAGACGAAGATCTCCTCCTTGGTGGTGCCGAACTCGGAGACGGTCTTGGGCAGGTTCTGCTCCTTCATCCACAGGTCGATGTTCTTGCCGACGAAGCCGGGGATCATGAGGGCGCGGCCCATGCAGACCGCCTTGGTGTGCGGTGCGCCCATCGCGAGGACCTTGTAGACGTGGTCCTCGGTGGAGAACCCGCCGGCGATGGCGATGTCGGGGATGTAGGCGCCGTTCTTCTCGCGGAGCTTGTTCACGAGCTCGTTGGTCATGCACTGCAGGTAGAACGTGGGGATACCCCACTCCTCCATCATGCGCCACGGGCTCATGCCGGTGCCACCCGGGGCACCGTCGATGGTGAGCAGGTCGATGTGTGCGTTGGAGGCCCACTTGATGGCCATGGCGAGCTCGCGCATGCCGTAGGCGCCGGTCTTGAGCGTCACGCGCTTGGCACCCAGGTCGCGCAACCGCTGCACCTCGGCGTAGAAGCCCTCCTCGTCGATGAAGCCGAGGCGGCTGTGGCGCTCGAACTGGCGGATGGCGCCGTCGGCGAACGCGGCCTGAATGGCCGGGTCGTTCGGGTCGGGCGTGACGAGGTAGCCGCGGCGCTGGAGTTCGAGCGCGCGCTCGAGATCGTTCACCTTGATCTCGCCGCCGATGCACTTGGCGCCCTGCCCCCACTTGAGCTCGACGGTCTCCACGCCGAGCTTGCCGATGACGTACTCGGCCACGCCGAGGCGCGTGTCCTCGACGTTCATCTGCACGAGGATGTCGCCGTAGCCCTGGTGGTAGCGCCGGTAGTTCTCAACGCGGCGGTCCATGTCGGGCGCCTTGGTGACGTGACCGTTGCTGTCGCGCTCGAGCAGGGGGTCGATGCCGCAGACGTTCTCGCCGCAGACGAGCGAGATGCCGCTGATGGCGGCGCCTACTGCGAAGTGCTCCCAGTTCTTGCGGGCGATCTCGGTGGAGCCGAGCGCGCCGGTGAAGATCGGGACCTTCATCTTCACCTTGTTGGTGTGGCCGAACTCGGTCTCGGTGTTGGCGTTGGGGAAGAGCGTGTTGTCCGGGTTGCCCTCCGCGCCGCCGGGCAGGCCGGTCGCGCCCAGCGCATAGCCCATGATGTTGAGGTGCGAGTAGTCGATCGGGTAGTCCTTGTCGCCACCGGCGGTGATCTCACCGAAGGGACCGGGGTAGATCACCTCGCGGCCGCGGAACGAGGCCTTGAAGACCTCGCAGTTGCCCCGGCAGCCGTCCACACAGCGCGTGCAGATGCCGGATGCGGGGGAGACGTCGCGCGACCGGTTCGAGGTCTGTGTCGCGTCGTTGGCGTTCGGGCGCTGCAAGGTCATTCCTGGTACCCCCTGGGTGAGTCGGGCCACACGGCCGTGACGATTTGGGCTATTGTAACCTGTTGGAAATAGGTGAGAAGTACTATCGCAATATCCACCCGTGCGTATCCGAGGAGACGCGATGCCCGAGCAGCTCAGGCACGACACCATCAAGGCGATCAAGGACCAGAAGATCGAGTTCATCCACCTGTGGTTCACCGACGTCCTGGGCTTCCTCAAGAGCTTCACCATCGACGTGGAGGAACTCGAACTCGCGGTGACCGAGGGCATGGGCTTTGACGGCAGCTCGATCCAGGGCTTCGCGCGCATCCAGGAGTCGGACATGATCGCGATGCCCGACCCCACGACGCTGCAGATCCTGCCGTGGCGCCAGAAGGGCGTGCTCGTGGCCACGATGTTCTGCGACATCATCCGTCCGAACGGCAGCTACTACGAGGCCGACCCGCGTTACGTTCTCCGGCGCAACCTCGAGCGCGCGAAGGAGATGGGCTTCACGATGTACGTGGGCCCCGAGCTCGAGTACTACTACCTCAAGAGCGACAAGGATCCCGAGGTCCTCGACCTTGGCACGTACTTCGACCAGACCACGCGTGACCTCGCCGTCGATCTGCGCATGGACACGGTGCGCATGCTCAAGCGCTTCGGTATCCAGGTGGAGTACAGCCACCATGAGGTGGGCCCGAGTCAGCACGAGATCGACCTGCGCTACGCCGAGGCGCTCTCGATGGCCGACAAGGTCATGACGTACCGTGTGGTCGTGAAGGAAGTGGCGCAGGCGAACGGTGTCTACGCGACCTTCATGCCCAAGCCGATCTACGGTGAGGCCGGAAGCGGCATGCACGTGCATCAGTCGCTGTTCAAAGACGGCCGTAACGCGTTCTACGACGCCGATGACCCGTTCCATCTCTCGGCCACGGCGAAGTCGTACATCGCCGGCATCCTGCATCACGCGCGGGGGATGGCCGCAGTCACCAACCAGTGGGTGAACTCATACAAGCGGCTCGTATCAGGCTACGAGGCGCCCGTCTACATCTGTTGGGCGCACCGCAACCGCTCTGCGCTCGTGCGCGTACCGATGTACAAGCCGGGCAAGGAGAACGCGACGCGCATCGAGCTCAGGTCACCCGATCCGGCGTGCAATCCGTATCTCGCGTTCTCGGTGATGCTCGCGGCCGGGCTCGACGGTATCGAGAAGGGCATGACGCTTCCCGCCGACGTGACCGACGACGTCTACGAGATGTCCGACGCGCGCCGCGCCGAGCTCGGTATCGGTCAGTTGCCGGGCGATCTGGACGAGGCGATCGTGGCGATGGAGTCAAGCAATCTCGTGCGCGAGGCCCTCGGCGAGCAGGTGTTCAACTGGTTCCTGCGCAACAAGAAGGCCGAGTGGCATCGCTACCACACGCGCGTGACGCCGTTCGAGCTCGAGGAGTACCTGCCATTGCTCTAGATGCGACATCAACTGAGTGCGCAACGGGCGCCTTCCGGGGCGCCCGTTCGCGTTGCACGGGAATGCGGGGTCGATGGAGTCGTTACTGCTCGAGCGCGTCGGGGGCTCGCGATCCGTGCGTGTAGGTCCACACGTAGGTGAACTCCGCGCCGAAGAGGGCGAGCTGCGAGGAGAAGTTGACCCACACCAGGAGCGCCACGACCGAGCCGGCGGCTCCATAGGCCGAACCCGGGCTCGCGTACGTGAAGTAGACGCCGAGGAGCACGCGGCCGAGCGTGAAGAGCACGGCGGTTATCGCCGCGCCGATCCAGACGTCCTTCCAGCCGATAGCGGTGCGGGGCAGGAAGCGGTACACGATCGCGAAGAGTGCGGTGATGAGAACGAGGGAGGCGGCCCCCTCGAGCGCGCGGAGTCCCGTGGGGCCGATGTCGAGGTAGGGCGCAAGCCTTTCGGCGGCAACGGCGAGGACGCTGGACAGTACCACCGAGGCGATGAGCAGCACGCCCACCGCAAGCACCATGAGGAACGCCGCGAGGTTGTGGCGCCCGAAAGCCGACAGCGCGTGGCGGATCTGCGCCCGAAGATCGCCGTCCGGCGTCTTCTCGGGTGGGATGTTCCACATGCGGTCGAACGCCGTGCGCAGCTGGCCGAACACGCGCATCGCGCCAAACACAGCGAGTACCAGCGCGAGAAATGATGCGACGCTGCTTGTAGTGGTGGGCTGTGCGGCCGTGATGAGTTCGGTTGCCACCTGCGTGCCGAGGGGGCCGGCGAGCACCTCGGCTTGCCCGAGGACGCGGTCTGCCACGGCGGGGCGACCGACGTATCGTCCGATCACGCCGACGAGGACCACGAGCAGCGGCGCCACCGAGAGAAGTGTGTAGTAGGTGAGGGCCGCGGCTATATGCGGGGCGCCGTCGATGCGCCATTCGTCGTAGGTTCTGCGCAGCAGATCGAGCGTGGCGGTGGGCATGTCACCACGTCTTGACTGCGGCGTGCCTGTCCTGCCTGCCATCACCGAACGTCCTGAGCCTCCACATGGCCGATTTGGTGCCGGATGATCGGGATGCCCTCGAGCTCGGTGGGCAGCGCCTCGGCAGCCTCGGCATCCATACGGTCGGTGCCGATCACGATCGCCGGCTCGCCGTGGGGTGTGCGTCCCACACCGACGCTCATGACTCCCTTGGTGCGCATCAACCGCTCGGCGTTGCGCGAGAGGATCTCGGTCGTGGCGACCGTGACTCCCGTGCCTGCTACGTGACGTTCACGCGCGGAGGGCTGTTGCTTGAACGCCGCGATCACGGCTTGGATGAGGTTCACGTCACACTCCGATCTCGAGGGCGTCGAAGACATGCTCGATGCGGTTCATCACCGTGGTGCGCTCGCTGCCGGCGAAGAGGAGTCCGACGATGTGGTGCTGTGCGTCCAGCACGGCCGAGCCGCTGTCGCCGCCCTGGCTCATCGGGCCGGCCATCACCTGGTCGGAGAAGCGGGCAACCTGTCCGGCGCCGTAACCGACATCCACGGTGACGTCTACCTGCAGGATCTCGCCCACCGTGACACCGGTGGTCCGTCCACTTTTGACCACCGGCACGCCGAGTTCGGCGCGGGCTTGACCGGTGATGTCACCCACGCCGTAGATCGAGGCGCTCACGAGGTCGGGGGAGAGTGGGGTGGCGGTGGCCGCGTCCACGAGATTGGCCGAGGCGCGTTCGCTCACGGCGAGAAGCCGCGCATTGCTACCACCGAGGCGCGCGAACCAGTTGGCGACCGCCGCCACACCGTTGGCGAACGCGCACGTACTCGATCCGCTTGCCATGACGATGGGGATGAAGCGGTCGAGCACGGCGACGCGGTCGGTCTCCGATGTGCCGCCGTCGATGGGGCCGGGCTGCAGGATCGCGTCACCAGGCAGGGCGTCGTTCGAGTTGGCAAGCACGTGGTTGTTGGAGAGGATGAGCGGCTCGCCATCACGGTACACCACGCAGCCGAGTGTTCCTGCCGTGATGCGGTGGTGGCCGACGCTGACGCCACCCGGCGCAGGGCGCATGCGATCGACATGGGCCGCGAGCGCGGTGATCGGCCCGGTGGCGACCACATCGGTGGGGAAGCCGTCTACCTCAGGCGGGACGATGTCGGTCGCCAGGAGCGCGGACAGCGGCTGCTTCTCGGTCACGGAGCACACGATCGCGAGGTCGGTGGTGCGAACGCCGCCGGTGACCTTGTAGCCGATCCCGGTTGCGACGACGTTACCTCGGTCATGCAGAGACTCGCGAGCGCGCGACAGCGCGCCAGCGAGTCCGCCCGTGGTGTCCATGACGCACCCTCCCGACAGTCAGTGTAGCCGAGCGGCGGGATTCGGGCGACAGGCGGACACGATGCGGCGACCATCACCAAAGGTGCGTGCCGAGGCCGCTCGTCAGGAGCGCCTCAGGTGGGCCCTGGCACATGCCGAATCTACCAGTGAGACACCGGATCCGGAGGTGTGCGGCATGGCAGAGCTGTGCAGGTACGCGAGCGAATGTCCGGTCTGCGTCGGCTCCCTCGGTCTGGGTGCCGCTCGCACGCGCCGCTACCGTACGGGGTACTGCCTCGATGACTGGCGCGAGTGCGCTCGCTTCGCCGTTGCGGGCGAAGCAGGACCCGGCGCAGTGCCACGCGATCTACTGCCGACCGACCACACGCGTGCGTACGGAATCGTGAGCAGCACGTGGCTTGAGGCAGCACGGACGCCGGCGGCGGCGGTGTTTGGGGCAAGGTAGGAGCCTCGCTGGGCAGCGGGTGCATCCGGGACGGCGCACCAGTCTCTAGTGGCCGAGCCACTCCCGCACGGCGGCCTCGATCCCTTCGCGCCCGGCGTCGACCACCTCGTCGAAGCGCTCGGGCAAGGAGGCCAGCTCGGCGAGCGGCTCGGGCACGGGAGCCGCGTCAGGAGCGAGGCGACAGACCTCGCCGAGGAGCTCCAGCCCGGTCATGCGTGCGGCCTCGCCCTCGAGGGGCGCCCCAGCGGCCACGCCGGTGAGCGCGCGATACACGTCGGCGCCGAACTTCGCCCAGTGCGCCGTGGACACCACGAGCACCGGGTCCTCGCCGCGCATCCGCTCGGCCACCTCCCAGGCGACCGCTGTGTGCGCGTCCATCAGATAGCCCGTCTCGCGATAGACACGGGCGATCGTGGCGAGACTCTCGTCGTTGGTCACCCAGTCGCCGAGGAACGTCTCGCGCATCGTTGCGAACGTCGCCTTGTCCACCGTGAAGCGCCGGTGTTCGGCAAGCTCGGCCATCCAGCCG
>JAFGUS010000014.1 GCA_016938395.1 Coriobacteriia bacterium | reverse complement strand
GCGCCACGACCCGAAGAGGATCGTCAGTAGCCACAGAATCCCGAGAATGAGATTGAACCATGTGAGGACGTTCTCGCGGATGATGGTTGCAAGCGGCCGGCTGGTGGTGCGGCGCACGTCGTTCGTGCGACCGGAGTCGATGCGGGCCTGCACCTCGGTCGAGTTCAGTCCCGTGATGCTCCGGTCGTGCACCGCCCGCCACCTCCCGTTCTGCTCACGACGCCTCCTGCGAGCCGGCGGTGCTTTGCCGGCGTGCATGCCGAGGTCCGGCGCCCGCCGACGCTCTGGTGCGCCGGTCTATCGCCTCACTCGGCGGCCCTGAGCGTGACACCCCGCAGTTCTATGGCCACGTCGGCCGGCAGGATGGTGACCACGAACGGGCCGCGTACGACGTTGTTGGCGATGATGCCGTTCACCATGCCGGTGGTATTCCTGAGCCGTGCCCAGTACCCGAACTCGCCGGTGCACTCGCCGCGGTAGGTGCCGGGCTGGATATCGATGTCGACCAGATAGGTCCCCTCCGTGTAGACGCCGGTCTCGCGCGCTGTGGGCGTCACGGGTTCCGCCGGTTCGTCCTGGCCGGTCTTCAGGGAATCCAGGTAGAAGCTCCAGTTGCGCTCCTGAAGTGTCGCGTTGACGTTCGCGATCTTCTCAAGGTCAGCGCGCGCCTGCGCGGCCTCGGCATTGGCGTCACGCACCTGCGAGATAGCGCTGTTGTAACCGAGCGGCATCCCGGTGAGAAGGCCCACGAAGAGGCCGATCACTGCCAGGAACACGGCGGTGCGCCAGGAGGGTCCGTGGTGGCTGGAAGCCTGTCCGGCACCTACCTGTGTGCGGATTTCAGACATTTGTCCTCCCTTCGGCGCTTAGGATTCCCGCTCCGCTCGTATACTAACAACAGGGATGATGGAAGAGGTGAGGTGGCGGTGGCTCGCCAGCGGTCCGGTCGCGCACGCAACGAGAGCACATCGGCTTACGTGGCCGCGATGGGCATCATCCTCTTCATCTCCGTGTTGCTCGGTGCGTACAGCATCGAACTCGGTCTTGCGAAGCCCGGTGACAATCCGCGGCGCGTCGTCCTCACCACAGCCGAGATAGACGCGACCCTCCAGGGCGATCCCGACTTCCTGGCGTTCAGCGAAGCGCTCAGCACCGCGTTCGTCGCGCGGCGTGCAATCGCGGTCCGCAATCCGGCCGGCAATCGCATCAAGCACTCGATCGACAACGCGCTCGACTGCTACGTGGCGCTCCGTGGCGCATGGCAGACCGAGCTCGTCGGGGACTGGGATCCGGAGATACAGGGCGACGCCGCCTACTGGCGCGGAGCCCATCCGGCCGTGCGGCTTCCCGGCGAGGACCATCTCGGTCCCACAGAGTTGCGGGCGGCCCTCCGGGTCGAGGCGCGCGCGTACGTTGACGAGGCGATGGAGATCATAGACCCGTAGGCCGGGGGCGAGCGGTCACGGTGCGGGGGCTCCCGCGCGCACCGAGGCCGGTGTCTGAGGTCACACGCCCTGCGTCATGTGCGATGCTTGGTCTGTACGCTCGGGACTATCGTTCGCAGCGCGCAGGAGGCACGAGAGCCCGCGCGCGGAGATGTGAGGTCGCAGTGAAGATCGGACTCGTCGGCTTCGCCGGCTCGGGCAAGACCACGGTGTTCAACACGATGACCGGCCTCGACGTACCGGTCGGCTACGGTGGCGAGGTGCGGCTGGGAACGGTGCGCGTGCCCGACGAGCGCATCGACCGGCTCTCGGCCATCTTCCACCCGAAGAAGACGATCTACGCCGAGATGACCTTCTGCGACATACCCGGCGAGCACGGGGCGGAGCGTGCGGGCCTGTCATCTCGGATGCTGTCGACGATCCGGGAGCAGGAGGCGCTCGCGCTCGTCGTCCGCGACTTCGAGGACTCCGCAGCCGGGGGCGAGGCGAACCCCTTGCGGGACCTGAACGCGTTCTCCGACGAGTGTGCCCTGGCCGATCTTGCGCTCGTCGAGGGTCTGCTCACGCGTGCGCGCAAGGAGAACCTGCCGCCGGTCGACCGCGATCGGCTCGAGCTGATGCGGGGCGTCCTGGAGGACGGCCGACCACTGCGCACACTCTCCGCCGACCAACTCGACCGCGACGCCCTGCGGAGCTATCAGTTGCTGACGGATCGCCCGCTGCTCGTCGTCGTGAACCGGGACGAGGCCCGAGCCGCTGACCCCCTGCAGGACGATCTGGCAGCGCGCATCGGCGAACTCGGCGCGGCGGGACTGGTGCTCTCGGCGAGCGTCGAGGCCGATATCGCCGCACTCGATCCCGCAGATCAGCCGGCCTTCCTCGCGGACCTCGGTCTCACCGAGCCGGCGCTCTCACGTTTCATACGGAGCGCCTACGGCCTTCTGGACCTGATCAGCTTCTTCACGGTGGGCGAAGACGAGGTGCGCGCGTGGACGATAACGCGTGGGACGGCGGCCCGAAAGGCCGCAGGCAGGATCCACTCCGACCTCGAGCGTGGTTTCATACGTGCTGAGGTCATGCCCTACGCGGTGTTCATGGAGTACGGGAGCGAGCAGGCCGTGAAAGCGGCGGGACGCTTCCAGACGGAGGGCAAAGAGTACATCGTGGCCGACGGCGACATACTGAACATCCGCTTCAACGTCTGATATGAGATTGCCGGTCAACCCGCGATCGCTCACGGTCCTCTCTGGTTCTTCGTCGGTGCAAGCGGGCGGGCACATGGGAACGGC
>JAFGUS010000128.1 GCA_016938395.1 Coriobacteriia bacterium | reverse complement strand
TGCGCTCCACCGGCATGCTGTCGGTATCGAAGGTGACCAGGTAGCGGGTGTCCAGAGATGCGGGGATGGTGGTGGCCGGCGTAGGGGCGGCGTGGCGGAGGGTGAGCGGCGCAGTTCCGCAGACGGGTTTCGTCAGAGCAGAGGCGGCGTGCTCAGACAGTCCTCGGCGGGGGCCCTCGGCGGTGCCGGCGCGCATCGCGCCGTCCACCACCGCCCCCGCCTGCGGAACTGCGCCGCCTGCCCCTACCCTGACCACGGGATCACCCGATTTCGGTCATGCGCTCAAGCGAGGCTCGCGCGGGGTCCGCGATCCCGGCGGGGACCGTGACGACACCCGACAGGTCACGCAGTACGTCTCGTACATCGGCGAGCGTCGTCCGCTTCATGTCCTCGCAGATCATCGGTGGTTTGAGGCCGATGAAGCGTGTCTGCGGCGCGGCGGCGGCAAGTCCGGTGAGCAGCCCACCCTCGGTCACCACGATGACCTCCGGCTCCCCCGCCTTGGCGGCCCAGCGGATCATCTGACTCGTCGACAGCACCTTGTCGGCCTCCGCGCTCACCTCGGGCCTGCACTCGGGATGTGCTATCACCGGCGCGCCGGGGTGAGCCGCCTTGGCCTCGAGCACCATCTCGAGCGAGACCTGATCGTGGATCGGGCAACAGCCATCCCAGACGGTCACCTCAACGTCGGGCAGCTGCCCCGCGACCCACCGGCCGAGGTTCCGATCGGGCCCGAAGAGCACGCGTGGTGCCCCGAGCGATCGGACGACCTCTACGGCGTTGGCCGACGTGCAGCAGACGTCGGTGAGCGCCTTGACCTCAGCCGACGAGTTCACGTACATCACCACCGGCACGCCGGGATTCTCCGCCTTCCACGCCGCGAGCTGCTCGGCGGTGATCATGTCGGCCATCGGGCATCCGGCGTCGGCGCGCGGGAGCAGCACCGTCTTGCCGGGCGCAAGGATCGCTGCGGTCTCTGCCATGAACCGGACGCCTGCAAGCACGATCACCTCGGCCCCGACCGTTGCGGCGCGACGCGCGAGCTCGAGCGAGTCGCCCACCACGTCGGCGATCGCCTGCACCTCGGCACGCTGGTAGTTGTGCGCGAAGATCACCGCATGGCGGTCGCGGGCAAGGATACGTACCTCGGCAGAGGTCACCGGAGCAGACGTCATCTAGGACACCTCCAGAGCGATGTTGTCTATCAGGCGCGTGGACCCGAGCCGGGCAGCGACGAGTGCGCGGGCGGGCCGGTCCATCTCATCGAGCGGCTCGAGCGTACGGGCGTCCACGATCTCGGCGTACTCGAGCGTGGCGAGCGGTTCTGCGGCGACCGTCTCACGCATCGCGTCGGCCACGGTCCGCGCACTGCGCTCGCCGTCCAGCACGAGCGTCTCAGCGGTGCGGAGCGCACGGTAGAGCACGGTCGCCGCGCTGCGCTCGGTGGCCGAAAGGTAGACGTTACGGCTCGAGAGCGCGAGGCCGTCACACTCCCGGATGATGGGGCAGCCAATGACCTTCACGGGGATATCGAGATCGCGTGCCATCAAGCGGACGACTGCGAGTTGCTGGTAGTCCTTTTCGCCGAAGAAGGCCAGATCCGGAAGCGCGATGGAGAACAGCTTGGATACCACGGTGCACACGCCGGTGAAGTGCGTGGGGCGAACCGCACCCTCGAGCACGCCGCCGAGCGGCCCGGGATGCACCGTCACCTGCGCGTCAGGCGCGTACATGATCTCGGGCGTCGGTGCGAACACGATGTCGACGCCCTCAGCATCGAGCAGGTCTTCGTCACGGGCGAGATCGCGCGGATACGATGCGAAGTCCTCGCCTTGCCCGAACTGCGTGGGGTTCACGAAGACCGAGACGATGATGTAGTCGGCGCGCTCCGAGGCCGCGCGCACGAGCGACAGATGCCCCTCGTGGAGCGCCCCCATCGTCGGCACGAGCGCGATGCGCTTGCCTTCGCGCCGCGCCTCGGCCACGGCCTGCCGGACCTCCTGCTTGGACGCAAGGCGTTCCATGCTAGTCATCAACCTCCGTGAGTGGCAGCATGCGCTCGAGCTCGGCAAGCACGTCCCCATCGAGATGCGACAGCTGTGCCTCGGCGGGGAACTCGCCTGCGCGGACCTCGCTCACATACTCCGTCACCGCGGCGGTGATCGCCGCACCGATCTCGGCGAAGCGCCGTGCGTGCCTGGGTGTGAAATCGCCGAGGCCGAGGATGTCGTGGAATACCTGGACCTGGCCGTCGCATCCCACACCGGCGCCGATGCCGATCGTCGGAATCGCGATCTCCTCGGATACGAGCTCGGCGAGTTCGGCCGGCACGAGCTCGAGCACGACCGCACACGCGCCCGCCGCCTCAAGTGCGCGGCAGTCCTCGACAAGGTCGAGTGCGGCTTCGGTGCTTCTGCCCTGCGTCTTGTAGCCGCCGAACACGTTCACCGACTGCGGCGTGAGTCCGACGTGCCCGACGACCGGGATCCCCGCGTCCACCAGGATGCCGACCAGATCGGCCACCTCGACGCCTCCCTCGAGCTTGACGGCCTGAGCGCCACCCTCGGCGAGCAGACGACCGGCATTGCGGATCGCGTCCTCGACGCTCACCTGGTAGCTCAGGAACGGCAGGTCGGCCACCACGAGTGCGTGCGACGTCCCCCGCGACACGGCCGCAGTCGCCCGCACCATGTCGTCCATAGTGACCGGGAGCGTGCTGTCATAGCCGAGCACGGTCATGCCGAGCGAGTCGCCCACGAGGATCGAGTCGACTCCGGCCGCATCCGCCAGGCGTGCGCCCGGTGCGTCGTAGGCGGTGATCATCACGATGCGCTCGCCTGCGGCCTTCATCTCGGCCAGACGCGTGGTGGTCACGCGCGAGGGGCGCTTATCGGATGGAGTACTGCTCATGAGGTGCTCCTTCCCGCACGGTCCCGGCCCTGCCAGGGTCCGGGCCGCCTCGTGAGATGGAGTACGAGTATACACCGATGCGCATAGAGTCCAGGGTGTCGGAACGAGCGTGCGGGTATTGTTGCGACGGGCCTCGCAACGACCGCTCGCGCGTGCTTAGTCCTCCGTGAAATCGGCCTCCGGGTCGATGATGCGGCCCGCTCGCACCTCGGCGAGCAACGTACGTGCGTGCGCGGCCATCCGCTCGGGAACGAGGAGCCGGTACGTGCGCGGCATGAGGTAGAGGTTGTACTCCTCGGCCGGAGGCAGCGGGTCCCATGCGTACGGGATCCCCTCCTGCTCGAGCACAGCCGCATCGAACCGCAGCTCGGTCGAGTACGTCAGCCCGCCGGAGACGCTGAAGCGCGTGGCGGCGACCTCCTCCCACGGGCCTTCGATCGGCGTCTCCCACACACCCGCGGAGACCACGGGCGTGCGGTCCTCGTAGCCGGGGACCGCGCCGAGCACGCCGGTGACGCGACCCTGGGTAGCGCCATCGCGCGTGACGGGTGTGCCATCCGGCCAGCGCACCTCGGGATCGACCTCGAGCAGCGGCGTGACCACGAAATCCCGCTCGGCGAACCGCGGGTGGGGCACTACCAGCTCGGGCGTATCCCACTCGTCATCACCGTAAAGCACGATGTCGATGTCGATCGCCCGCGGCCCGTAGCGTGCAGTCTTCTCACGGCCGAGCCCCACCTCGATCTCCTGCAGAAGCCCCAGCAGCCGATCCGCCGGGAGCGCGGTGCCGATACGCGCGACGGCGTTCGCGAAGGAGGGCTGGTCGGTGACGCCCCACGGCTCGGACTCGACGGCGCGCGAGACCGCGAGCACGGTCGTGGTGTCGAGCGCGTCTATCGCATCGAGCGCACGCCGCAGCATCTCGAGACGATCGCCGAGGTTGCTGCCGAGCCCCAGGAACACCTGTGTGTTCATCTCACGCGCTCCCCACATCATCATTCCCGAGCGCCTCGAACATCGCGAGCGCTTCGAGCGTCGGTGCCACATCATGGACCCGCACGATATCGGCCCCATGCAGTACCGACCAGCATGCGACCGCCACACTCCCGGACACCCGGCGGGCGGGTGTCATCACGCCCGTGAGCTCGCCGATGAAGCGTTTACGCGACGCACCGACGAGGAGCGGGTAGCCGAGCGAGATGAACTCCTCGAGATGCCGGAGCACCTCGAGGTTGTGCGCAGTCGTCTTGCCGAAGCCGATGCCCGGATCAAGCGCGATGCGCCCAGACGCAACCCCCGCATCCTCGAGCATCCGCGCCTGGGTGGCGAGATAGGCGCAGACCTCGGCCGTGACGTCCTCGTAGCGGGGCTCCTCCTGCATCGTCTTGGGCTCGCCCAGCATGTGCATCACCACGAGCCCGGCATCGCCCGAAGTGGCCACCTCGATCATGGCAGGGTCTTCGAAGCCAGAGATGTCGTTCACGATGCTCGCCCCGGCGGCTACGCACGCGGCGGCCACCTCGGCATGGCGAGTATCCACGGAGATCGGCACCTCGAGGCTCCCGACAAGCGCGGAGACGACGGGCACGACCCGCGCGAGTTCGTCTGCCACGGTCACCGCATCGGAGCCCGGCCGCGTGGACTCCCCGCCGACGTCGATGATGTGTGCCCCAAGTGCCGCGAGCTCGCATCCGCGCTCGATCGCCGACGACACGTCCGCGTACCGCCCGCCATCGGAGAACGAGTCCGGCGTCACATTCAGGATGCCCATCACGAGCGCATGGGTGAGCGGCAGGTCGTAACGCCCGCACCGCCACACTCGCTCGGGTCCAATCGTCGTCACCCTATCCAACGCCCTTGATGAGACTCAGCGCCTCGGCGCGCGTTGCGGCCTTTCGCTCGAAGATTCCGCGTACGGCCGAGGTTGTGGTGAGCGTGCCGGGCTTGCGTACGCCGCGCATCGACATGCAGAGATGCTCGGCTTCGATGACCACGAGTACTCCTTGCGGGTCGAGCTCTTCGACGAGCGTGTCGGCGATCTGCGAGGTGAGCCGCTCCTGCACCTGCGGCCGCTTCGCGAAGACGTCCACGAGACGTGCGATCTTGGAGAGACCGCAGATGCGGCCGTCCTTGCCCGGTATGTACGCAACATGCGCCTTGCCGAGGAACGGCACCAGGTGATGTTCGCAGACCGAATAGAGCGGGATGTCGCGGATGAGCACCATCTCCTGGTGCCCCTCGTTGAAGGTCACCGTGAAGTGGTCGGCCGGGTCCTGGCCAAGCCCCGCGAAGATCTCCTCGTACATGCTGGCGACGCGGCGTGGTGTATCGAGCAGGCCCTCGCGCGAGGTGTCCTCGCCGATGCCCTCGAGTATGAGACGTACGCCCTCTTCGATGCGCGCGCGGTCCATGGTCACTCCATCGTGGTCGACTGCCGGGCCGCCTCAGTATCCACCATCGGACGCCAGGGGTGAAAGCAGGACTGCCCGAGCGCGGCCCTCAGAACAGCGCCCTCGCGATCGATACCACAGCCGGACCGAGGATGACGATCAGCGTAGCCGGCAGGATGCAGAGCACGAGCGGGAAGACGATCTTCACGGGCGTCTTCTGCGCCTGCTCCTCGGCGCGCTGGCGGCGCGTGAGGCGCATCTCCTTGGACTGCACGCGCAGGACGTTCGCGATCGGGATACCGAGCTGCTCCGCCTGGACGACCGCGGTCGCGAACGTGTTGAGCTCGGGGACATCCGTTCGACCGGTCACGCGCTTGAGCGCGTCCCCGCGGGACGACCCCGCCTGGATCTCCTGCAGCATGCGCGCGAACTCGTGCGCGAGCGGTCCGTGCGACATGCGCACGATCTTGGCGATCGCCTGGTCGAAGCCAAGACCCGCCTCCACGCTGATCGTCAGCATGTCGAGCATGTCGGGCAATTCGATACGGAGCTGATGCTGCCGCCTCGACACGGCCGAGGACAGCCACGCGTCGGGCAGCCAGTATGAGGCGACGCACACGACGAGCGCAGCGAGCCAGGTGAGCGCCGAGGCACGCGAGACGACTGCCACAGCCAGGACCAGCCCCGTCACACACACTGCCGAGAGCGCCTTGATCCCGAGGAATCGTCCCACATCCATCCCACCGGGATCGCCTGCCAGCAGCAGCTGCTGGCGGATGCGGTCGCGCACCCCCTTCGGTGCGGCCGCGCCGATGTTCTCGCGGACC
>JAFGUS010000127.1 GCA_016938395.1 Coriobacteriia bacterium | reverse complement strand
TCCCCGCAAGGCCCGTGGCGACGAGGGCCGGCACCAGGTCATCCGCGGTGCTCAGTGCAGGGTGTGCGAGCACGGCGATGCCGCCAGCCGCCCCGATCCATCCGATGACGTCGGCCGCGTCGCCCACCGGCTTCGCCACGTAGTGCGGACGGCCGGTGCCGAGAAGCCGGTCGAATGCGTCATCGAGCGACTCGGCGTACCCCGCGTTCACAAGTGCGTGCGCGATATGGGCTCGACCGACCGCGCCGCCGTCGGCTGCGCCGAGCACGTCGCGGAGCGCGACATCGAGTCCCGCCTCACGCAGCGATGCCACGATTCGTTCGGCCCTCTCGACACGCTGGTGCCGGAGTCGTTCCAGCCGGGTCAGCAGTGGTGCGGAGGTGTGATCGAGGCCGTAGCCGAGGAGATGGACGCTTCGACCGCCCACATCGGCCGAGAGTTCCACCCCCGGGATGACGCGGACGCCAAGACTCCCGCCGGCGGCGAGCGCGGGGCCGACTCCCGCTACGGTGTCGTGGTCGGTGACGGCGACAGCCGGAAGCCCGAGTGCGGCTGCGCGGGCGACGATCTCAGCGGGCGCGAGCGTGCCGTCAGAGGCGGTCGAGTGGATGTGCAGGTCGGGGCCGGACACCGCGGGGGCTCAGCCGTGGAGTGGCGGGCGTGGCTCCACGAGGAGGCGGATCGCGGTGCGCTCTTCGCCGTTGATCTCGATGTCCGCGAAGGCCGGTGTGCAGATGAGATCCATGCCGCTCGGGGCTACGAAGCCACGGGCGATGGCGATGGCCTTGATGGCCTGGTTCAGCGCTCCGGCACCGACGATCTGGACCTCGACCGCCCCCTGCTCGCGGATGACGCCGGCGAGTGCTCCGGCAACAGAGTTGGGGCTGGACTTGGTGGAGACCTTGAGAACTTCCACGGTGCCTCCTGTGCTGCGTCGAGCTGGTGCGATCCCTGGTGGTGGTCTGGTGTGGTGGAGCGGCTTCATGACTGCGGTGGCGAGAATCCGTGCGGAAGAAGTATAGCGCATCACGGCGCGGTGACGAGCCTGTTACCTGCGGTGCGCTAGTCGTCCTTTTCGACCCCGAACCTCACGTTGATGGTGTCCCGGCCCACGGTGACCTTCGGGTCGCCCTTGAGGGTGAGGTAGTAGCGCTCGGCGAGCGTGTCGAACGCGCGTCGAAGCTCGCGTCGGAACGCGGCGAGGTCGCCGTGGTGGATATGGAGCGAGCGGCGGTCGCGGTAGATATCGGGTGCAGGCTCCTCGGCAGGCTCCTCCGGCCCCATCAGCTGCGTGAAAAGCGGTTCGAGGGGCGTGAGTTCTCCGGCGAGCACGCGGTGTGCGGTGCGCTCGGAGACAGGCAGCGCCATCGACTCGGCCACGTCGGTGAGTTCGGTTGCATCCGAGCACGCGGCGAGGCGCTGCCACACAGGCAGGCGCTCGAGGTCCTCGCAGAACATGAGGTCACCGATGTCGAGCCGCTCGCGCCCGGTCGCGTACAGGGTGGCGACGATCTCGGTGGGCGTGCCGAGGTACAGCTCCACCTGCGGATGTTCGCATGCGAACTCCACGACGCGCCGGATGATGTTGTGCGGACCGCGCACCACGCGGAGCGTGCCCGACTCGTCGGGCTCGACCGCCGGCCACGTCGACTGGTCCGAGCGCTCGGAGAGCGCAGTGGTGTCCGCAACGATCGCCAGCGATGAGCCCTTGTGTGGGGCCGAGGCGGCGACGCGGGCGACTGTGACGTTCGAGCGTACGGAGAAGAGCGCCATGCCCCGCCCGTGGACACCCCAGCGGTCCATCACCATGGTCTCGAGCTTCGAGGTGACACGGGGCTCGAAGATCGTCTCGTGCAGCGACTGCGGCACGCCGATGCCGTCGTCCACCATCGTGAGCACGCGATGGTCCGCCTCGCGTGCGGTGGCGATGAACACCCGCTGTGCGTGGGCGTCGCGGGCGTTGCGGAGCAGCTCGACCACTACGTCCTCGAAGCTGCGGATGTCGTGCTTGGCCTGACGCCGCTCGGCCTCGGGCACGCGGAGTCGGACATAGCCGTCGCCGAGGCTCTCCTCGACCTTGAGGTAGCTGTCGCCCGAGACCGACGACACGAAGTCTATGAGTGGATCGTGCTCGCTCATCATGTCCCCAAGCCTGACACGGACCGGTTGCTATCTCAAGACACCTTCGTGCCGCATCCCCCTGCATCGGGGTGCGTGCGCCGAGGGGACCGTGTCCGGTCCCCTCGGGCGAATCCACGCATGGTCACGCAGCACAACGCGTGTTACTTGGCGTACTCCACGGCGCGGCTCTCCCGGATGATCATCACCTTGATCTGGCCGGGGTACTGCAGCTCTTCCTCGATCTGCTTGGCGAGGTCGCGGGCCATAAGCGTCGCATCGGCGTCGCTGATCTCGTCCGGCTTCACCATCACGCGTATCTCGCGGCCGGCCTGCATCGCGTACGACTTCTCGACACCCTTGTGCGATTCGGCAAGCGCCTCGAGCTTCTCCAGGCGCTTGATGTAGCTCTCAAGCGTCTCACGGCGTGCGCCCGGTCGGGCGGCCGAGATGGCGTCGGCGGCCTGCACGATGACCGCCTCGACGGTCTGCGGCTCCACGTCGCCGTGATGTGCCTCGATGCAGTGGACGACTTCCTTGTTCTCGCCGAGCCTGCGCGCGAGGTCGGCTCCGATGACCGCGTGCGGCCCCTCGATCTCATGGTCGATAGCCTTGCCGAGGTCATGAAGGAGACCGGCGCGCTTGGCGAGCGTGGGGTCGAGGCCGAGTTCGGCGGCCATGACTCCTGCGACGTAGGCGACCTCGAGCGAGTGGTTGAGCACGTTCTGGCCGTAGCTCGTCCGATACTTGAGGCGGCCGAGCGTGCGGACGAGGTCGGTGTGCAGGTTGTGCACGCCGGTGTCGAAGACGGCCTGCTCGCCCGCTTCGTGCACCTGCTGGTCGACGAGCACTTCGGCTTTCTTGAACATCTCTTCGATACGGGCCGGGTGGATGCGACCGTCTGCGATGAGGTTCTCGAGCGTGATCCGTCCCACCTCGCGTCGTACCGGATCGAAGCTCGAAAGGATGACCGCCTCGGGCGTGTCGTCGATGATCAGGTTGATGCCGGTCAGCTGCTCGAAGGCTCGGATGTTGCGGCCTTCGCGGCCGATGATGCGACCCTTGAGGTCATCCGAGGGGATGTGCACTACCGACACGGTCGACTCCGCCGTGTGGTCGGCGGCGACCCGGCCGATGGCGATACCGATGATGTTGCGGGCCTTGCGGTCGGCCTCTTCGCGAGCGCGCTGCTCGGTCTCCCGGATGATGACCGCAGCGTCGTGGGAGACGTCCTGGCGTACGCGCTCGAGGAGCACGCCCTTGGCCTGGTCGGACGACATACCGGCAAGCTGCTCGAGGCGAGCCTTCTCCTCGGCGATGGCGTCCTCGAGGTCCTTCTCGCGCTTGGCTACCTGTCCGGCCTGGCTGGCGAGTTGATGCTCTCGCTTGTCGATAGACTCGGCGCGACGCTCGATGGACTCCTCGCGCTGGAGCAGGCGGCTCTCGAGCGCGGTGAGCTCCTTGCGGCGCTCCTTCATCTCCTCGTCGGCCTGGGCCTTGAGGTGGAAGATCTCGTCCTTGGCCTCGAGGAGCATCTCCTTGCGGGTGGTCTCGGCTTGCTTCTCGGCTTCAGCGAGCGTGCGCTCGGCGGCCTCGCGTGCGCGGCTGGTCTTGCCCGCGACGACGAACCGGTTGATGACGAAGCCGAGGACGACGCCGAGGATAAGGCCGATCAATGCGTAGAGGATCGGACCCATAGCGCGTCCCCTCCCTTCCGGGGTTCGGTGTGCGACATCTCATGTGATGCGTCATAAGCGCGCCCATAAGGCACGCGGCTCGTGTGACGTGCGACGGACCCTGCCCTGAAGACGACGAAGCCGGACGACGTGTCGTCCGGCAAGTGCGACCGCAGGATGCGGCGAGCGGTCCGTGTATACGCGACTGGCCACCCCAGCAGGGATGGCTCGACGCGTGAACTCCTTCAGAAACCACACACGATACGACCTGTCGCCTACCGGCGGGGCCGTCTCGGTCACATTTGCCGCGCTCATCGTACTCGCGGGGATGCTGTTACGTCAAGACAACGACCACGCTGAGCAGCAGAAACGGCGCACCCTGCTCACCACTGTGCCACGTTGTCATCCGCGCTCCCGTCGTCGACGCTGATCACGGTGCGGGCGGCGTGAAGGGCCTCCCGCGTACCGAACCCGCGCCGCACGAGGCGCGCAGCGAGCCGATCGACGGTATCGCTCTCGCGGCGCGAGCGACGCGCGGCGGAAAGCGCGCGCTCGTCCTCCCGCGTGCCGTCAAGGATCTCGTCGAGTGTCTCGAGAGCGGTCTGCGTGGCCACGCCCCGCCGCGTCATCTCTCGCGCGGCGCGAGCTCGCCCCAGGCCGCGTATGTCGATGAGTGATCGGGCGAGTGTTCGCGCGAAGCGTTCGTCGTCCAGGAGTCCCGACGCGCTGAGGTCCTCGATGAGATCCCTGACGATGTCGTCAGGGTAGCTGTCCTCCTCCAGGCGCCCCCGCAACTCGGCGGCGCTCCGGTCCCTGAACCCCAGCAACCGGTATGCGCGCTCGCGCGCGAGCGGCACCGCGGCTGCACGGGCTCGCTCGAGCACATCGGTGGTATCGATGGCGTCGCCGGGCGCAATGCCGATATCGCGGAGGACACGAACCGGCATGGACATCCACGGCTCTCCCTCGAGGTAGACCGTGCGCCGTGCTCTGCCGCGTCCTCCGCGGACATCGGTAACGATGCGGAGGTGGTCCTCCACGGGCTACTCCGGCTCGGGATCCGCTTTCGGCTTGGCGGCGGTCTCCGCGCTCGGCGGCTCGGCCATCGCGCTTCCGCCCCCGGGCAAGTCGAGCTGCTCGCGGATCTGCCGCTCGATGACGTCGCGGAGATCAGGGTGCTCCTTGAGGTAGTCCTTTGCCGCCTCACGGCCCTGGCCGAGCCGCTCTTCGCCGTACGTGTACCAGGCGCCGGACTTCTGCACGACACCCTCCTCGACACCGAGGTCGAGCATGCTGCCCTCCTTGGAGATGCCGAGGCCGTACATGATGTCGAACTCCGCCTGCCGAAACGGCGGGGCGACCTTGTTCTTGACGACCTTCGCACGCACGCGATTACCGACCATCTCGGCACCCTGCTTGATGGAATCGATGCGGCGGATGTCGATGCGGATCGAGGCGTAGAACTTGAGTGCGCGACCGCCCGAGGTCGTCTCGGGGCTGCCGAACATGACCCCGACCTTCTCGCGCAGCTGGTTGATGAAGATGCAGGTGGTCTGCGAGCGGTTGAGCGAGCCGGCCAGCTTGCGCATGGCCTGGCTCATGAGCCTGGCCTGCAGGCCGACGGTGACGTCGCCCATCTCGCCCTCGAGTTCGGCACGGGGCACGAGGGCGGCGACCGAGTCGATCACGATGACGTCGATGGCCCCGGAGCGCACCAGCATGTCGGTTATCTCGAGGGCCTGCTCACCGGTGTCCGGCTGCGAGATGAGGATGTCCTCGATGTCCACGCCCAGGCGTGCGGCATAGGCCGGGTCGAGCGCGTGCTCGGCGTCGACGAAGGCGGCGACGCCGCCTGCCCGCTGTGCCTCGGCGATGATCTGCAGCGCGAGTGTGGTCTTCCCTGACGACTCGGGCCCGAAGATCTCCACGATGCGTCCACGCGGGACACCGCCGATACCGAGTGCGGCGTCGAGCGCGAGCGATCCTGTGGGAATCGAGTCGATCGTCGCCAGTGCCGCATGCTCGCCCAGCCTCATCAGTGAGCCCTTGCCGAACTTTCGCTCGATCTGCTCGCGTGTGAGGTCGAGCACCTTCTCCTTCTCGTGTTCCATTCTCTCCCGCTCCTTTGCGCCGCGATCGGGCGGCCCCCTGAAGGACGATTCGACCGTACACGAACGTGTGTTCGATGTCAATCACAGTACAGGCTCGGCCAGAAAGCCCCTCCGCAGGCGCTCGTCACCTACCGAGCGAGAAGCGCTCTACGACGGTATACACGGGACCTGACCGGGTGAGCACCGACGAGTAGAGAGTAACCTCCCGCACTGACATCGAACGCGCCGGTTCGTCGAACGAGCGCGCGACGCACTCGAGGGTCTCGAGGGTGTGTGGCGCCAGAGGACGGGGCGTGCGGGCGCGACAGAGCGTCACATGGGTACGGAACCTGCGGCTGTCGGGCGGGTCTGCGAGCCCGTCGGCGGCCGAATCGGCCCGCGCAGCGAGCGCGGTGGTCTGCTCGGCGCCCTCGCTCCCCTCCATCCAGAGCATGGACGCGGACCTCGGCCGCGGAATCGCCGCGGGACGGTCGAGACGCAGCGTGTAGGCGACGACGTCCTCGAAGGCTGTGCTCAGCCGGCCCTGAAGCAGTTGAGCATCCGCATCGGCGAGCTCTCCGAGGAACCGTACGGTGACATGCAGGTTCTCCGGCGCCACCCACTTCTCTCGCGCCCAGGACGGATCGGCGTCGACGACGGCCGCACGGCACGCGGTCAGCATTTCGCGCACGGGCCCCGGCAAAGCGAGTCCGAGAAAGAGCCTCACGGCGGGGTGCGCCCCGGGGGGAGGCCCGAGGCTGCGTTGCCCGCCACCTGAGGCGTAGCCGAGAGCAGTGCGCGCCTCAACAGGTCGAGAGCGTGCACCGTCGCCCGCGCACGAACGCCTGCGCGATCACCGAAGAGGTGCCGCACGGTCGCAGTCGTCCCCTCAGCGGTCGCGATAGCGAACCATACCGTGCCGACCGGCTTCTCCGGCGTTCCGCCGCCCGGTCCGGCAACACCCGTCACAGCGACGGCGATATCTGCATGCAGCCTCTCGCGTACTCCAGCGGCCATCGCCCGTGCCGTCTCGTCACTGACCGCGCCGTAGCGGGTGATGAGGTCGTGGGCGACGCCGAGGAGAGTCCCCTTGGCGTCGTTCGCATAGGCTACCGCTCCGCCACAGAAGACATCCGAGGAGCCCGCGACGTCGGTGAGCGCCGCAGCGACCAGACCGCCGGTGCACGACTCGGCCACGGCGAGTATGCGACCGCTCTGGCGCGCGAGCGCGAGCACCGCCTCGGCAAGTGTCGTGGTGCCCTCTGCGTAGATGCGGTCCCCGAGTGCGCGACTGACAGCTTTCGCGGCCGGCTCAAGTACCTGGGGACCACCGCCGGAGTCGAAGAGCACCACGTCGACCAGCCCCGGCGATGCGAGCACCGTGAGCGCGACGCCCGGCGTATCGGCAAGCGCGTCCTGCACGAGCATCTGGATGTCGGACTCGGTGGCACCCGCGGTCCTCAGAACGCGCGGCACCGTGCCACGGGCGCGCTGGTCGAGGAGTTCCGCGAGCATCGGACGCATCTCGGCGGGGGGCCCCGGGAGCAACACGAGCGTGGCGCGTTCGGTGTCGACGACGAGCCCCGGCGCCGTACCCACGGTAGCCTGAAGGACGCGCGCCCCTTCGATGACGTCCGCCTGCCCGAGGATCGACTCGCGGGCGCGGGCATGTCCGTGTCGCTCGGCGGCGCGCCGCAGCGAGACCTCAAGCGCCGCGTCGCGCACGAGTGGGCGCGCGAGAGCCTCGGCGGCAGCTTCCCGCGTGACGTCATCGTGCGTTGGGCCGAGTCCGCCGGTGACGATCACGAGGTCGTGCTCGATGGTGAGGCTCGTCAGGGCGGCCGTGATCGCGTTCCGGTCGTCGGCCAGGATTCGTGTCTCACCCACTGCGTAGCCAGCGTCCGTCAGCGCACGCGTTATCTCCGGGCCGTTGGTGTCGATGCGCAGTCCGGAGACGAGTTCGGTGCCGACGCACACGACGGCGGCCGAGGGCCGGGCTGCGGGTGTCGCTTCAGGCATCATCGCGCTCGCCGCGGACCCACGGGCCGGTGAGGATGTCGCGTGCGTGGTAGAAGTAGTCGACCATCGAGAGGATGGTCATCACGACCGCAGCGGCCATGACGGCCCAGGAAGCGGTCTCGAATAGCACCCTCCCCTGCGCCCCGAGAAACTCCTCGAGGGTCGCACTGCCGCGAAGCAGGAACGCCACGATGGCCACGATCTGCAGCACCGTCTTGATCTTGCCGTAGTTCGAGGCCGCGATTACGCGACCCTCGGCGACTGCAACCATGCGCAGTCCGCTCACCACCAACTCGCGGCTCACGATGACGAGCGCCACCCATGAGGGGATGCGGTCGAGGTCCACGAGTGCGACGAGGGCCGCCGTCACGAGGAGCTTGTCGGCGAGCGGATCGATGAACTTTCCGAAGGTGGTGACCTGGTTACGCGAGCGTGCGATGTAGCCGTCGAGCGCGTCGCTCGCGGCAAGTGCGATGAACACGCCCGCCGCCAGCCAGGGCTGCACGAACCGCCACCAGTCGGGAGCGGGCATGCCCGCCGGGAACTCGCCGAGCAACACCACCAGGAAGACCGGGATGAACACGATCCGCGCGAGGGTGATGCGGTTGGCGAGGTTCAGGTTGCGGATCACTGCGCCACCCCCACGAGGTCGTAGCCGACCGACTCGGTGATCAGGACGTCGAGCATGGTCCCTGCGGACGCGTCGGCCTCGAGGAAGGTGATCCCATCGATCTCCGGTGCCTGGGCGCACGAACGCCCCCACGTCTCCCCGTCCTCGTCCACGCCCTCCACGAGCACGCGGTCGACCGTCCCCACCCGTGCCGCAGCCTTCGCGAAACCCACGGCGTCAGCGATGTCCCGGAGGCGCTGTGCGCGCTCCGCGGCGACATCGTCGGGCACCTGTCCGGGCAGCAGGGCGGCAGGGGTGCCTTCCTCGGCCGAGTACTGGAAGACGCCCGCGTAGTCGAAGCCTGCCTCACCGAGGAACGCCTCGAGTTCGGCTGCGTCGGCGTCGGTCTCCCCGGGGAAGCCGGCCATCACGGTCGTCCGGAGCGTCACGCCCGGCAGCGCGTTTCGCACGCGTTGGAGCATCTGCAGGTGACGCGCGGCGTCCCCGCTGCGCTTCATAGCGCGCAGTACCGGCGCGGCCGCGTGCTGGAGCGGGATATCGAGGTAGCGGCACACGCGAGACGAGGCCGCGATCGCCTGGAGCAGATGGTCGGTGACTCCATCGGGCTGCAGATACATGAGCCGGATGCGGAAGTCGCCCTCGAGGGAGTCGAGCCCGGTGATGAGCTCAGCGAGCGTCATCGCGGAGGCGAGATCGTGTCCGTACCGTGCGATGTCCTGGCCCACGAGCACGAGCTCGCGTGCACCGTCCGCAACGAGCGCTCGCGCTTCCGAGAGCACTGACGCAGGTTCGGCCGAGACGAACGGTCCGCGAATCGACGGGATGGTGCAGTACGCGCATCGCCGGTCGCAGCCCTCGCTCACCTTGAGGTAGGCGGTCGTGCCGGGCCGCGTGCGCGTGGGGCCGGGGCGCGCATCGGCAGCCACGCCGGTGAGCGCTTCGAGCACGCCGAGCAACCCCGGTTCGTCGGCCACAGAGACGAACGCATCGGCCTCGGGCATCGCCGAGACGAGCTCGTCGGCGTAACGCGAGACCAGGCAGCCCGCGATCACCACGCGCCGCCCATCCTTCAGCGGACGCCAGGCGGTGATGAGCTCGAACGCCTCGCCGATCGCCTCCTCGGTGGCGGGTTGGATGAACGCGCAGGTGTTGAGCACCACCACGTCGGCATCGTTGACGTCGTCGGTGAGACGGTATGCCGAGGAGGCGACGGACGCGGCCATCCGGTCCGAGTCAACCTCGTTCTTCGGGCACCCGAGGGTCACGAACGCTATCGCCGGCGCGTCGGACATCCGGGGCTACCGGTAGTTCACGAACTGGAGCGGGATGCCGTAGTCCTGCTCCTTGATGAAGGCGATGACGTTCTGGAGTTCGTCACGGCTCGGGCTGAAGACGCGCACCTTGTCGCTCTCGATCTGCACCTTCACCTTGAACTTCTCGTCGCGGACCTCTTTGTTGATGCGCCGCGCGATCTCGGCGTCGATACCGTTGACGACCTTTGCGGTCCGCCTGGCAGAGCCGCCCGAGGCTGCTTCGATCTTGCCCCAGTCGAGCGCCTTGAGATCGATTCCACGCCGGACGAGCTTGCCGTCGAGCACGTCCTTGACCTGCCCAAGCACGAAATCGCTCGGAGCTGTGAGCGTAACGGTCGCGGCCGCTCGGTCGAGTGCGACCGACGCGCCCGAACCTTTGAGGTCGTAGCGCTGTTGCAGCTCCTTTGCGGTCTGCTGCACCGCGTTGTCGACCTCCTGCATATCCACCTGACTCACCACGTCGAAGCTCTGGTCTTTGGCCATGGGGCCTCCTTCGGAATGTCTCGGATCGGGTCGGCTACTCGCCAGCGGTGATGCGCACCTCGGCGATGCCCTGGCCGAGCGGAACGTCGACGACCGTGTCATCGCGCATGACCGTCACCGAGGCCGGCTTGCCGATGCGGACGACCGCCTCATCGGTGACCGTCCACTCCCTCGGCTCTCCGCCGGGCAGCGTGCCTTCGTAGGCGACCAGCCCGTCAACGGTGACCCGCAACCACGAGGCCTGTCCGTCGGCGACGAGTACTGAGAGCGTGAACGCCTCGGCCGGGAGTGCGGCCGCGTCCTCGCCGGGTGTCACGGTCGCCTCGTCTCCGGTCACGCCAGGCACCGGCTCGGTCGTCTCGATCGTACCCGTTGGCGTCGCGACGGGCGCGAGTGGCGGCGGAGTGTCATCGCGGGTGAGGAGCGCGGTGATGCCCCAGACGACGAGGCCGATCACCACGAGCGCGACGGCAAGGGCGATCCAGACCTGGCGGGGCACGGCGTGGAGTTCGCGCCGCTGGGGAACCACCGGGCGCGCCGGAATGTTCTCGAGTGTCCGCTCAAGCCTGGTCGTGGGCACGATGCCGTGCTGGTCGGCAGCGTACTCCTCGAGGAACGGCGCAGGATCGAGGCCGAGCGCTCTCGCGTAGTTCTGGATGTAGCCCTTCACGTACACGGGTGCGGGAAGGTCGTCCCACCGCTCGTGCTCGAGCGCGTCGAGCATGCGGCTCATGATGCGCGTCGCGGCGACGATCTCGGCCAGGGTCCTGCCCTGACTGCGGCGTGCGGCTGCGAGTGACTTGCCGACCGACACGTCGCCCTCCCTTCTTGCGCTCCTACACTCAGAAACCCTCGTTCTGCTCCTCGCGCTCGAAGAGCTTGAGAGACTCCAGCTCTTCGACATCGACGAGGACCTCGCGCGGCCTGCTGCCGTCGGGCTGCCCCACGATGCCCTTGGACTCGAGCATGTCCATGATGCGTCCGGCCCGAGCATACCCGACCTTGAGGCGGCGCTGCAGCAGCGACGTCGAGCCGATGCCACTCGTGACCACGATGTCGGCAGCCTCCCAGATGAGGGGGTCGTCGTCATCGTCGCTCGCGAGTGTTCCGGTCGCGCCGGTGACCTTGAGGTGCAGGATCTCCTCGTGGTAGTCGGGCTCGGCCTGGCCCTTCACGTGCTCCACCACCGCGCTGATCTCGTCCTCGGTGACGTAGGCACCCTGTATGCGGCGCGGCTTGGGCCACGCAGGTGTCGAGAAGAGCATGTCGCCGAGGCCAACGAGCTTCTCGGCACCGGGCTGGTCGAGGATGACGCGGCTGTCGATGCTGGAGGAGACCGCGAAGGCGATCCGGTGGGTGATGTTGGTCTTGATGAGTCCGGTGATGATGTCGGTTGAGGGGCGCTGGGTGGCGACGATGAGGTGGATGCCCGCCGCGCGTGCGAGTTGCGCGAGGCGCACGATGGAGTCCTCGACCTCCTTGGCAGCGACCATCATGAGGTCCGCGAGCTCGTCGATGATGATGACGAGATACGGCATCTCCTCGGTCCCCTCGGGCGCCTTGCCCTCGCGGACGATGGTGTTGTACTGCGCGATGTTGCGCGCCGAGAGCTTCTGGAGCCGCTTGAGGCGACCGTCCATCTCCCCCACCGCCCAGTGGAGCGCCGAGGCGGCCTCCTTGGCCTCGGTGACCACCGGCACGTACAGGTGTGGCACGCCGTTGTAGAGGTTGAGCTCGATGCGCTTGGGATCGATGAGGATCAGGCGCACCTCGGCGGGCGTGGCGCGCATGAGCATGGACATGATGAGCGCATTGATGCAGACCGACTTGCCGGTGCCGGTCGAGCCGGCGATGAGGAGGTGCGGCATTGCGGCCAGATCGGCCGCCACCTGCTCGCCTGCGACGTCCTTGCCGATGGCAAGCAGCAGTGGTCGCGGATCGGCGATGAGCCCGGAGTGGAGCACGTCGCCGAGCGTGACGGTGGCGCGGCCGGCATTGGGCACCTCGATGCCCACGTAGCTCTTGCCCGGGATCGGCGCGAGGAAACGGATCGTAGGCGCGGCGAGCGCGAGTGCGAGGTCGTCGGAGAGCGCCGTGACGCGGTTGAGTTTGATGCCCTTGGCGATCTCGATCTCGAACATCGTGACCGTCGGGCCCGGGACCCAGCCTACTACGCGTGCGGTGATGTCGAAGGTTGCCAGCGTCTGCTCGATGCGGTCCGCGGTCTGCCGGAGTTCCTTCTCGGAGGCCTTGTGTTGAGCAGCGGTCTCCGGGGTGCGGATGAGGGCGCCGACTGGCGGGAGTTCGAACCCCTCAAGCGCGCGTGGCGCCACTGAGGGCGTCGTGGGGAGCGTCGGCCGCGCCGCCTCCGGATCGGCCGCGCGGCGTCCCTTGTCCGCTGCACTCGAGACGGACGGCGCGAAGGCCGGCTCATCGTCGAAGTCCTTGAGCGGGGTCGTGCGTGCCGCCCGGCGTCGCGGTTCGTCTGTGGCGCGCGCCGTCGGCTCGGCTACTCCCCCGCCGAAGGCGTCGCGCACGCGGTCGAGCACCTCGGTGATCGAGAGTCCGGCGAAGACGAGGCCGACGAGAAGCAGCGCCCCGCCTACGACGTACGCTATGGCCGGGCCGAGGAGGCTCCTGAGCGCCCACGCGACCCCACCGCCGACGTACCCGCCCGTGGCGTGGAGCGTCTCGGTGGTCCACTCGGCTTCGGGCGGGTTGCCCACCGCGAGCAGCGTGATCGCGGCGAGCAGGATGACGCCGAGTCCGATGCCCACCCGGAGTTCGTCCACGCGCACGGAGCGCACGAAGAACGTCACGCCCCACAGCAGGACGAAGAGCGGGATCGCGTACGCGCCGAGCCCGAAGCCCGAGCGCATGGCCGTGGAGATCGCGCTGGGTATCAGTCCGCTCGACCGGGTGAGTACCGCGATCGCGAGCGCGATTCCGGAGGCTGCAAGCAGGATGCCGACAATCTCGTGACGGCTCTCCTCGTCGAGAACCGGGGCCGTGGCCGCGCGCTGTCGCGTGGGTGGCTTCTTTGCGCCACCGCGAGACCCGCCGCCGGTACGCGGGGTGGACTTCCTGGTTGGTGCGGGCTTGCGTGAGGTAGCCATTGGTGTTGGGAACCCTATCCTGCGAGCTGCCAGATCACGATGCCGAGTCCTATGAGTGCACAGTACACCGCAAACGGGTAGAGCGGGCGCGTGCGCAGATACCTGAGCAGGCCCGCGATCGCGGCGTAGCCGCTGAGCGCGGCCGCGATGAAGCCGATCGCGCTCACGCCGAGCGACGGCATCACGATACCGCCGCCGAGGAGCTCCCGTGCGGCCCAGGCGCCGGCGAGCAGGATGCTCGGGACGGAGAGCAGGAACGAGAAGCGCGCCGCCTGTTCGCGGTCGAGGCCGATCGCCAGACCGGCGGCTATAGTGGCGCCCGAACGTGAGATGCCCGGAGCGATCGCGGCCCCCTGGGCGACGCCGACGAGCGCGGCCTGCCACCAGTGCATGTCCGCGGGGTCGTGCTGACGCTTCTGCGAAAGCCACTCGGCAAGCGTGAGGATGACCGCCGTGACCATAAGGAATACGCCCACCCACAGCACCGCGCCGAAGAGGCTCTCGAAGACGTCGTCGAAGGCCAGGCCGATGATGCCGGTTGGGATCGTTCCGATGATGATGAGCCAGGCGAAGCGCCGCTCGGTCGCGAGCTCCGGATCGCGCGAGAAGAACCCGCGTACCATGCGCCACAGATCGCGCCGGAAGTACGCGACCACCGCCACGAGTGTGGCCAGGTGCAGCAGGACGTCGAAGGCAACGGGCGGATGGTCCCACCCGAAGAGCGCCGGGACGATGACGAGGTGACCCGACGACGAGATCGGAAGGAACTCGGCGGCACCCTGGGTGATGCCGAGAACGAGGGCCTGAAGCGCGGTCACTTACACCTCCATGACGATCGGGATGACCATGGGTCGGCGCCGCGCCGTCTCCCAGACGAACTGCGAGAACGAGTCGCGGAGCGCCTGCTTGATGACGGCCTGGTCGGTGACACCCTCTCCCGACGTGCGCTTGAGCACCTTGTCGAGCCTGGCGCGCCCGTTCTCGAGTGCCCCGTCCGTGTCCGAGCCGAGGACGAGGCCGGCTGTTACGAACTCGATGTCGCCTACTACGGCGCCCGTGCGTGGGTCGATGGCGACGACGATCACCGCGATGCCGTCGCTGGAGAGCACCTGCCGGTCTCGCAGGATCACGTGCCCGAGGTCTCCGACCGCCAGTCCGTCCACATAGACGACGCCGGAGCTGACCTGCTCGCCGAGGTGCACGCCGTTCTCGTCGATCTCGAGGCAGCGGCCGTTGTCCAGGATGAAGATGTTCTCCTCGGGGATGCCCACGTCACGGGCGAGCGCGGCGTGCGCGTAGAGGTGACGGGTCTCCCCGTGGATGGGCATGAAGTAGCTCGGCTTCACGAGGTTGAGCATGAGCTTGAGCTCTTCGGAGGCGCCGTGGCCGGACACGTGGACCCGGGCCATGCCCTTGTGGACCACGCGTGCGCCGGCCTTGTAGAGCCGGTTCATGACGCGGCTCACGGCCCGCTCGTTACCGGGGATGGGCGTAGCTGAGATGACGACGGTGTCCCCCGTCTCGATCTGGACGGTCCGGTGGTCGCCGTTGGCGATGCGCGCAAGGGCCGAGAGCGGCTCGCCCTGGCTCCCCGTGCACATCACAACGACCTGATCGGCCGGGAGGTTGCCCATGTCGTACGCGTCGAGCAGATCTTCGTCCGCGATGTGGAGGTAGCCGAGCTCACGCGCGATCTTCGTGGTGTTGATCATCGAGCGGCCCGTGACGACGACCTTGCGCCCGCAGGCGACCGCCGCGTCGCAGACCTGCTGCACGCGATGGATGTGTGAGGCGAACGAGGCGACGATGATCCGCTGGTCGGCGGCGGCGAAGATCTCGCGGAGCGTCTGCCCGACGACAGCCTCGGAGGCCGTATGGCCGGGGCTCTCGGCGTTGGT
>JAFGUS010000126.1 GCA_016938395.1 Coriobacteriia bacterium | reverse complement strand
GTGAAGAGCACCACGTGCTCGGTGCCCCGCCACTGGCTGATCTGCAGGGTGAGCGCCTCCCAGGGCCGAAGCGCTTCGATCCGCGCCTTCAGGTGCTCGCGCTGGCGGCCGATCGTGGCGAGCCGGTCGGAGATCGTCTCGCACTCGCGGTACAGGACGCGGAAGGCGTCGTCGGCTTCGAGCGCGTAGTAGTCGGCCTCGGCAAGGTGGAGCTTCTCGCTGATGAACGCCGAGAAGGGCGCGTCGCTCTCGTGGAAGCGCTTGAGGAACGAGGCCGTGAACTGCGCATCGGCGATGAGTTCGTCGAGTTCGCGTACTGACGCCTCCGTTGCCGAGTCAACAGGCGCGGGAAGGTCGTATGCGTCCTGAGTGATGTCCAGCACGCCCGCGCGGCGCAGGACATCGATAAGGTCGCCGGTTGCCGAGGCGTGTGAGATCGCGGTGACCTTGAGCATCCGGGCAACAGCCACGGCTCACTCCACCAGCTGGTCGATGACAGCGTCTACCGCCGACGGCACGCGTCCCTCTGCCGCGCCGAGAAGCGCATCGAGTTCGGCATGGGCGGTCGCACGCATCCGCTCGAGCTCCCGGGTGGCGTCGTCCATGATCGCCGCCGTGCGTCGTGCGGCCTCCTCGGCGGCCTCGCGCGCGGCCTCATCACGGATCGTCGTGGCTTCCGCGGTGGCACCTCTGACGACCGCGGTCACCTCGTCGCGCGCCTCGCTCAGACGCAGACGGGCGGCCTCCTCAGCATGCAGGATCTTCTCGAGCTTCTCCACCACGCACCAGCCCTCTGACGCCCCGGATGCGACTCACGAGATTCTAGCATCACCGCCGACACCCGCTCGGCCCCCACGGCGCGCTGCTTGCTACAGTATAGTACGCACGAAGCGGCACATTCCGAACGTGAACGCGCCTGAGCAGGTGGGCGGAAGAGCCCGCAGCACGGCGTGCGACGCGCTCGAGATGTCGCTCGACCGACCTGACCGTGACCGGAAACGCGAGACGATGCCGCCGACACGCCGTTCGACGACACGACGACACGCCGCACGCGAATCGAGGTGCCCCTCGGGCGCAGTACTCGAACGGCCGACGTACCGCTACCGGACCTGCTCCCGCACGCGCGCGACCGACCGCGGGAAGCGCTCTCCGTACCCGCTCGCCACGGTGATCGTTGGTCTGGTGGGCCTGGCCATCATCGGCTGGATGCTCCTCTCGGGCGGGCCCGACGCTCCGAGTGACGGCGCTCTGGCAGCCACCGGAGCAGCCACCCTGGAGGAGGCCACTCCCGAGCGGGAACCCACGCCGTTCTTCGCGTCGTATCGCAGCCTGCAGCTCCGTCTGCCCGTGGACCCGACGGAGTTGACCGCGCTCGCCTTCCACCAGGCCGCCGGAACCTCGGCACTCTCGATGACGTCCCTCGTGCCGGACGCCGACATGGAACTCGCCAACGAGCTGAAGGCCGCGCCGCAGCTCGCAGCCGATGCCGATCTGACGAGCATGGTCTGGCCAGGCAGTTGCCTCCGCCTGTGGCGGAGCAACCGCGGCGGCGAACCCGACACCGCGGCGGACTTCGGAGCCGATCCGGGCACCGCGGTGTGGTCGCCCGTGACCGGCGTGGTCGTGCAGGTGCGGCCGTACAGACTCTACGACAAGCACGACGACTTCGAGATCCACATACGGCCCGACGGCTGGAGCGACGTGGACGTCGTGCTCATACACGTGGACGATGTCGCCGTTGAGGCGGGCGACCGCGTCTTCGCAGGTGCCACCCGCATCGCGAGCGTCCGGAAGATGTCGGACAAGATGGATATGCAGCTCGCGGGTTACACGAGCAACGGCGGCGATCACGTGCACCTGCAACTCAACCTCATCGAGGACCCGGCGAGGCTGCCGGATCTCGGGGAGTCGTAGACCAGCTCGGCGCCCGCAGCCATCGCTGCGCCCGTCCTCACCGGCGCCGGCGGCTACCCGGCCCCTCCGCCATCGCCCCCGGGCCGCCTGATGAAGCCCCGGAACCGCCGGTCGAACTCGTAGCGCTCGAGCCGCACCTTGCGGTCGCAGCCGCAGCAGCGCAGACCGATGTCCATCCCGAGTTTGGTGATCTCCCACTCGTTCGCACCACACGGATGCGGCTTCTTGAGGCGCACCACATCGCCGAGGTGTATGGGAGTGATCGGGACCGCCACGGGCCCTCCGTCGCATCGGCACGACAGGCTGTGCGTCGCGCGTCCAGGTCAGGGCGGGTAGAGTATAGCGCGTGATGACCGGGCCGCCGGAAGGAGCCCCATGAAGACCAGAGCCATCCTCTCGGTGCTCGGTGCCGACCGCGTCGGCATCGTCGCCGCGATCACCGCCGTGCTTGCCGAGTGTGGCGTGAACATCGAGGACATCCGCCAGACCATCCTCTCCGGCGTGTTCTCGATGACGATGCTCGTCACCGTGGACGAGGAGGCATACCCCTTTGAGGACGTGCAGGCGCGCCTCGCCGAGGTGGCCGATGAGATCGGCCAGCAGATCACCCTGCAGCGCGAGGACGTCTTCCGCTTCATGCACCGCGTCTAGAAGGACCGCTTCCGCCCGCCACACGCAACGCGCCCGTTGCGCCCGCCGTCCCCCGCACTCGCCGGAGGTGCCGAGATGCTCCACATCAGCCCCGAAGAGATCGCCGAAACGCTGCTCATGGTCCAGCAGCAGCACCTCGACATCCGCACCGTGACGCTCGGCGTCTCCATTGCCGACTGTGGCGCCGACGACGCCGACGAGATGGCCCGCCGCCTCTAC
>JAFGUS010000125.1 GCA_016938395.1 Coriobacteriia bacterium | reverse complement strand
GGCGGTGTATCCGAACTGGTACAGGAGGGGGCCTTAAAAGCCTCTGGCCGAAAGGCCGTGTGGGTTCGAATCCCACCACCGCTACCAGAGAACAGGCCCCGGCCGAGTGCGGCCGGGTGTTGTGCACGGCGTGCCGCGGCGATCTGCGGCAGAGTGGAGCGGGCTTAAGGCCCGCGCAGGCGGGAGGATGCGGCGTGGCCGCCGAAGAAGCGGCGCTACTGTATCAGGCGTTCGTCGAGCAGGACCCGGCGGCAGCCATCCGGGTCGTCGAACACGCGCGCGCATCCGGCATCGCGCAGGATGCGCTGTTCGACGCGCTCTACTCGCCGGCGATGGCGATGCTCGGCGGCGCGTGGGCGGATGGCGCGATCGACGAGGTGGCCTTCGCGCAAGCGGCTGTCGTTGCCGAGCAGGTGGGGTCGTTCGTGATGCCTCCGGCAGCGCGTCGGGACACCGGTGTCACGGTAGTGGTGGGAACGATGCACCGCGACCGGCACTCGATCGCCCGCACGATCGTGGCGGCCACGCTCAAGGAGGCCGGTTATCGCGTGAACGACCTCGGCGTCGATGTGCGCCCGACCGATTTCCTCGAGCGTATCGAGGAGACGGGCGCGCGCATCGTGATCGTGTTCGCCGAGATGGCGCACACCGCACGCGCGGTTGGTCGGGTGCGTGAGATGCTCGCATCGGCCGATCACGACGGGGTCGTCATCCTCGTTGGTGGCGGGCCGTTTGTCGCCGACGAGTCGCTCGCGCGCGAGGCGGGCGCCAACGGCGTGGTCACCGGCGCGGAGAGCGCACTCCGGCTGGTCTCACGCGCCGCGCGGGACCTCTCGGGGCTCGGGGAGGACGGCTCGTGAGCGCGGAGCGTCCATCGGCGGTGCTCGCCGCCGAGTCGCTCGCGCGCTCAGGCGCCGTGGGAGCGGCGGTCGCCGCGTGCTACGAGGCGCTGGCGGTCAGCGGTAGGAGCGCGCACGTCCACGCGCTGCTCGCCCACCTCATGCTCGAGGGCGACTTCTACGACGAGGCCATCGCCGAGGCGACCACCGCGATCGAGGCCGACCCCGACTGTGCGCCGGCGTACCTGGCCCTCGGGCTTGCGTACGACCGTCGCGGCGGGATGTGGGACCAGTCGGTACTCGTGTGGCACGAGCTGGCCGAGGTGGTGCCCGACCTCGTGACCGCGCACGTGCAGCTCGGCGAGGCGTTCGCGGCGGCCGCCTTCGAGGACGAGGCGCTCGAGAGCTGGAAACGGGCGCTCGAACTCGACCCCAAGGAGCCGCGGGCCACGTACAACCTCGCGATCGCGAGCCTCAAGCGCGAGGGCATGGCGCTTGCGCTGCCGCTCTTCCGGCAGGCAGGCGAGCTCGACCCGAGCCAGGACGAGCTCTTCTTCTCGCTATTGGGCGTTGGCGAGCCGTCCCCGGAGCCGATCGATCCCGCGCGGGTGAAGCCGACGCGCGAGGCGCGCCTGGGCGCTGCCGGGCTCGCGCTTCGTGGCGAGGACCTCTTCACCGCCGCCGAGCTCGTGCGCCTTGCGCTCGACGAGCTGCCCGACGATCCCGAGGCGCTCGCGCTCGCCGCCTACGCGTACCTCAAGCAGGAGGCGGCCAACGAGGCGATGGCGTGCGCGCTCAGGGCGCTCTCGCTCGATGCGACGCTCGCAACCGCGCTCTACTCGCTCGGCGTCGTCTACGCGCGGCGCACGGGGCTCAACCGTCACGCCGCGCGGGTCTTCCTCGCGCTCGCCAAGCGGGCACCCGACCGGGCGCTCGTGCACGTGCTGCTCGCCGAATCGCTTCTCGGTCTGCAGCGCTACGAGCAGGCTGGCCGCGCGTACCGTCTCGCGGTCCGGCTCGATCCGGCATGCGTGCGGGCGCGGTTCGGCCTGGCGGCGTCGTACCTCACGGCCGGGCGCCACGCCGAGGCGCAGTGGGAGATCCGGCGGGCGGCGCACTACGACACCAAACGGCAAGGTCTGTTCTTCAGCCTCTACGACCGCTGGGTCGCGGGAGGTGAGGCGTCGTGAGCGCGGGGGACACGCACCAGCGGGACGTCAGCGCCGCCGACCGCCGTCTCGAGCGCTCCTTCCCGGTGGGCGTCGACTACTACCCGATCGACCTCGAGCGCGCGTCGTACGCCGAGTGGTACGACGGCGATGCCGAGGCCGACTTCGCGGCGATGGCGGCCGCCGGGCTCTCGCTCGCCCGGGTGTTCGTCTCGTGGAAGGTGCTCGAGCCGCAGGTGGGGCAGTACGACAGCGATGCCGATGACCGGCTCGCGGGCGTCGTCGCGGCGGCGCGGGCGCACAACATCCGGCTCATCGTCACATTCTTCGCCGACGATCGCCTCGCCGACATGAACGACCTCGCGTGGGCCAAGAAGCGCGATCCCCGGGCCGACGACTACCTGATCGAACGCGAGATATCGCTCGTGCAGCGCATCGTCAACCGCTACCGCACTGATGAGGCCGTCTGGATGTGGGAGCTCGGCAACGAGGCCTTCTTCACCGGGTTCGCCACGGAGGATGCTCTCGAGAAGTGGGTCAACGCGCTCCGGGACGCCATCCGGGAGGTCGACACCGCTCGCGTCATCGTGGTGGGACTGGACCCGGAGTCATTCGTGCGCGAGAGCGGTGTGGATGCGCGGTCGGTGGTCGCCGGCACCGAGCAGGGCGTGACGCACGTGACCGCGCCGTACCGCGCGTACGCGGCGCAGGGGCCCCTCACGCACGGGCCGGCCACGTACCTCGAGTCGTTCATGCTGCGGGCTGCTGCTGCGGGGATCCCGCTGCTCGCCGACGGCATCGGCGTCCACTCGCTCGACGCATCGGCCGGCGAAGAAGCCGCACACGCGCGGCTTGCGCTCTACTCGGTACTCATGAACGGGGCGAGCGGCGCGATGCTCCGGCGCTGGAGGGACGTGGAGACCGAGCGGCGCGAGCCGTACTACCAGGATCCGTTTGAGATGCTCGTGGGGTTGAACGACATCACGGGGCAGCCGAAGCCCGTGCTCGCCGAGGTCTCACGGTTCGCCCGGGTGGCGGCACGCATCGACCTCGGGCGGTATCCGCGGGCTCCCGAACGCGCGGCGGTCCTCGTGCCTGCCGAGCGCTACGAGCCCCTGCCGTCACTCGCCGGGCTCTACGACCCACGCTCGTGCCTGCAGGCCTTCATCGCCGCCAAGGAGGCGCACCTCCCGGTCCGCCTCATCCGCGAGGGCGAGGGTCTCGATGGGCTGATGACGCTCTTCATCCCGTCGGCCGCCAAGCTCAGCGGAGCGATGTGGGGCAGGCTCGCCACCTTCGTCCAGTCGGGCGGCTCGGTGGTGCTCTCGTACGGTGGCAGCGACACTGATCCGGCGGTGCGCGAGATCTTCGGTGTGGAGTTCCAGGGCGACCACGGTATGCGTCCGCTCGTGACGTGCCGCATCGCGCAGCCGGGACTCGTGGGCGACCTGGTCTCCTTCGACGTGCGGCTCGATCTGCCGCACTACGCGCTCCTCGGCGGAGGGGCGGCCACGGTGGTTGCCACCGACGCGACCGGCAGCCCGCTTCTGACCGTCAACCAGTACGGGCAGGGCCGGGCGGTCTTTGTCGCGGCGCCGCTCGAGCGCGCGATCGCGCAGAGCGACCCGTGGGCGGCGCCGGAGGCCGTGCGCTCGATGCTCCGCACCGTCTACGGCTCGGTGGCGCGCGCGGCGGGCGCCGGTCCGGTCATCGACTGCGACGACCCGTCTGTGGAAGTCGCGCACTTCCTCGGCGAATCGGCCGATATCGTCGTCATCCTCAACCACAGTGCCGAGCCGGTGACGGCGACGCTTTCCGCCGAGCGTGTGGTAGCCTCGGTCACGGACGTGCGGGGGAGTGAACCCGCCGCGGTGGAAGCGAAGGCGTTCGGCGTGCCACTCGGCCCGAATGGTGCATCGGCGCTGCGACTGACGTACGGCTAGGGAAGCGAGGACCGCATCGTGGAGTGTCAGGACCATCGGTCGTTCCTGCTCGAATCATGGCTCGAGTTGCACGATGTGATCGAGAGCCATCCGCAGGTGCGTCGCCTCCTGTTCGACCCGGTCACCGGGCTTCCCACCACGCCGCTCCTGTTCCCGCGGATCGAGTCACTCCTGTCCGAGCACGGCGAGATCTCGCTGCTGTGCCTGAGCGTGGTCAAGTACTCCAAGATCGAGGAGATCTACGGCTGGGAGGTCTTTGACCAGGTGATGCGTGAGGTGGCCGTTGCCCTCGAGCGCATCACGGGCGCCGAGTTGCGCGACAGCGACATGGTGGCCGAGCTCATGATCTCGGGTAACGCCTTCGTGGTGCTTCTCGCGCCGCCACGCACGACGGCTGTGATGGTGCACGAGAATCTCGAGAAGCTGGCACTCCGGGTGGAGCAGCGGGTGCGTGACGAGCTCGCCGACGTGCTGGGTCCGGCCATCGCTCCGAAGTTCGGCTGCTACGTGGGCTCTTCAACGGCGCGCCGCGACGACAAGGTGCGTCTCGAGCGGCTCGTGCACCGCGCCCTCGAGGACGCGCTCGAGGACGCCGACCGCCGCGAGGCGTGCGACGCGGAGTGCCGCAAGCAGCGCCTGGAGGAGATCATCGCGGCCGAGGCGGTCCGCACGCTGGTGCACCCCATCTACCGGCTCTCCGACCTCGGCATCATCGGCTACGAGGCACTCTCGCGGGGCCCCGCCGACAGCGAGTTCGAGCGGCCGGACAAGCTCTTCAAGATCGCGTACGACGCCGACATGGTCGTGAAGCTCGAGCGGTTGTGCCGCAAGCGGGCCTTCGAGACGGCGCACGATCTGCCCAAGGGCCGGCTGCTCTTCATCAACATCGAGCCGGAGGCGGTGGCCGATCCCGAGCTGCGGGACATCATGTTCACCACGCTGCTCTCAGGCGGCACGCTCACGCCGGCCGACGTGGTGCTCGAGATCACAGAGCGCACGGCGATCGCCGACTTCTGTACCTTCCGGGCGACGCTCGAGTACCTGCGCACCCTCGGCTTCCGGGTAGCCATAGATGACGGTGGCGCGGGCTACGGCTCGCTGCAGTGCCTCGCCGAAGTGCACCCCGAGTGGCTCAAGATCGACATCTCGCTCATCCGCGGCATCGACACCGATGAGGTGCGCCGCAGCCTGGTGGCGAGCATGGTCGCCTTCGCCGAGAAGGTCGGGGTGAAGCTCGTGGCCGAGGGCATCGAGCGCGTGGAGCAGCTCAGAGCGCTCGAGGCGCTCGGCGTGGAGTACGGCCAGGGCTTCCTGTTCTGTGAGCCGCAGGTGCCGTTCCCGGACGACGCTACGGTGACGCCAGCGCTCTAGGCGCGGGCACCCTCGTTCAGGAAGCCGGTGGCGGCGGGCTCTCACCGGCAAGCGTTCGCGCGATCTCCTCGTACTGCTCGCATGTGATCTCGCCACTCGCAAGCCGTTTGCGGGCGATGGCGAGCGCCTCATCGTGTCCGGGAGAAGCCGGCGGCGGGGTAGCCGAGCCGGTTGAACCCTGCCCGGATGATGCGCGCACCGCCCACAGCACCAGCAGGACGATGCCGGCGATCACGAGCAACCCGAACAGCAGCGTGAGCAGGCCGCCCCATGCACCGTCCATCATGTCGTAACCGTAACCAAGACCTCGATAACCACCCATCATGGTCGACTCAACTCCTTCGGTCGGCTGGCATCGGACACCGTGCTAACGGCCGTACCACTCCCGGTACCAGCTCTGCACCATCTCGATCTCATCGGACTGCGTGCGGATGATCGACCGCGTCAGCTCGCGCAGTTCCGGACTGATCGTGCGGGCCTCGGCCATCCGCGCCATCATGATCCCCATCCCGTGATGCGGGATCATCTGCTCGATGAACGCACGGTCGAAGTCCTCGGCGTCCTCCAGCGCGGAGATGTCGGTCATGCCACCCATCATCCCGCCACCCATCATTCCCAAGCGTTCACCCGGGTCGGGCACCGGCGATGCGAACCACGCGCGGTACCACTGGCGCATGAGATCGTTCTCCGCCGATTGCGTACGTATGATGTCCCGGGCAAGCGCGCGCACCTCATCATGCTCCGCGCGGTCGAGCGCGAGCTCGGCCATGGCGATCGCGTCATCGTGGTGCGGGATCATCTGCTCGATGAACATCGCCTCTACGCCGCCTGCGGTGCCGATGGGGTCATCGGCGCATACACCTCCCGGGCAGCCCGGCGCAGGCGGGGAGCCGGGTAGCATCGCCATGACCGCGAACCCGACTGCACCCGCCACCAGGAGCACAAGGCCCAGGATCAACATCCATGTCCTGTTCATCGTCCAACCTCCTGACGCCCCGTGAGGCTCTCTCGCACGAGGGCGGTATCGCTTCATTTCTGTTAATTCGCACCAAAGGGGCTATTCCCTCATCTCGCCCATCTCGAACGTGAAGACGTCACCCTATGCACAGAGGAATCAGCATGCGTTATGATGCTGATTGTCAAAGCTGTAGCGACTCGGAGGCCTCATGGAGCCGATCCGCCTCACCCAGATGTCGACCAAGGCCGGTTGAGCCGCCAAGTGGGGTCCGGGTGACCTCGCGGCCGTCCTCGAGAAGATGAACCCGGGGGAGTCCGACGACCTGCTCGTCGGTTTCGAGACCTCCGACGATGCCGCCGTCTACACGATGGGTGACCAGGCGGTGCTCCTTAGCGTGGACTTCTTCACGCCGATGGTGGACGACCCCTATGACTTCGGGCGCATCACGGCGGCCAACGCACTCTCGGACATCTACGCCATGGGCGGTCGGCCGCTCACCGCGATGAACTTGCTCGCGATGCCGTGCTCGCTCCCGCCGGAGATTACCGCCGAAGTGCTCCGCGGCGGCGCCGACAAGGTGCGCGAGGCGGGCGCCGTGATCGTGGGCGGGCACACGATCGACGACAAGGAGCCCAAGTACGGCCTCTCGGTTATGGGTGTTGCGCGCCCTGAGGACATCGTGCGCAACGTGGGCGCCCACCCCGGCGACGTGCTCGTGCTCACCAAGCGCCTCGGCGTGGGGATACTCAACACCGCGATCAAGGCGGGGCTTGAGACCGAGGAGAGCCAGCGCGACGTGATCGAGAGCATGGCGCACCTCAACCGGGCGGCCGCCGAGGTGATGGTCGAGATCGGCGTGCATGCGGGCACCGACATCACGGGCTTCGGTCTGGCAGGACACGCTCGCGAGATGGCGCTCGGGAGTGGCTGTGCGTGTGAGATCGAGCTCGCGCGCGTGCCGGTGTGGCCGGGTGTGGTGGAGTACGCCGAGGCGATGGTGCTCCCCGGACGTACCGCCGACGTGGTGGCGTTCCTCGATCCTTTCACCGAGTGGGGTTCGGCGGGCTTCACCTGGAAGGGCATCCTCGCCGACCCGCAAACGAGCGGCGGCCTGATGATGGCCGTGCCGCCCGACCGCGCCGATGCGCTGCTCGCGTCGCTCCATGCACGTGGCGAAGAGGCCGCGGTGGTGGGCAGGATGGTTGCGGGCGAGGCAGGGACGATCCGCATCGTGTAGCGCGCATGCTCCGTTGGCAACACGACGCGTCCGCACAGCACGTCAGCGACCGGTAAGCGGGAATCGCGAGGAGGGGTACTCGGATGAAGGTAGTGTTCATCAACTCGGAGCGCATCGGCGAGGGCGACGACGAGCTCGGATGCAAGCTCATGGGGAGCTTGCTGTACTCGCTCGCACGGACCGCGCCCCGGCCCGACGCGATCGCGCTCATGAATGGTGGTGTCCGCCTCGCGTGCGAGGACTCAGGCGCGCTCGATGACCTGCGTCTCCTGGTGGCCGACGGCGTGAAGCTCTACTCGTGCGGCACCTGTCTGGACTGGCTCGGTCTGAAGGAGCGTCTGGCGGTAGGTGAGGTCGGCACGATGAACGACACGGTGGCGATGCTGATGGCCGCCGACGATGTGGTGAGCGTCGGGTAACGGTGCGGCGATGCGCTGACGCGCTGCGCTGGACTGTTCGGGCGCCGCTCGGGCCGCACCTCGGCTAGAATGACTTGCATGGACATCAACTCGCTGCTCCGCTCATTGCCGAAGGTGGACGACCTGCTCAAGCGCGAGGATCTCGCCGCGCTCGACCACGCCCACGGCCGCACGCTCACCCTTGAGGCGCTCCGGGAAGCACTCGACGCCACGCGTGCGCAGATCCGTACGGGCGAGGTGGCCGAGGTCTCTGCCGGCGCGGTCGCGGCCGATGCCGCGGCGCGGCTTGCAGCAAAGGCCCGTCGATCGCTCCGGCGTGTCATCAACGCCACGGGCATCGTTGTGCACACCAACCTCGGCAGGTCGCCGCTCGCCGAGAGCGCCGTCGAGGCGGTCGCCGAGGTCGCCCGCGGCTACTCCACGCTCGAGTACGACGTCGGAAGCGGCGAGCGCGGGAGCCGGCACGTGCATGTCGAGGAGCTCATCTGCCGTTTGACCGGCGCCGAGGCCGCCATGGCCGTCAACAACAACGCCTCGGCGGTCTTGCTCGGGCTTGCGGGGCTCGCGCGTCGCAAGGAGGCGATCGTCAGCCGCGGTCAGCTCGTGGAGATCGGCGGGAGCTTCCGCATCCCCGACATCATGCGCGAAAGCGGCGCGAAGATGGTGGAGGTGGGAACCACCAATAAGACGCACCTGCGCGACTACGAGAATGCCATCACACCGCGCACGGGGCTCATCCTCAAGGTGCATTCGAGCAACTACCGGGTGGTCGGCTTCACCGAGGAGGTCGCGCTCGAGGAGTTGGTGGCGCTCGGCGCGAAGCACGGCGTGCCCGTCTTCGAAGACCAGGGCTCGGGTGTGCTCATCGACTTGGCGAAGTACGGGCTCCCGGGAGAGCCCACGATCGGTGCCGCGATTGCGGCGGGTGTCGATCTCGTCTCCGCAAGCGGCGACAAACTGCTCGGCGGGCCGCAGGCGGGGATCATGGCGGGCACGCGCGAGGTCATCGCAAAGCTGAAGAAGCACCCGCTTGCGCGCGCAGTGCGCCTGGACAAGATGACGCTCGCCGCGCTCGAGGTGACGCTCCGGCTGTACCTCGACGAGACGCGTCTGTTCGCCGAGGTGCCCACGCTCAGGATGCTCACGACCGGCCCGGACGAGCTCGCGCGGCGGGCCGAAGGAATCGCGGCCGCCATCCGGGACGCGTGTGGTGATGCGTACGACGTGACGACCGCGCCCGATGTCTCGCGCGCGGGCGGCGGAGCGCTGCCGATGGAGGACATCCCCACGACGGTCGTGTCGCTCGCGCCACGCCAGGGGAGCGCTACCGCACTCGAAGAGTGGCTGCGAACGGCCGAGCCCGCCGTGATCGCGCGCATCAAAGACGGCCGCCTGCTGCTCGACCCTCGCACGCTGCGCCCCGATGAGGAGCCCGAGGTCGTCGCGGCGCTCGTCAGGGCGGTACGTCCGTGAGCGGGCAGAGACACCGCACCGTCCGGGGACGATGACCGTGGGCCTCGACAACTACGCGTCCCGCTCGCTCGAGGATGTCGAACTCACCGAGGACGACGAGCGCGCGTTCGAGGAGGCCGGCCTGCGTCTGTGCGGCGGCGTCTTCTCGGGCGCCGAGTCGTCCTTCCGCGGCAAGATGTACTGGGACCTCATCTTCCAGGCCACCGGCATCGACATCGGTGAGAACCTGACCCCGCAGGAGGTGCGCGAGCTCTCGGCGCTACTCGAGATCTTCGAGCCCGAGGAGCTCGCGGAGTTCTCGGTGGAACACGACGTGATCAAGGGACCGCACGGCGCGGAGGCCTGCGCCGACCTGCAACACTTCTTCCGCATCTGCGCCGCGCGCGGCCTCGGCCTGATCGCCTGGAGCTGACGATGCCCGCACCCTCACTCGTTCTCGGCACCGCCGGTCACATCGACCACGGCAAGTCCACGCTCGTCAAAGCGCTCACCGGCACCGATCCCGATCGCCTCGCCGAGGAGAAGGAGCGGGGCATCACCATCGAGCTCGGCTTCGCGCAGCTCAGCCTGCCGAGCGGGCGCACGATGGGCGTCGTCGACGTTCCCGGCCACGAGCGCTTCGTGCGCCAGATGGTGGCCGGCGCCACCGGCATCGACGTGGTGCTCCTCGTGGTGGCCGCCGATGACGGCATCATGCCGCAGACGCGCGAGCACCTCGCCATCATCGACCTCCTCGGCATTCCGCGCGGCGTGGTGGCGATCACCAAGGCTGATCTTGCCGATCCCGAGTGGCTCGAGTTGGTGGCCGAGGAGGTGCGCGCGCTGCTCGTCGGCACGAGCATCGACGGCGCGCCGGTGGTGCCCGTGTCCGCTCGCACGGGTGTGGGCCTGCCCGAGCTGCTCGTGACGCTCGACGAGGTCGCCGCCGAGGCCGAGGCGCGACAGTCCAACCTGCCGCTGCGTTTGCCGGTGGACCGCGTGTTCACCATCGCCGGCGCGGGCACGGTCGTGACCGGCACGCTCTGGAGCGGCTCGGCCAATCGTGACGACGCGGTGGAGCTCATGCCGAGCGGCAAGCGCGGACGTATCCGCAGCGTGCAGATGCACGGAGCTTCGGCCGAGAAGGCAGTGGCCGGCAACCGCGTGGCGCTCAACATCGCCGGTCTCGACAAGGATGAGATCGACCGCGGGGACATCGTGGCCGAGCCCGGCTCGCTCACCGTGACCGATCGCTTCGACGCGCGCCTCACGTACCTCGCGAGCGAGGACAAGCCGTTCGAGAGCGGCACGCGCGTGCACGTGCACCACGGCACCCGCGAGGTGCTCGGCAGGGTACTCCTGATGGACACCGAGCGGCTCGCTCCCGGAACAAGCGGCCTGGCGCAGCTCAGGCTCGAGGAGCCGCTCTCGCCCCGCTACGACGACCGTTTCATCATCCGCTCGTACTCCCCGATGTGGACGATCGGCGGCGGTGTGGTGCTCGACGTCCTGCCCCCGCGGCGCACGACGCTCAAGGCCCACGAGCGCGAACTCCTCGAGGCGCTCGTGGCACACGACCTCTCCGGGGCCGCACTCGGGCTGCTCGCAAGCCGTGCGCTGCCGATGACATCAGCCCAGGTGGCCAGCGCCATCGGCGTGCCGCGCGCGCAGGTGGCAGACGACCTCAACCGCGCCACGCTCGAGCGGCTCAAGGTCGCCGGCGAGACGTACTTCGTGACGCCCGAGGCCGAGCAGGCGCTCCTCACCGCCATCGAGACGGAGCTCCTGGTCTTCCATGACGCCAATCCGAGCGCCACCGGTATCGGCATCCCGGCGCTCCGCGACCGCGTGGACCGGCGCCTCGAGCAGAAGGTCTTCGACGCACTGCTCGCGATCGCCGCCGAGCGGGGCGGTGTGGTCCTCGCGGGCGGTGAGGTGCGCCACCCGAAAGCCGCATCGACCGCGCTCGCTGCCGAGGGCGAGGCCGCGCAGAAGCTCTCCTCGCTCCTCGCTGCGCAGGGCCTGTCGCCGAAGAGCACCGCCGAGCTCGCCGCCGAGGCTGGCGTTGACGCAGGACTCGCGCGCAAGGTCCTCGGCAGACTCACGAGTGAAGGCTCTGTTGTACGCCTCGGATCGGACCTGCACTTCGATGCGGCTGCTGTCGAACGCGCCCGCGAACAGGTCGTGTCGTACCTGCGCGAGCACGGAGAGATCTACGTGGCCGATGCCCGGGACGTCACCGGCTCGAGCCGCAAGTACATCGTGCCGCTTCTCGAGTACTTCGACGCGCAGGGTGTCACCAAGCGCGAGGGTGACTTCCGGACGCTCGGCAAGCGGGGGTAGCGAGGCCGTCACGCGTCCCCGAGCGGGTCGTCAGGCCTCGCCGCCTTCGACCGCGCCTACCCCGGCTCGCTCCTCGGGAGCTCCACCGTGAAGACCGCTCCGCCGCCGGCGCCGTTCTCGGCACGCACGCTGCCGCCGTGAAGCTCCACGAGCCGCCGGGTGATCGCCAGACCGAGACCGCTGCCGCCACCCGCTTCGTCGCGCCGGGTGGGGCCGCGGTAGAAGCGGTCGAAGACCCGCGGCAGGTGGGCCTCAGGGATACCGGGACCGTCGTCTGATACCGCGAGGCACACGTGATCACCCTCAGCGTGAGAGGCAAGCCGGATCGTCCCGCCATCGGCGGTGTGGCGCACGGCGTTTCGCACGATGTTCGCGAGCGCCTGCTCGAGCAGGTCGGGGTCGCCGGTCACCCACACGTCATCGGGAGCTTCTACGGTGATGTTGAGATCGCCGAGTACGCGGGCACGCGCGGCGACCTCGGCAAGCAGAACACCCACGTCGAGCGGCTGGAAGGGTCGGCGGAGCGCGCCCGACTCGAGCCGCGCCAGCGCGAGCAGATCGTCGATGAGCCGCTCCATGCGGCGGAGTTCGTCGCGGACCGCATCGAGCGCCTCGGCCCGGTCGGCGTCGCTCACACGCTCGCGCTCAAGCAACTCGAGGTTGCCGCGCACGACCGAGAGCGGTGTGCGGAGCTCGTGTGAGGCGTCGGCCACGAACCGTCGCTGTTCGCCGAAGGCCGCCTCAAGCCGGTCGAGCATGGCGTTGAGCGCGGCCACCATCGAGCCCACCTCGTCGCGCGGTCCGTCGTAGGACACGCGTTCGGCCAGGCGGGCATCGGAGATGTGCCCTGCCGTGGCGGCCACACGAGCGAGCGGTGCGAGGGCGGCGCGCGCCACCCAGTACGAGAGCAGGCTGCCGAGGACGATCGCCGCAAGGCCCACCGAGGCGAGAGCGCGTGCAAGGTCGGTTCTGATCGCGTAGACGGTGTCCAGTGCCAGCGAAGCGTGGAAAGTCCCCAGGAGGTCGCCGTTGCGTGAGGTGAGCGCCGCGGTGGCCACGCGGTAGGTGACACCCTCGTACGAGACGGTGGTGAACCCGCCGCCGGGCGCCGCTGCGGCGTCCTCCCAGGCGCGCTCGAGCGTGAGGTCGGAGTTGGAGATCACGCTGCCGTCAAGCAGGCGCACGATGAGGATCGGCGAGAGGGTTGAGCCGGGCTCGCGCGCGCTCAAGTACGCGCGGGCAGACTCCACGAGCTCGTCCCGGGTCTCCAGTGTCTCCTGCCCGAGTGCTGCCGAGAAAGCCCGCGACTCCTCGAGCAGATCGCGATCCACGGCCGCCCTCAGATCGCGTGACACCGCCGCGTACGAGACGCCTACGACGATCGTGATCCCGATGGTGAGCGTGATCGTCGTGGCAAGCGCCACGCGGGCGACCGCCGGCAGCCCCCTACGCCCGGACACGGTACCCCGCCCCGCGCACGGTCTCGATCGCCGAGGGCATCCCCGGCCGGTCGAGCTTGCGTCTGAGGTAGCGCACGTACACGTCCACCACGTTGGATGCACTCTCGAAGCCGAAGCCCCACACCGCGTCGAGGATCTGCTGGCGGGTGAGCACCTGATCGGCGTGACGCATGAGGTACTCAAGCAGCGCGAACTCCCGGCTCGGCAGGTCGGCCTCGATCTCGCCGCGGCGCACCACGCGTGTGCGTGTGTCGAGCACGAGGTCGCCGACCTCGAGCAGGCGGGCGCTGCACTGACCGTGGCGGGTGGCGGCACGCACGCGAGCCGAAAGCTCGGCGAACTCGAAGGGTTTCACGAGGTAGTCGTCGGCACCCAGATCGAGGAGCTCCACCTTGTCGTCGGTCTCGCCGAGTGCGCTCACCACGATGACGGGCACGTCCGGGTCGGCGTTGCGTACCGCCTGAAGAACGTCCCGGCCGTGCCCGTCAGGGAGGAGGAGGTCCAGCAGGATCAAGTCGTAGGTGTGTGTCCGCGCTAGCGCGCTGCCCTCGGTCGTCGTGGCGGCGCGCTCGACCGCGTGGCCCTCGGCCGAGAGCCCCTTGGTCACGAACGAGGCAATCCGGTCCTCGTCTTCAACGAGCAGTATGCGCATCGAGAGTCCGCCTTCGTGCCGGCCGGGCGCCTGTGGTGCTGCGGAGAAGATTCCCCGTCTCTTACGCCCTCGGACGCGGCGGGCCGGTGCGTCGGGCGGAAGTGCTAGTCATCATCCCGGTCATCGTCATCCTCGTCGTCATCCTCGTCGTCATCCTCGTCGTCGAGGTCATCGTCGTCGCGATCATCTTCAACGTCGTCGAGGTCGTCGTCATCGTCCGGCTCCTCGACGCGTACATTCGGCGTCACGGTCTCACGGTCGTCATCGTCGTCCGCGTCATCGTCGTAGGCGTCATCGTCGTTGTAGCCGTCGTCCGCATCATCGCCGTCAGTCAAACCCGATACCGGACTCGTGGCTGTCTCAGACTCCCCGGCGGCCGGAGCATCGGGGTCCACGCTTGTCTCGATGACTGGTATGTCGGAACTCTCCGGAACCGCCGCACCACCACCAACCAGGGCGAATCCCGCAGCCGCCAGAAGCACGGTGACCGCCGTGGCGATCGCCACCGTCGTGATGCGGTCCGGTGTGGTGAGCCCGCTGCGCTTAGTCGTCGTCATCGTCATCATCTCCTCCGCTGTTGTCACTATGGCAAGCCAAACATGAGTACGAGGTGTAACCGCCCGGGTGGCATGTCACGCAGGAGGAGCTCTTGTAGGTGTGTTCCCCGCCCGGGATACGGGGATGGCTGAACGTGGCGCTACCCCACGAGGCCGACGGCGAGTGGCACACGAGGCGCACGAGGTTCCGTAATGGCCGGAGGGAGCCGTATGACAGCTCACGCAGGACGTGGACGTGGGGTGGTAGAACGCCCAGGAGGTCGCCGGTTTGTGGCAGGCGGTGCATGTGCCGCTCTCGTGGCTCGTGGGCCGTGTGTGACACGAGGTGCACGTTGCCGAGGCGCCCGGATGCCGGAAGACGGCCCGCTCGAATTCGGTGCCCGGCGTGTGGCATGCCGAGCAGGTGCCGGTGTAGTGGTTCGCTGGTGCGGTGTGACACGTCGCGCAGCTCGCGGTGGCCAAGGGGTGGGCGAAGGTCCACGAGGTGTCGGTGTCGTGGCAGTTCGTGCACGCGCCGTCGCGGTGCTCGGCGGGGCGCGTGTGGCAGGTCTCGCATGCGGCCGTATCTGCCGGGTGCTCGAAGCCGAAGTTGCCGGGGGTGTGGCAGGTCTCGCATGCGGGCTCGAAGTGCTCGCTCGGCGCCGTGTGGCAGGTGGCGCAGTCGGCGCGATCGGGGTGTGCGAACGCCCAGGCGGTATCGGTAGCGTGGCAGTCGGTGCAGACGGTCGAGACGTCGCGCGGCTCGTGCCCCGGCTCGTGACAGGACTCGCAGCCCGTGGCCGCCATGTCGTGGCACCCCTGGCAGCTGACAGTGAGGTGATTCTCGAGGTTGGCCACGCCCTCACCGGCGGCGGCCACCACGCGGGCATCCTGCGCGGTCTGTGCCTCGACGTTGAGGATGCCGGCCTCGGCCAGTTCGGCCGCGCTCACCTCGTGCCCCACCGAAGAATGGCAGTCCACGCAGTCGCGTCCGGCTCGGTGATTCTCGTGATCGAAGCCGGGCACGCCGGGGTCGATGGTCCCCTCGTGGCAGGCGAGGCAGCGCTCGTTGGGCATCTCGGTGGCGTTCATCGGGAAGAGCGGTTCACCGAAGAAGTGGCCGTAGACCTCACCGAGCGCCTCAACCTTGTGTGTCAGCCGCTCGACCGTGCCTGCGTCCACGTGGCACTCCACGCACGCCACGTCGCCGTGCGGTCCTGCATTCCACGCGGCGTAGAAGGGTGTCATCTCGTGGCACGTGACGCAAAACGACGCCTTGTCGGTCGCCTGGGCGGTTGCCACGAAGGCTGGCAGGAGCACGAGGGCGGCTGCAAGGATCCACAGCGCCGAGGCTCGTTTGTTCTTCAGTGCAGCGCGCAGAAGGCTCTTCATGCCCCAGGATCCCATCGTTGGTTATGGAGCCCGTGACCACATCATCGGTCTGCTCCATGAGGTCGTGATGAGCCTCGGATGAGAGTCTTCTCACGAGGGGGTGTGGTTTGACACCCCTGCCACCGCCCAGGACAATACCGCCCTGGAGGCGGATGGGGCCTGGTGGCTTCCGCGGTCTTCAAAACCGTCGTGGGGCGTGAAGAGCGTCCCGGGTGTGTTCGATTCGCACACGCCTCCGCCAT
>JAFGUS010000124.1 GCA_016938395.1 Coriobacteriia bacterium | reverse complement strand
TCGTCGGTGCGCACGTAAGCCGCGCTGCGTAGTCCTCGGCGGGGGCCCTCGCAGATGCGGAGGGCATGCCTCCGCATCAGCTACCCCGCCTGCGGAGTGACTCCGCTTCGGCTTACGCGCGCACCGACACGCCGCGCTGTGTCGTTCGCTACGGCTCGTAGTACGGGTCGCGCGGCTGCTCCTCGATGATCGTCGCGTAGTCACCCTCAACGGTGAACCAGTAGTAGCGATTCAGCAGCTGGTCCTCGTCCTCGTACATGTAGATGCGGTCGTAGAACTCGCCGAAACTCACCACTTGCTTGCTCATGCCCGGGCCGTAGAAGCCCGGTGCGGGCACATCCGGCCAGGTGTACATCCACACCTTGACGTCGGTCGGCCTGATCCGGTACGAGGTGATGGCCGCCCCGGTCTGATTGGCATACCAGTAGTCGGGCGAGTAGAACTCCTCGTCCCCGTTGCTCGTCAGCCACGCGAGTGCGGCGCTGCCGGTGAGGAACTCTGCGGTGTCGATGTCCACCCACAGACTCGCCCACGCGCCGCCGCTCTCGTCTCTGATGCCCTTGAGCTGTCCGAACGTTCGCGGTGTCGTCGCGGGAGCGGGCGCTGGCGTCGGTGCGGGAGCGGGCTCCTCCTCGGGGGGCTCCTCATCTTCCTCCACCGTCACCGTCGGCTCGACAGAGGCGGTGGGTTCGGCGGTGGCAGTGGGTTCCTCGGCCACGATCTTCGCATCCTCCGTGCTGCCGCGGCCGATGAGGAACGCGCCGACGATGAGTGCGAGCACCACGACGATGAGACCGCCGATGGCGAGATACTGCTGGTTACGGCTCAGGTCACCCCAACGCATGTGCGGCCTCCTCCTATGGCAGATACTGCTGCTCGAGCCCCACAACGGTGCCGTTCACCACGTCTACCCAGTAGAAGTTGGCGGTGTAGTAGTCGGAAGTCGCGCCCGTCACGCCCGCGAGCCACGCGGATAGTGTGAGCGTGGTGCCCGAAGGGTCGGACGTGCCGTCAGGGTTGTAGACCACGGGTACGCTGATGCCCGGCTTGATGGAAAACTCCCGCAGGCGGGGGTTCTCGTTCACGATGAAGTAGTCGTTCGGCGGCGGCGACTCCTCGCCGGCTGCCGTCGCTGCGGCAGCCGCCTCGTCACCGGTGAGGAACTGGATGTAGTCGAGCGTGACGTAGTCGACGCTGCTCACGGTCCGCACACTTACCACGATCGCCGGCACGCGCTCGGTGGGCCCTGCGCTCGGTGCGGCCTCGTCGTCGGCGGGCTCTGCGGGCTCTTCAGACCCCTCGCCGCCCTCGGCGGGGGGCTCCTCGGCATCCTCAGGCTCACCGGGTTCGACGGCGTCCTCTGCTTCCGCGATCTCCGCCAGTCGTTGCTCGGCGGCGGCAAGACGGTCCTCGAGGTCGCCGATCTCGCCGTCTCGGATGAGCCAGGCGATGCCAGCCCCCGCAAGGAGCGCGATGAGCACCGCCACGATCAGGATGATGTACCCGGTCTTGGACATGGTCTGGTCAGCCACTGTGGACTCCTCCCGTGACGTGTCGCTGCTAGTATGTTCCCAGATGGGCGTCCTCGGCGTTCGGGTGCTGTGTGCGCCCGGAAGCGGGCGCGTCTAGCCGGAAGCCCACACGCCGTCCGGTCTGTCGCGAGCAAACGGGAAGGAATCGCGTTGTCCCACTCGCTTTCGCACACCTTCGACCTCGCCGCCCTGCTTCCCGGCGACTACTACTGTGGCGGGTGTGCCGAGCGTGTGTGCGGCGCGGTCGTCGAGATAGATGGCGTGGTGTCCGCGTCGTGCGATCTCGAGGAGGGCGTGCTCGCTATCGAGTACCTGCCGCGCACGGTCGGCCTCGGCGATCTCGAGGCGCGCGTGCGGCGGCTGGCGCTCGAGGAGACCGACAGCGTTGGGCACGCCGCGTACCGCCTGACAGGGCTCGATTGACCCGACTGCGCGCGGACCGTGACCAAGTCCGTGAGCCAGCTCCCCGGCGTGCTCTTCGCGGACGTGAACTTCGCGAGCGGGCTCATGGTCCTCGAGTACGACACCACCGTGGACCCGCGGGCACAGGCCGTGGGCGTCGTCACCGGCGCAGGGCACCTCGTAGAGGCCGTGCAGGGCGACGACCGGCCGACCGCCGAGCCGGCATGGATCGTCAGGCATCGTGCCGAAGTGAGCGTCGCCGCGTCTGGCGCGCTGATCGTCGTCGGCTGGCTACTCGGTCTGGCGGACGCCACGACGGCCGCGGCGGTGTCCTACGGTGTGGCGATCCTCTCAGGGGGCACGCTCGTCTGGCGCAGAGCGGCGGCATCGCTCATGGCGCGCACGCTCGACATGAACGTGCTCATGACCATCGCCGTGTGCGGGGCGGCGGCTCTCGGCGAGTGGGGCGAGGGGGCCACGGTGGTCTTCCTCTTCGCACTCGGCGGTCTGCTTGAGGCCCGGTCGCTCGCGCGAACGCGGCGCTCGATCCGCGACCTGATGGCGCTCGCGCCGGAGCAAGCGCGGGTGCGCCGTGGTGACACCGAGATCATGGTGTCACCTGCCGAGGTCGTGCCTGGCGAGACGATGGTCGTCCGGCCGGGTGAGCGCGTGCCGCTCGACGGCGTCATCACGGCCGGTGCATCGGCGTTCGACGAGTCCCCGGTCACAGGGGAGTCGGTACCGCGTGATCGAGCCGAGGGCGACCCGGTGTTCGCCGGCTCGCTCAACACCACCGGTCTCGTGGATGTCCGTGTCACGGCGTCGGCGGGTGAGACCGTGCTCGCGCGCATCGTGCACCTCGTCGAGGTGGCTCAGGCGTCGCGGGCGCCGGTGCAGCGCTTCGTTGACCGCTTCAGCCGCGTCTACACCCCGGTCGTGATCGCGGTTGCGGCGCTGCTCGCATTCGGGGCACCCGCACTCGGCCAGGCGAGCGGCCTCTGGCCGGGGTTCGAGTCGTGGCAGGAGTGGGTGTATCGGGCGCTCGTGCTCCTCGTGGTGTCGTGCCCGTGCGCGCTCGTGGTCTCAACACCGGTGGCGATCGTGTCGGCCATTGCCCGTGCCTCGCGAGGGGGCGTCCTGGTCAAAGGCGGCGCGTTCCTGGAGCGGGCCGCGTCGGTGCGCGCCGTGCTCTTCGACAAGACGGGCACGCTGACCGAGGGACGGCCCGCGCTCGCCGAGGTCGTGACGCTCTCCTCGGAGTCGGCGGACGAAGCACTCGAGCTGGGCGCAGCACTCGAGGCTCACTCGAACCACCCGCTCGCCCGGGCGGTCGTGGCCGCGGCTGATGCTCGTCGGACCGCCGCCGGGGCACACCGCGGCACCGGTGAGGGGGACGCTGCACGTCTCGGTGATGCACCGGACGCACCGCAGGTGGGGAGCATCCGCGAAATCGCCGGTCAGGGCGTCACCGGCGTGATCGCTGGTGCGGACTACGCCGTGGGCAGTCCGACGATGGCCCGCGACCGCGTGGCGCTCGACGATGCTGCCGAGGAGGCCGTGGGCCGCCTGGAGGACCGGGGCCTGAGTGTGCTCGTGCTGATGAAGGGCGGCAACCCGGACGCGCGCGCGATCGCGCTCCTCGGCATCGCCGATGCGGTGCGTCCGGACGCCGGCGCGGCGGTGAGCTCGCTTCGCGCTGCGGGAGTCGAGCACATTGTGATGCTCACCGGCGACAACCCGCGCGTCGCCGCGCGCGTAGCGGCCGAAACCGGCGTGTCCGATTTCCGCGCCCGGCTGATGCCGGAGGACAAGACGACGGCCGTGCACGAGCTGCGGGAGCGGTACGAGACGGTGGTGATGGTGGGAGACGGCGTGAACGATGCGCCGGCGCTCGCGGCGGCCGACATCGGCATCGCGATGGGGGCCGCGGGAAGCGACACCGCGATCGAGGTCGCCGACGTGGCGCTCATGCGCGACGACCTCTCCGCGCTCGCGGACTTCCTGGATCTCGGCCGGCGCACCATGCGGGTCATCCGGCAGAACGTGGCGATGTCGCTCGTGATCAAGGCCGCGGTGCTGGCTCTCGCGGTTTCGGGGAACGCTACGTTGTGGATGGCGGTGTTCGCCGACACGGGCGTGGCGCTCATCGTGATCTTCAACGGGCTGCGG
>JAFGUS010000123.1 GCA_016938395.1 Coriobacteriia bacterium | reverse complement strand
TCGTCAACGAGGACCCGTACGGCGAAGGCTGGATGATCAAGGTCAAACTCGCCGACACCGCCGAGGTCGACGGCCTCATGGACGCGGACGGATACGAGGCGTTCCTCGCCGAGGACGAATAGCAGATGCGCTTCATCCCGGTGACCTGCGAAGAGCAGGTCGAGATGCTCGATCGCGTGGGCGTGGAGGCGGTCGACGATCTCTTCGCCGACGTGCCCGAAGCCGCGCGCCTCAATCGCCCGCTCGACCTGCCCGCACCGATGGGCGAGGTGGAGCTTGCCGCGCACCTCAGCGGGCTTGCGAGTCGCAACCTGGACGCGGGACGCGTGGTGTCGCTCGCAGGCGGCGGCTGCTACGACCACTACGTCCCGGCGATCGTGGATGCCGTGGTGAGCAAGCCGGCCTTCTTCACCGCATACACGCCGTATCAGGCCGAGGTGAGCCAGGGCACGCTCCAGGCGGTCTACGAGTACCAGTCGATGATCTCTGCGCTCACTGGCATGGAGGTCTCCAACGCTTCCATGTATGACGGCGCCACGGCGTTTGCCGAGGCGGCGCTCATGGCGGCGCGCGTCACGAGGCGCCACCGTGTGGTCGTCTCGCGCGCGGTGCATCCCGAGTGGCGCGAGACGCTCGCCACGTACGTGGAGGCCGGGCTGCTCGAGGTGACCGAGGTCGATGCCGACGGGGGCGTTTCAGATGCCGCGGCGCTCGCTGCGGCCCTCGGCGAGAACGCTGCCGCGCTGATGGTGGCCTCGCCCACGTTCTACGGCACGCTCGAGGACCTCACGGCGCTCGGCACGCTCGCACATGACGCTGGGGCGCTCTTCGTGGTGGGCACCGATCCGATCCTGCTCGGCGTGATGGAGCCGCCATCGGTCTATGGCGCCGACATCGTGGTGGGCGAGGGGCAGCCGCTCGGCAGCCCGATGTCGTTCGGCGGACCGGGGCTCGGCATCTTCGCGTGCCGTCAGGAGCACGTCCGGCAGATGCCGGGAAGGCTCGTGGGCCGCACCACCGACGTGGACGGCCGCACCGGCTTCGTGCTCACGTTCTCCACCCGAGAGCAGCACATCCGCCGCGAGAAGGCCACGTCCAACATCTGCTCCAACCACGCGCTCAACGCACTCGCGGCCGGCGTGTATCTCTCGGCCGTGGGTCGTGAGGGCCTCGCCGGCATCGGCGAGGCGTGCATCGCCAAGGCGCACTATCTCGAGACGACGCTCGTGGCGGGCGGCAGGTTCGAGCGCGTCTTCGGTGCCCCCTTCGCGCACGAGTTCACCCTGCGCTACCTGGGCGACGTGGCCGCGATGCAGGCGAGCATGCTCGAGCACGGCTTCCTCGCCGGCCTCGACCTCGCGCGCGTGCCCGGGAGCGCGGCTGGCGACGCCACCGCACACGACGGCCTCGTGCTCTTCGCGGTCACCGAGAAGCGCACCCGCGCCGAGCTCGACCGGTTCGCCGAGGAGGTGAGCGCGCTGTGAGCACCGACGACCGCTCGGCTACCACGCCCGGCGCCCCGGCGACCGCCCCGCTCCGCGAGCCGCTCACCGGCACGCTCATCTTCGAGCGGGGGGCGCCCGAGTCGCGCTGCGTGGAGGCGCCGCCGCTCGACGTGCCCGCGGTCTCGCTCGCCGATGCTCTCGGCGGATGCGTCCGCACCGAACCGCCCGTGCTGCCGCACGTCACCGAGGTGGACATCGCGCGCCACTACGAGCGCCTCGCGAGCGCGAACTTCGGCGTGGACAGCGGGTTCTACCCGCTCGGCAGCTGCACCATGAAATACAACCCCAAGGTCGACGAGTGGGCGTGCCGGCTGCCCGGCTTCGCGGGTATCCACCCGTACCAGCCCGAATCCACCGTTCAGGGCGCGCTCGAGCTCATGTGGGGGCTGCAGGAGGCACTCGCCGAGGTGGCGGGCCTGCCCGCAGTCACGCTGCAGCCGGCGGCCGGAGCGCACGGCGAGCTCACCGGACTTCTCGCGATCCGCGCGTACCACACCGCCAACGGTGATCCGCGCAGGCGCGTGCTCGTGCCCGACTCGGCGCATGGCACCAATCCCGCGACCGTGGCCATGTGCGGCTACGAGGCCGTGGTGGTGCCGAGTGACGAACGTGGCGGCGTGGACGTGGCCGCGCTCGAGCGGTTGCTCGATACCGACGTTGCCGCGATCATGCTCACCAACCCCAACACGCTCGGGCTGTTCGACGAGAACATCCTCGCGATCACCGGGGCGGTGCACCGCGTGGGCGCGCTCGCCTACTGCGACGGCGCGAACCTGAACGCGATCCTCGGCAAAAGCCGTCCTGGCGACGCCGGCTTCGACGTCATGCACATCAACCTGCATAAGACGTTCGGCACGCCGCACGGCGGAGGTGGACCGGGCGCAGGACCGGTGGCGGTCACCGCCGCGCTCGCGCCGTACCTGCCGGGACCACGCGTGGCGCGAGCCGAAGACGGCGCGTTCACCCTCGTCACGCCCGAGCGCTCGATCGGCCGCGTGCGGTCGTTCCTCGGCAACTTCGGCGTGCTCGTGCGCGCATATACCTACATCCGTGCGCTCGGCGGCACAGGCCTCACCGAGGTGGCCGAGCAGGCGGTGCTCTCGGCCAACTACCTCAAGGAGCTGTTGCGTGACGTGTGGCCGCTCGCGTACGACCGCGTCTGCAAGCACGAGTTCGTGCTGTCGGGCGGCGCGCTGCGCAAGGCCTGCGGCGTGCGGACGCTCGACGTGGCCAAGCGGCTGCTCGACTACGGCTACCACCCGCCGACGGTGTACTTCCCGCTCATCGTGGACGAGGCGCTCATGATCGAGCCCACCGAGACCGAGG
>JAFGUS010000122.1 GCA_016938395.1 Coriobacteriia bacterium | reverse complement strand
CAGGAAGCCAACGTGACGACGATCGGTCCCGGTTGGGGCGCGAACGTCACCAACGCGGCCCTCATCGCGCTTGCGGTATCCCTCATCGCCATCCTCGGGTATGTCTCGATCCGCTTCGAGTACAAGATGTCGGTGACTGCGATCGCGGCACTCGTGCACGATGTGCTCATCGTGCTCGGCCTCTACGCACTCGTCGGTCATGAGGTCACCCCGAATACAGTGGCGGCTCTGCTCACGATCCTCGGTTACTCGCTCTACGACACGGTCGTGGTGTTCCATCGCATCCGTGAGAACAGCCATAACCTCGTTAAGCACACGTTCCAGCAGATGGCGAACGACTCCATCAACCAGGTGCTCGCGCGCTCTATCAACACCACGGTCACGAGCCTCATCCCCGTGGTCTGTCTGCTTGCCTTCGGTGGGTCGACCCTCAAGGACTTCGCGTTCGCGCTCGTGGTGGGCCTCACGCTCGGTGCGTACTCGTCGGTGGGCGTGGCAAGCCCGCTCTATGCGCTCTGGAAGGAGCGGGAACCGCGGTTCCAGGCGCTCAAGCGCAAGCACGAGGCGCGGGCCCGCGCGTAACTTCAGCGCCACGAGACTCGCATGTCGCATGATACGGCCGGGGCCGGCACCGCATGGGGTGTCGGCCCCGGCGGTTAGAATGGGGTCATGACCGCCATCGCTTCCACCACCAACTCGCCGCACTGGTCCACCGCTCCCGCCGATCCCCGTGCGGTCGCTGAGCTCTCGGCGGCCACGGGGCTCTCGACGGTGACCGCTACCATCCTGCTCTCACGTGGTATCACGACTGCCGAGGACGCACGACGCTTCCTCGAGCCGTCGCTCGCGCGTGACTGGGTTGAGTCCGCCGACATCCCGGGTATGGACGAAGCCGCCGCGCGCGTGGCCGAGGCGATCCGGGGCGGCGAGCGCATCGTGGTCTTCGGGGATTTCGACCTGGATGGAATCTCGTCCGCGGCACTCGCCGCGCTCGGGATCGCCGCGCTCGGGGGAGTCGTCGAGGCGACGGTGCCGCACCGGTTCCGCGAGGGGTACGGGTTGACCGAGGCTTCGATGAGCCGTCTGGTGGCGATGAAGCCGGACCTCGTGGTCACCGTCGACTGCGGCATCTCCAACGCGGCCGAGGTGTCGCTCCTCGCGGGCCATGGCATCGACGTCGTGGTGACCGATCACCACGAGCCTGGGGAGGGCGTGCCTGACGGCGTCCCGGTGGCCAACCCGAAGCTTACAGACGGGGGGCCCGCACTGGCGGGCGCCGGCGTGGCGCTCGTACTGGTGCAGGCGGTGGGCGCACTGCTGGGACGTCCGGACGCCTGGCATGAGCTGACCGACCTCGCGACGCTCGGGACGGTTGCGGACGTCGTGCCGCTCGTTGGTCCGAACCGGGCGCTCGTGGCCGACGGGCTCGCGCGAACGCGCGCGACGCCGCGTGCCGGCATCGCCGCGCTCGCGGAGGTCGCTACCGTATCGACAGAGAGCCTCACGGCCGAGCAGGTGGCCTTCGCGCTCGGGCCACGGTTGAACGCGGCGGGTCGCATGGCCGAGCCGGCGGCAGCGCTCGACCTGCTCATGACGCGCGATCCTGACCGTGCGCTCGAGCTCGCCCGCGGTCTTGACGAGCACAACCGGCTTCGGCAGGCGGTCGAGGCCGACCTGTATGCCATCGCCCTTGCGCAGGCCGAAGATGGATTCCGCAAGGGGGACCGTGTCGTGGTGGTCGCGGGCGAAGGCTGGCACGAGGGTGTGCGCGGTATCGTTGCCTCGCGGCTCGTGACGCGCTTTGGCGTGCCCGCACTCGTGCTCAGCATCGACGGAGACGAGGCGCAAGGATCCGGCCGCAGCATCGAGGGGGCCGACCTGCATGCGGCCCTCAGTCGCATCGAACCGATGCTGACACGGTTCGGGGGTCACGCGATGGCGGTCGGCGTCACGCTGCCCGCAGCCGCGCTCGATGCGCTGCGCGCGGCGCTCGCCGAATGGGGAAGATCGCTGCCTGCTGAGATCTTCGTCCCGCGGGTCGCCGTAGACGCCGAGGTGTCGCTCGACACACTCTCGCGCGACCTCGCTGCTGAGATCGCGCTGCTCGGCCCGTTCGGATTCGCGAACCGTCGCCCACTGCTTGCGGTGCGCGGCGTGTTCATGAGCGGGCGCCGACGCGTCGGCAAGGCCGAGGACCACCTGAGCTTCACGGCATACGACGGTGTTGCCGAGGTGCGTGCGATCGCCTTCCGCGCCCCGGAGATCGAGCGGCTGGCGGTCACCGATACGGCGGTTGATGTCGCATTCGAGCTCGACGTTGACGAGTGGCGTGGGGTTGAGCGCGTGCGCATGCTCTCCCGGCATGTCCGGGTGCGCGACGCGGGAGCCCACGCGGGTGCCGGAACACTCGTGGAGGACCTCTTCGCCCATGCCGACGAGATCCTTGCGCGTGGCGAATACGCGGGGATCGAGGACGCCGGGCAGTTCCACACCAAACTCGCGGGCGTGACGTTCGAGGGGCGGCAGTCTGTGGTCGCGCGTCTCGTCGCAGGGATGCCGCTGAGGATAGAGCGGCAGCCGGCGAACCCTCACGACGCCAACGCGTGCGCCGTCTTCGACCCCTTCGGTGACCAGGTCGGTTTCCTCAACCGGCGGCTCGCCGCGGTGCTTGCTCCCGTGCTCGATGCCGGCGTGGAGTACGACCTCGAGGTGGCGGATGTCACCGGTGGCGCCGACGGCGCGAGCCTCGGCGTCAACGTCCTGGTGAGCAGACGGGCGGGGGAGGCTCCGGGCGAGACCTCCGCTGCGGAGCGAGCAGCCGAGCGCCGCGAAGAGCTTCGTACGATGGATTCGGCTGCACGCGACGCGGAGCTCGTTCGTCACTTCATCGGAGAGCGTCAGCTGCACGCCGCGCAGGCCGAGGCGCTCGGCCATCTTGCGGCGGGTCGCTCGACGCTTGCGGTGATGGCGACCGGCCGCGGAAAGTCCCTCGTGTTCCACGTTCACGCCGCGCGCGAGGCCATCGTAGGCGGGCGAGCGTCGGTCTTCGTCTATCCGCTGCGCGCTCTCGTGGCCGACCAGGCGTTCCACCTCGAGGAACGCTTCGCCGAGCTGGGGTGTGCGGTGCGAACGGTCACGGGCGAGACATCGCCCGGCGGGCGTGACGAGGCGTTCGGCGCACTCGCTGACGGCTCGCTCGATGTGGTGCTGACGACGCCCGAGTTCCTCGATCATCACGCCGCACGCTTCTCGGACTGCGGCCGCGTCGGCTTCGTGGTGGTGGACGAGGCTCACCACGTGGGTCTGTCGCGCGCCGGTCACCGGCCGGCGTACGCGCGTCTGGACAGCGCTCTGAGCACATTGGGAGATCCGCTCGTTCTCGCGGTGACCGCCACCGCGCCCGCCGACGTTGCCGAGGCCATCCGGTCCACACTCGGAGTGCGCGAGCTCGTACTCGACCCGACCACGCGGGAGAATCTGCGCATCGTGGATCGGCGAGGCGCGAGTGACAAGCCTGCGGTCGTCTCGTCGCTCGCTGCCACCGGCGAGAAGGTGATCGTGTACGTCAACAGCCGGGACATGTCGGTGCGTCTCGCCCGGCAACTGCGGGCGGCCGTTCCCGACTTGAACCACCGGGTCGCTTTCTACAACGGCGGCATGAACCGCGAGTCGCGGCACGCGGTGGAGCGGGCGTTCCGGGAGGGCGACATCACCGTGGTGGTCGCGACGAGCGCCTTCGGTGAAGGTGTCGACATCCCCGACGTGCGCCACGTGGTCCTCTATCACCTGCCGATGGGCGAGGTCGAGTTCAACCAGATCTGCGGCCGCTGCGGGCGCGACGGGGCGCCGGCGTCGGTGCACCTGGTCTTCGGGCCGTCGGATGCACGGCTCAACCGCATGATCCTCGAGTCGGCGGCCCCGCCGAGAGACGACTTGGCAGCGCTGTACCTCGCACTGAAGGACCTCGGCGCAGACGGCGCCGACGCCATCGAGATCACCAACGCTGACTTGGCCGAGCGCGTGAAGGCACGCCGGCCCGGCTCCGGCCTTTCGGAGAAGGGCGTCTCCACCGGCATAGGCGTGTTCCGCGAGCTGGGACTGGTGGCGAGCGAGGGGATGGGAGCGTACCGACGCCTCGCACTGCTCCCGGCGCCCGAGGCGAAGCTCGATCTCACGAGCTCGGTGCGCTACACAGAGGGTCTCGACGAGCTCGAGAGCTTCGAGGGATTCCGTGCCCGCGCGCTCGAAGCGACGGCAGATGAGTTGCTGCATGCCTTCAATCGTCCTATCCTGCCCACACGACACCAGCCGGAGTCGTGAACCCCGGAGGCGCCGCGTGTCCGTCACGCTCGAAGGCATAGAGGCGCAGGTCCGCTCCTACAACCCCTCGGCAGATCTGCGGGGGCTTGAGGAGGCGTATCAGTTCGCCCTCGAGCATCACGCAGGGCAGATGCGCCGCTCGGGTGAGCCGTTCATCAACCATCCGCTCGAGGTGGCGATGATCCTCGCGAGCCTCAACCTGGATACCGCCACGCTGCAGGCCGCGATCCTCCACGACGTCGTCGAGGACAGCGGGGTGAGCCTCAAGGAGGTCCGGAAGCGGTTCGGCGACGAGGTGGCTGCGCTCGTGGACGGCGTCACCAAGCTCGGCCGCATCAAGGTGTCGTCACTTGCCGAGGCCCAGTCGCAGAACATGCGCAAGATGCTCATCGCGATGGCCAAGGACATCCGGGTCATCCTCATCAAGCTCGCCGACCGGCTTCACAACATGCGGACGCTCGCCGCGCTCGATCCGGAGAAGCAGCGGCAGAAGGCCATCGAGACGATGGAGATCTACGCGCCGCTCGCGCACCGTCTCGGCATCTCGTCGATGAAGTGGGAACTTGAGGATCTCGCGTTCTACTACCTCGAGCCGCGGAAGTTCGCGCAGATCCAGAAGATGGTGGCCGAGAGTCGCGCCGCGCGTGAGGCGTACCTGCATCAGGTGATCGACCAGCTCTCCACCGAGCTCGAAGCGATCGGCGTGTCGAGCGAGATCTCGGGTCGACCGAAGCACCTGTACAGCATCTACCAGAAGATGAGTCGGCGCGGTAAGGACTTCTCCGAGATCTACGATCTCATCGCGCTCCGCGTGATCGTGGACTCGGTCAAGGACGTCTACGGCGCTCTCGGCACGGTGCACTCGATCTGGAAGCCGGTGCCGGGCCGCTTCAAGGACTACGTGGCGATGCCCAAGTTCAACATGTACCAGTCGCTGCACACCACCGTCATCGGGCCCGCTGGCAGGCCGCTCGAGATCCAGATCCGCACCGAGGAGATGCATCGCACCGCCGAGTACGGCATCGCCGCGCACTGGCGGTACAAGGAGGGCGGCCGGACCGACGAGGCGTTCGATGAGCGGCTCTCGTGGCTGCGCCAGATGCTCGAGTGGCAGACCGAACTCAAAGACCCGCGCGAGTTCATGGAAGCGCTCAAGATCGACCTGTTCGAGGACGAGGTGTTCGTCTTCACGCCCAAGGGTGATGTGATCTCGCTTCGGCGTGGCTCGACGCCCATCGACTTTGCGTACGCCATCCACACCGAGGTCGGGCACCACTGCGTGGGAGCGAAGGTCAACGGATCGATCGTGACGCTCGACTACGAGCTCGAGATGGGCGATCGCATCGAGATTCTGACGAACAAGAACTCGTGGCCGAGCCGCGACTGGCTCGGCGTGGTGAGAACCTCGTCGGCGCGCAGCAAGATCCGAAGTTACTTCTCGAAGGCCACGCGCGAGGACGACCTGGTCAAAGGCAAGGACGAGCTCGTCAAGGTGCTGCGCAAGCAGGGGCTTACGGCGGGCGGTGCCTCGCTCGGGAAAGCTCTCGAGGCGGTCGCCAAGGACATGAACCTGCAGGAAGGCGACGACCTGCTCGCTGCCATCGGTTCGGGCAAGCAAAGCCCGAAGCAGGTGGTCACGAAGCTCATCAAGGTGCTCTCCAAGGACGACGTCAAGACGGCACCCCCCGAGTCCGAGACGACGATGCCCGTCCTGCAGCCGTCGCGGGCTGTGAGCAGGCGCAAGACCGGAACGGGCGTGCGCGTCAAGGGCATCGATGATGTTCTCGTGCGTCTCGCGCACTGCTGCAACCCGGTGCCCGGTGACACGATCGTCGGCTTCGTCACCAGGGGCCGCGGTGTGTCCGTGCACCGCGAGGACTGCCCGAACGCGCGCGAGCTGGTGCACTCGAGCCCCGAGCGCATCCTCGAAGTTGAGTGGGATACCGGTGCGTCGAGCACGTATCAGGTGGAGATCATCATCGAGGCGCTCGATCGCACCCGGCTGCTGCAGGACGTCTCGGTCGCTCTCGCGGACGCGGGGGTGAACGTGCTGTCAGCCGCCGTATCCACGGACCGCCAGGGCATCGCCTACCTACGGTTTCTCTTCGAACTCGGCAGCATGGACCAACTTCAGAAGGTGCTCACGACCGTCCGCGGCGTGAACGGCGTCTTCGACGCGCGGCGCACCATGCCCGAGACCTCACGGAAACGGGGGGCGGGCTCGTGATGCGCGTGCGGAGGCTCACGCTCGGCCCGCTCGACACCAACTGCTGGCTCGTGGACGACGGTGCGGGCGGCCCCGTGCTCGTCATCGATCCCGCCGAGGAAGCGGACGCGATCCTGAGCGCGCTCGATGGCTCCGACGTTGCCGCCGTCTTGCTCACCCACGGACACTTCGACCACCTGGCCGCCGCCCGCGCGGTGGTCGATGCGACCGCCGCACCGCTGCTCGTGCACGAGGCCGACGCGCCGCACATCACCACGCCACACGGTACCGGCGGCGCGCTCTTCGGATTCGACGCTTCGGCGCCTGAAGCTGACCGGCTGCTCGCCGAGGGCGACGTCGTGGAAGCCGGTGGCGTTCAGCTGCGCGTGCTGCACACCCCCGGACACACGCCCGGTTGCATCTGCCTCGAGGGCGACGGTCACCTCTTCAGCGGCGACACGCTCTTCGCGGGCAGCGTGGGGCGCACCGACTTTCCCGGCGGCGACATGACCGCCATGCGGCGCTCCATCGGCCGCCTCGCCTCGCTCGCCGACGAGATCCGCGTCCACCCCGGTCACGGTCCCGAGACGACCATCGGCCGCGAGCGGCGGGTGAACCCGTTCTTTCCGAGGGCGTGAGCTGTCCTCACCACGTGCGGTCTGGAAGGAGTGTGCATGACCGACATCCTGATCATCATGAACAACTACTTCCACGATGTAGCGACCGCCGTGCTCATCGCGGCCGCTGCGATCATGTGGGTGCTCGGGCGACAGGCGGAGCGCGGTGGCCCCGCCGAGGCGGCGACACTCGCCCGCGCGTACCCTGTGCTGACCCGCTTTGCCCAAGCCGCGCTCGTCTGGATCGTCGTCGGCGGAATCCCGCGGGTGATCTACTTCAACACGCACGATCTCGGGGCCATCAGGGGTGACCTCGTGCCGGCCATCGCGGTCAAGCATGTGGTGGAGGTGGCCGCCGTGGCAGCTGGCGTGGCGCTCTGGCTCAGGGTGAAGCGGCGCATCGAGAGTGCTGCAGCGGGGGAGTAGCGCCGCAGGCCTCTCGGGGGAGTGTGCGAGCGTGGAACCGGCTCATATGCTGAAGCCGTCCGCGTGGCTCCTCACCCGCGCATCCGCTACACTCGGATACCGCAGGACCCCAGCCCGAAAGGCCCTCGTTGAATGCACAGGCACCCAAAGGCACCGCCGACATGCTGCCCGATGTGGCGCGCGCATGGGAGCACCTCCAGCGCGTGGCGCAGGATCTCTTCGCACGCTACGGCTACGAGCCGGTGTACACGCCGCTCTTCGAGCACACCGAGGTCTTCACCCGCGGCATCGGTGAGGCCACGGATATCGTCGCCAAGGAGATGTACACGTTCGAGGACAAGGCGGGCCGCTCCATCACGCTGCGCCCCGAAGGCACTGCGAGCGTGGTGCGCGCGGCACTCGAGCACAATCTCACCGCCAACGGCGCGCAGGCGAAGCTCTACTACGCCGGGCCGATGTTCCGGTACGAGCGGCCGCAGAAAGGCCGTATGCGGCAGTTCTGGCAGATCGGCATCGAGGTACTCGGCGCGGCTGAACCCACCGCTGATGCCGAGGTCATCACGGTGCTCTGGCGCTACTTCGAGGCGCTCGGCCTCCCCGCCGAGAACATGCGGCTGCTGCTCAACTCGATGGGGGACGAGGCGTGCCGCCCCGCGTACCGTGACGGCATCGCGGCGTTCATCCGCTCGCACGGGTCCGGGCTCTGTGAGGAGTGCAACCGCCGGGCGGACACCAACCCGCTCCGTGCTTTCGACTGCAAGAACCCCGCGTGTCGTGCGGTGATGGCCACCGCGCCACTCCTGCGCGACGAGCTCTGCGACGACTGTGCGGCTCACTACACTGCCGTCAAGGCGCACCTCGACGCGCTCGGCATCCCGTACGAGGAGGACTCCTCGCTCGTCCGAGGGCTCGACTACTACACGCGAACGGTCTTCGAGATCCAGGTGGAGGCGGGGCTTGGCTCCCAGAACGCCATCGGCGGGGGAGGCCGCTACGACCGGCTCATGGAGGCCTACGACGGCCCGCCCACACCGGGCCTTGGCTTCGCACTCGGCTTCGAGCGCACGCTGCTCGCCATGCAGGCGGCCGGTATCGAGATACTCGCGCCACCGCGCGCCGAGGTCTTCGTGGCCCGTGTGGACGACTCGGTCGCCGCCGAGGTGTTCGCGCTCGCGCAACGGTTGCGTGACGCCGGCATCGCCGCCGAACTCGACCACCAGGCGCGCAGCTTGAAGTCGCAGTTCAAGCAGGCCGATCGGCTCGGCGCTAGTTTCGTTGTGGTGCTCGGCCCCGACGAACTCGCCGCAGGCGAGGTCACGCTCCGCAACATGTCCAGCAAGGAAGAGAAGCGCGTGGCGCTCGACGCGGCACCGGCCGCCGTCGCCGCCGCGCTCGGCTAGGAAGGCCCCCTCATGTTCGACGCACGTTACTCGATCCGCACGCACACTGCCGGTTCGCTCGGGGCTGCCGATGTCGGTGCGGCGGTCACGCTCGCCGGCTGGGTGGCCAAGCGCCGCGACCACGGCGGCCTCATCTTCATCGACCTGCGCGACCGAAGCGGTATCGTCCAGTGCACGTTCGACCCTGAGACCGCGGGCGAGGCGTTCGTCACGGCCGAGCGCGTGCGTCCTGAGTGGGTCGTGAAACTCACGGGGACCGTGCGTCGGCGTCCCGAGGGGACCGAGAACCCGAACATGGCCACCGGTGAGGTCGAGGTCGTGATCTCCTCGGCTGATGTGCTCAACGCGAGCGAGACGCCGCCGTTCGAGATCGAGCCGGGGATCGACACCGACGAGGTCACGCGGATGCGTTACCGCTATCTCGACATCCGGCGCCCCGAGGTGTTTGCGGCACTCGAGCTGCGCGACCGGGTCACGCAGCGCTTCCGCCGCTCGCTGGAGACCCGCGGCTTCATGGAGGTGGAGACGCCGATACTCGGCAAGTCCACCCCGGAGGGTGCGCGCGACTTCATCGTGCCGAGCCGGCTCTCGCCCGGTGCGTTCTACGCGCTGCCGCAGTCACCGCAGCTGTTCAAGCAGCTGTTCATGGTGGCCGGCATCGAGCGCTACTACCAGATCGCGCGCTGCTTCCGAGACGAGGATCTGCGGGCCGACCGCCAGCCCGAGTTCACGCAGGTGGACATCGAGATGTCGTTCGCCACTGAGGACGACATCCTTCAGATGATGGAGGACGTCATGCACGACGTGATGAAGGAGGCGGCGGTCGATCTGCCGGTGCCGCTCCGACGCATCACGTATGCCGAGGCGATGGATCGCTACGGCTCCGACCGTCCGGACACGCGTCTCGGCATGGAACTCGCCGATCTCTCCGGCGTCTTCGCCACAAGCGAGTTCAAGGTGTTCTCCTCGGCGCTCGGCGCGGGTGGTGCCATCAAGGGTATCAACGCGCGCGGAGCGGGCGACTGGAGCCGCGGGAAGATCGATGCGCTCAACCAGGTCGCGCTCGACGCCGGTGCAAAGGGACTCGCGTGGGTGGCGTTCCCCACCGACGGCGATGTGCGGTCCCCGATCGCGAAGTTCTTCACCGATGCCGAGTTGGCCGGTCTTCGCGAGGCGCTCGGCGTCGAGCCCGGCGACCTTCTGCTGATGATCGCCGACGCGCGCGACGTCGCCAACGAGGTCCTCGGCACGCTGCGTCTGAAGATGGCCGACGAACTCGAGATAGAGCGCACCGGCTTCGACGCCCTCTGGGTCGTGGGCTTCCCGATGTTCAAGTACGACGCCGAGGAAGATCGCTACGCGGCCAACCACCACCCGTTCACGATGCCGCTCGAAGCCGATATCGGCAAGATCGAGAGCGCCCCGTTGGAGGTGGGCTCGCACAGCTACGACCTCGTCATCAACGGTTACGAGATCGGTGGTGGCACGCTCCGGATCCACAACGCCGACCTGCAGATGCGCATCCTCGCCCGCCTCGGTCACTCCGAGGAGGAGGCCCGCACGCAGTTCGGCTTCCTGCTCGAGGCGCTCGCGTTCGGCGCCCCGCCGCACGGCGGGATCGCGCTGGGTCTCGACCGGCTCGTCATGCTGCTCGCGGGCGCGAGCTCGATTCGCGACGTGATCGCGTTCCCGAAGACTTCGTCTGGTGCCGATCCGCTTACCGGAGCGCCCGACACGGTCAGTCCCCGGCAGCTACGCGAGGTGCACCTGAAGACCGACTAGGGAGGGTCCTGTGTCGCCTTCGCTCATCGCATCGGCCGCGATCCTGATCGCCGCGTGCGCGGGGTTCGTGATCGTGGGGACAGCGTACGGCTGGGACGTGACGGCGCGCGGTTACGCTCGGTGGACGCAGATCATCGGTGTGATCGCGGTGCTCGCGCTCGGAGGCGTGGTGGCATGGGGTCGCCGAGACGAGCCACTTCTGGCGAGCGCCGTCGCCGCCGGCGCTATCGCGCTCGCAGCCGGATACGTCGTGATGCACCGTCGTCTGAGCTCCCGGGTGCGCGCGCTGCTTGCACCCGAGCAGCCCGAGATCCTCGACGGCTCGGAGCGGTAGCGCGATCGGTGGCGCCGTGGCGCGGCCGGTCCGCTGGCGGCGTGGCCGGCCCCACACTGCGGACCCCTCACTGCGTGGGGCCGGTGATGCGCCTGTCAGCCGAGGGTGCTACGATAATGGTGCCTTGCCTTGCGTGGAATCGGTGTCAGCGGTTGAGCCAACACCTCTACACCGGGAGCCCAACATTTCACGGGCGAGTGGTATCCCTTCGGGGAAGCGCGAACCCGGGGTGCGGGCACCCACCTGCTGCGGCAGGTTCACCCGGCCGACCACGCAGGGCGGGGTGCGTTCATTCGGCGGCCGCGGAGGGAACACATGCGCAGAATCGTTGCAGCACTCATCACAGCAGTACTCGCGTTCGCTCTGGTCGGATGCGGGGGCGGGGGAGCAGCCGAACCCGTCGAGCCCGAGGAGCCCGTGGCCGAAGCTCCGGTCGCCGAGCCCGAGCCGCCGGAGTACGTGACCGACCGCTCGAGCAACGACGGCGATCTCGAACCAGCGCCGTTCCCCGAGTTCACCACCGTCGAGATGCCGGCTGTGCTCGCCGAGAAGCTCGACGCCGGCCGCCCGATGCTCATCTTCTTCTACGACCCCGCACAGGGCGTCACCGCCGACCTCCGCACTGAGGTCGACGCTGTTGTCGCCGACTACCGGGGGCTTATCGACTTCGTGACGTTCGATGTCGGTGGCACCGCCGAAGACGAGGACACGAAGGCCGCCGTCTCCTACGCGACCGAGCTGGGCGTGGGAACCACACCGTATCTCATCGCCGTCGATCGGGGTGGCTTCATCACCTGGCGCTGGAAGGGGTACGTGGACCGCGCCTACATCGAGCGTGAGGTAGAGCGCGCGTCCAAGTAGCCATGCGCGACCTGTTCGATGATGCAGCGGAGCGGCGCCTCGAGGCCGGGGCGCCGCTCGCTGCGCGTATGCGCCCCCGGACGCTCGACGAGTTCGTCGGCCAGCACGAGGCGGTCGGTCCCGGCACGGTGCTTCGGACGGCGATCGAGCTCGACGCTGTTTCGTCCCTCATCCTGTATGGGCCGGCGGGCACGGGTAAGACGAGCCTGGCTCGCATCATCGCCGCGATGACCGAAGCTCACGTCACCGAGCTCTCCGCGGTGAGCGCTGGCGTCAAGGACGTCCGTGCGGTCATCGAGGAGGCCAGGGACCGTCTCAAGCTGGAGAACCGCCGGACGGTCCTGTTCATCGACGAGATCCATCGGTTCAACAAGTCGCAGCAAGACGCGCTCCTCCATGCGGTGGAGGACCGGCTCATCGTGCTCATCGGGGCCACCACCGAGAACCCCTTCTTCGAGGTCAACGCGCCGCTCATCAGCCGGTCGCGTGTCGTCGAGTTCGTGCCGCTGTCCGACGACGACGTGCGCGCCATCATCGAGCGAGCCACCAGCGATGCCGCGCGTGGTCTCGGTGGCTCGGCCTCGATCGAGTCGGCCGCCACCGACCGTCTCGTCACGCTCGCCGGTGGCGACGCGCGGATCGCGCTCACCCTGCTCGAGCTGGCCTTTCAGGTGGCGCCGCGCGGACCTGACGGCGTCGCGCACCTCTCGGAGGACGACATCTCCCGTGCCGCAGCCACCCGGTCACTCCCGTACGACAAGGGCGGCGATGTCCACTACGACGTCATCTCGGCGTTCATCAAGTCGATGCGCGGCAGCGATCCCGATGCGGCTGTCTACTGGCTCGCGCGCATGATCCACGGGGGAGAAGACCCCAAGTTCATCGCGCGCAGGATGCTGATCTTCGCTTCGGAGGACGTGGGCATGGCCGACCCGCACGCACTGCTCGTGGCGCACGCGGCGTTCAAGGCGGCCGAGTCCATCGGGTGGCCGGAGGCCCGCATCAACCTTGCGCATGCCGCTGTGTACCTTGCGCTCGCACCGAAGAGCAACGCGGCGTACCTGGCGATCGATGAGGCGCTGACCGATGTCCGCGAGGGCGCTGCGCGTCTGGTTCCCGACCACCTCAGGGATCGGCATCGCCCGGGTTCCGATCGCTATCCGGCGTACCGGTATCCGCACGATTACCCGGGCGCCCACGTTGAGCAGCAGTACCTGCCGGATGGGCTTGTGGGGCGCCGGTACTACCGCGCCGCTGGTGGCGTCATGCCGGGGCACAGCGAGGTGTCCGATGAGGACGAACCTGCCTCCTGAGCGGTCGCTTTGCTACACTATGGCGGCACGGCTGTCGGCGGTCTGAAGGGGTGCGCGGTGGACATCGCAGGGACGCTGGGCATCGTGCTTACCATCGTCGCGACCGTGCTCGCCCTCGCGGCGATCTACGGGGTTTTCGTGCTGGTCAAAGCCGTCAAGGACCTTCAAACGGCAGCCGAGGACGTGCGCAGCCGACTCGTGCCGCTGCTCGAGAAGGCGGATGTCACCATCGACGCGCTCAACGCCGAGCTCCTACGTCTCGACGCGATCGTGTCGCAGGCGGAAGGCGTGGGCGAAGCCGTGAGCACGGCGAGCGAGTTCATCCGGTCACCCGTCAACACCGCGGCCCAGGGCATAGCCAGGCTCGCGCGCTCGTTCCGCAAGCGATAGAACGGCATACGGGAGTCTCTCCCGAGGAGGACCGATGCAACCAGACACCATCACGCTCACCGTACCCGCCCGTGGGGAGTACGCGAAGACCGTGCGCATGACCGCTGCCCAGCTCGGCAGCCGCATCGGCATGACCTACGACGAGGTGGACGACGTCCGCATCGCCGCCGAGGAGGCGTTCGTCTACGCATGCGACTGCACCGACGAGGGAGAGCAGGTCACCTTCATCTTCACAGTGAGTGATGACGCGCTCGGCATCAGCGTTGGACCGCTGCCGCACTGCTGCGCTCCATCACGCGAGCCCGTGAAGGACACCTACGCGGCCTTCATCCTGCGCTCGGTGTGCGACGGCTTCGACGTGGTGCACGAGGAGGGGCGCTGCGTGTTGCGGCTCGACTGCCGGATGAAGTCACCGTCGGATCCCGCCGGTGCCTAGGATGCCACAGCGACCCGAACGCAGGCTCGTGTGGGACAAGGCTCGAACGAGACACCTGTTCGAGCACTACCGCACGCACGGCGACGAGGAGTCGCGCGACGAGCTCATCACCATGTACCTCAACCTGGTGAAGTACCTCGCGAGCCGCTTCCGCAACCGCGGCGAGCCGATCGATGATCTCATCCAGGTGGGGACGATCGGCCTCATCAAGGCGATCGACCGCTTCGACACGGGCCGCGAGGTTGAGTTCACCACGTACGCCACACCCACCATCGTCGGCGAGCTGAAGCGGTACTTCCGTGACAAGGGGTGGGCCATCAAGGTCCCCCGGCGCCTCCAGGAGCTCTCGTTCCGTGTGAATCAGGCCATCGACCACCTCACTCAGTCGCTCCAGCGCTCGCCGACGATCCTCGAGATCGCGTCGTATCTCGACGTGACCACCGAGGAAGTCCTCGAGGCGCTCGAGACATCCGAGGCGTACAACTTCGTCTCGCTCGAGAACGACAGGACGCTCGACGGAACCGACTCGTTCAGCATCCTGGAGTACATCGGTGAGGACGACCAACTGCTGGCGGTCGTTGACGATCGGGCCACGCTTGCCGACGCGCTCAAGTACCTGACGCCCCAGGAGCAGCACGTACTCTACCTGCGGTTCTTCCAGGGACTCACGCAAACCGAGATCGCGACCACACTCGGCATCTCACAGATGCAGGTGTCGCGGATGCTTCGCAAGACGCTCCGGGCGATGCGGGAGCATCTCGTCACCGAGGAGGTCTAGGTGGCAGTCACAACGACGCCGCGCCCGCACGATCGTTGGCTCCGTGCTCTCGTCATAGCATGGGCCCTCGTCGGCGTCCTCGTCCTGATGACGGCAGCAGGTTGGCTGCTGGGAAAGGTCGCGGCCGCCCTCGTGCCCTTCGGCTTTGCCATCATCATCGTCTATCTGTTCCGGGGGCCAGTGGCGGCTCTCGAGGAGCGAGGGTGGAAGCGCGGGCTGGCGGTCGGTCTCTGCTACCTCGTGGGGTTCATCGTCGTGGGTGGTGCGCTGGCGTTCATCATCCCCCCGCTTGTCGAGCAGATACGAGAGTTCGTCGAGGCGTTTCCCGGGTACTACGACCGTGCGCAGGCCCTGATCCTCGATGTCCAGGACCGTTGGCAGGCGCTCGTGGTGCCTCAGTGGGTCGCTGAGGCGCTCGATAACCTGCAGGCCACCATCGCGCGTCAGTCGGCCGAGTGGTCGGCCATTCTGGCGCGCGAGGTCTTCAGCGTCGGCGGACGGGCGATCGAACTGTTCGGCAACGCGCTGCTCGCACTCGTCATCGGCTTCTGGATGCTCAAAGACCTGCCGACGATCAAGCAGGAGGCGCTCCTGCTCGCGGGGCCGGAACGCCGCGAGGAGGCGACGGTCGTAACGCATCAGGTGTCGCAGGTCCTGGGCGGATACCTGCGTGGTCAGCTCATCCTGTCGAGCGCTACCGCCATCATCGTGGTGATCGGCCTGACGATCTTCGGGGTGCCCTACTCGCTCGTCATCGGTTTGCTCGCGGGCCTGTTCAACGTCATCCCGTGGATCGGCCCGGCACTTTCGGCGGTCATCGCGGGCATCGCGGCCGCGTTCGTCAACCCGTGGCTGGCCGTCGCGGGCGTCGGCACCGTGATTGCCGCGCAGCAGTTGACCGAGATCTTCGTGCAGCCGCGCGTCATGTCCGAGCAGGTCGACCTGCACCCGCTCCTGGTGATATTCTCGCTGCTCGCCGGCAGCGTTCTCTTCGGCTTTGTGGGGCTCTTGCTCGCCATTCCGGTGGCGGCGGTGGCCAAGGGGCTGTTCGTCTACTACTTCGAGAAGTACACAGACTCGAAGCTGACGACGGAAGAGGGTGCGTTCTTCCGCTCGCGAGCAGGCGATATGAGCACAGACGAGTGCGAGCCCTGTACGGCGGACCGCGAGCGCGTCGACGCGTCCGTGCGGACGAACAGTGGCAAGGATGACGTACCCGAGGAGGACGTCTAGGTGAGATCGGCCGATATCAGAGAGAGCTTCCTGTCGTTCTTCGAGAGCAAGGGCGCCCGGCGCGTGCCGAGCAGTTCGCTTGTGCCCGACGACCCCTCGCTGCTGCTCACGTCGGCCGGCATGGTGCAGTTCAAGCCGGTGTTCCTGGGCGTACGCGACCTCGGCTTCACGCGCGCGACGAGCTGCCAGAAGTGCGCGCGCACCACCGACATCGACATCATCGGTACAACGGGGCGGCACCACAGCTTCTTCGAGATGCTCGGTAACTTCAGCTTCGGCGACTACTTCAAGAGCGAAGCGTGCGCGTGGGCATACGAGTACTCGGTGAAGGTGCTCGGCATGGATCCCGACCGTCTGTGGTTCTCGATCTTCGAGGACGACGACGAGGCCGAGGCCGTCTGGCGCGATGAGGTCGGCGTGCCGCAGGAGCGCATCGTGCGCATGGGCGCCAAGGACAACTTCTGGTCGGCCGGGCCCACCGGGCCGTGCGGTCCGTGCTCGGAGCTCTACTACGACCAGGGCCCCGAAGTGGGCTGCGGTCTGGACACGTGCGCGCCGGGGTGCGACTGCGACCGGTACGTGGAGTACTGGAACCTCGTGTTCATGCAGTACGACCGCCAGGAAGACGGCACGCTCGTGCCACTCCCGAAGAAGAACATCGACACCGGCATGGGCCTCGAGCGTGTGGCCGCCATCATGCAGGGCGTGCACACCAACTTCGAGACCGATGACCTGCGGTCACTCGTCGGAGTGGCCGAGGAGCTCTCGGGAGCTACCCTCGGGGCGTCCGAGAAGACCGACGTGTCGCTTCGCATCCTCGCCGACCACGCTCGCGCCGTCGCGTTCCTGATCGCCGACGGTGTGCTGCCGGGCAACGAGGGTCGCGGCTACGTGCTTCGTCGGCTGTTGCGCCGTGCCGTGCGGCACGGTCGTCTCCTCGGCGTGCGTGACACATTCATGGTGCGTCTCGTAGACACCGTGATCGAGCGCTGGAGCGCGCCCTACCCCGAGCTCGATGAGCACGCCGAGCTCATCCGCGGCATCGTGGCCGCCGAGGAGGAGCGTTTCAGCGCCACGCTGCGCCAGGGGCTCGCGTATCTCAATGAGGCCATCGCTCGTGCCGGGGTAGAGGGTGTGAGCGTCCTCAGCGGCACGGAGGCGTTCACCCTGCACGACACGTACGGCTTCCCCTACGAACTCACCACTGAGATCGCGGCCGAATCCGGTCTCGAGGTCGACAAGGCGGCGTTCGACGTCGCGATGGAAGCGCAGCGCGAGCGGGGCAGGGCCGCGGTCAAAGACGAGTCGTGGTCCTCGTTCGAGGAAGTCTTCGACGGTATCGCGCGTTCGGCCGGCCGAAGTGAGTTCGTGGGTTATGGCACGGATGAGGCAGCGACCACCGTGGTCGGCATCGTCGTCGAGGGCCGCGCCGTCGAGAGGATCGAGGCGGGCACCGAGGCGGAGATCGTCCTGGCGACCACGCCCTTCTATGCCGAGCAGGGTGGTCAGGTCGGCGACACTGGGACCATCACCTCGGCCGGGGCGGTCTTCGCGGTCACCGACACGCGGTTCCCGGTTCCGGGGGTGATCGCGCACGTCGGGCGGCTCGAGGCGGGCTCGCTCGGCACGGGTGATGCAGTTCACGCCGCCATCGACGTCATGCGGCGCGAGCGCATCCGTCGGAACCACACCGCGACCCACGTGCTGCACTGGGCGCTGCGGAGGATCCTCGGCGAGCACGTCCGTCAGTCGGGGTCGCTCGTTGCGCCCGACCGCTTGCGGTTCGACTTCACGCACTTCGAGGCGCCGAGTGCCGAACAGCTCCACCGCGTCGAGGAGATGGCCAACCACAAGGTCATGGAGAACCATCCGGTTCGCAACTACGAGACCTCGCTCGCCACGGCTCGCGAGATGGGCGTCACGGCGCTCTTCGGCGAGAAGTACGGGGAGATCGTACGCGTGCTCGAGGTGGGCAACTTCAGCAAGGAGCTGTGCGGCGGCACCCACGTGGGCCGCTCGAGCGAGATCGGACTGATCAAGATCGTCTCGGAAGGCTCGGTGGGGGCCAACCTGCGCCGCATCGAGGCGGTGACGAGTTTCGATGCACTCGCGTACGTCGATCGGGTCGAGGCCGAACTTGCCGAGGCGGCTAGCGCGCTCAAGGTAAGCCGGTTCGACGTCTCCGAGCGTGCGGCTGCGCTCGTGCGCAAGGTGCGCGAGCTCGAGTCTGCCGCCAGCCGCGCGAAGGACCACCTGTCCGAATCCGGCGTGGCCGACCTGCTCGCCGGTACGACCGACATCGGCTACAAGGTGCTCGTGACCCGCATGCCGGACGCGAAGTCCGAGGGTCTGCGCAGCGCTGCCGACGTACTCCGTTCCCGCATGGGCGGCGGCGCCGTGGTGCTCGCCACGGTCGACCCCGACAGCGGCTCTGCACTGCTGCTTGCGGCGGGCAGCGACGCCACTGTAAGTGCTGGGTTCGACGCGGGCGCGCTCATCAAGGCGATGGCGCCGCACGTGGGCGGCGGGGGCGGCGGTAAGCCGCAGATGGCGCAGGCGGGTGGCAAGAACGCCGGTGGCATCGATGCCGCGCTTGCGGAGGCACGCCGCATGCTGGACATGGGTTAGTCGCCCGTGCGTGTGCTGGGACTCGACATCGGCGAAACGCGGGTGGGCGTCGCGGTGTCCGACCCCCTCGGTATCATCGCGTCGCCCCTGACGGTCCTCGATGCGCGCGACCTCATGCGCGATTCGACGCCGCTCGCACGTCTCGCCGAAGACTACGAGGTCGAGTGTCTCGTGGTCGGGTTGCCGCTGACACTGGCGGGGGATGAGGGGCCGCAGGCCGCCGAGATCCGTGCCCGCGCCGAGCGCCTGGGGGCGAAGCTCGGCATAGCCGTGGAGTACCATGATGAGCGCCTATCGACCGCCGAGGCCCGCAAGCGTATGCGGGAGGCGGGCCTGAGCGACAAGGACCAGCGCGGTTCGCTGGACAAGGTGGCTGCGGCGATCGTGCTGCAGCGCTGGCTGGATGCACGTCGGGTCCAGCCGCGGGAGGACGCATGAGTGCGGAGAAGGAGAAGTTGCGGGAGGGTCGGTTCGGTGCGCGTACGACCGACCGCGCGATCAGGCCCGCCGACGCCCGGTCGCGCAGGCGGACCCTCGGCGCGGTCGTGGCGCTCGTGACGCTCCTGCTTCTTGTGGGTGTACCCGCGTTCGCGGCGTACAGGATCCTGTTCGTGCCGGACACGAACGACATCACCCCGGGTGTCTCCGTCCGGGTGGAGATTCCTGCCGGGGCCGGCACCGCTGAGATCGCACGGATGCTTGCCACCGTAGGCGTGATCGAGAACGCCTCGATGTTTCGCCTGCGCGCCCGCCTCGAGGGAATCGACGGTAAGTTGCGTACGGGCATTTATGACCTCACAACCGGCATGTCCTACGAAGCAGCCGTAGAGAAGCTGCTCGTCGGCCCTCCGCTCACCTACGTCACCGTGACGATCCCCGAGGGCTTCACCATCGAGCAGATCGCGGGACGCATCGAGGACGCCACCGGCATCTCTGCCGAGGAGATCGTGGCGCTCGGCTACGGCCAGGCCGTCCTGTTCGTCGACCGGCACCCGTATCTGGCGGACGCGTACGACGGTTCGCTCGAGGGGTTCCTCTTCCCCAAGACCTATCGTGTCGTGGAGGGCTCCACTGCCGAGGACGTCATCGAGCTCATGCTCGATCAGTTCGATACGGAACTCGCCTCGGTCGACCTGAGCTACGCGACCGAGCGCGGACTGAGCCTGAGCGATGTCGTCACCATCGCGTCGATGGTGGAGCGTGAGGCGCGTGTGGCCGATGAGCGCCCGCTCGTGGCGTCGGTCATTTACAACCGTCTCGAGAAGGGCATGAGGCTCGAGATCGACGCGACCATCGAGTACGTGATCAAGGAGAATCGTCCGCGCTTGCTCCTCAGCGACCTCGAGATCGACAGCCCCTACAACACCTATCGCAACGCGGGGCTTCCTCCCGGTCCGATCGCGAGTCCGGGGCTGGCATCGCTTCAGGCGGCCGCGGAGCCTGCCGATACCGCGTTCATCTACTATGTGCTCACGAGTGCTGACGGTTCCCACACGTTCACCGAAACCTACGAGGAGTTCCTGATCGCCAAAGAGAAGTCGAGAGAGGTGACCCCGTAAGCGCATGACAACCACCGACGGTCCCGCCATCCTCATCGAGAACGCGCGCAAGACGTACGGCGCCGGTAGCGCCGCGCGGGACGCCGTTCACGATGTGTCCATCAGCGTCGCCCCGGGCACGATCCACGGGCTCTTGGGGCCCAACGGAGCGGGCAAGACGACCACCCTCAAGATGCTGCTCGGTCTGGTTCGCCCCACAGCCGGGACGTTCCGTATCGCCGGAGCCGACTCCACGCACCCCGCAGGTCGCAGAGGGGTCGGCTTCATGCCCGAGCAGCCGTACTTCCCGCAGCACCTGACCGCCGCCGGTGCACTGTCGCTGTACGCACGGCTCTCGGGAGTCCCCAAGGATCAGATTGCTCCGCGCACCGCGTCGCTCCTCAAGCGGGTTGGTCTCGCCGGCCGCGACCGCGCGGTTCTCGATACGTTCTCTCGCGGCATGTTGCAGCGGCTGGGCATCGCGCAAGCGCTCATCGGTGAGCCCGGTGTCGTCGTGCTCGACGAACCGGCGTCCGGGCTCGATCCCGTGGGCCAGCGCGACATCCGAAACCTGATGCTCTCGCTCCGCGACAGCGGAGTGACGGTACTGCTCTCCTCGCACCAGCTCTCGGAGGTCGAGACCGTCTGTGACGATGTCACGATCCTGAACGGCGGGCGCGTTGCTGCCGAGGGTGTGCTCGACTCGCTTCTCAACATCGAGGGTCGCACATCGGTGAGGGCGCGGGACCTCGGAGATGCGCTGCCCGAAACGGTCGCGGTGCATGCGGAGAGTGTCGCGGTCGCAGGTGGCATCTGGGTCTTCTCGGTACCGGACGGTGCGGTGCGAGCGGTCGTCGATGCCATCGACGATGCGGGTGGGAGCCTCGTCGCCACCTCGCCGATGCGTGATTCGCTCGAAGACTACTTCGCCCGGCTACTTACGGAGACGTCGGGGGAGGTGGCGCAGTCATGATCGACCGTATCGGTCCCATCGCGCTCGGCGTCGTTGCCGACAGTCTGCGGCGAAAGGTGATCTACATCGTTCTCGTGTTCGCAGGCATCCTCGCGTTCGCCATCCCGTCGCTGCCCGACTACGGACTCGGCGTCGAGAGCGCCGTCTTCCGGGAGGTCGCACTCGCGCTCGCGTACGTGACCGCGCTCGTTCTCACGGTCTCGCTCTCGGCCAACCGGGTGCCGGGCGAGGTGGAACGCCGGACGGTCTACAACGTGCTCGCCAAGGGTGTGAGCCGCTGGGAGTACCTGGTGGGCACGTGGCTCGGCATCTTCATGGTGGTGGGCGCAGCACTCGCCGCGTTCACCGTGATCGAACAGGTGGTGGGTGTCATCACGTACGATGACGCTATGTGGCGCCTGTGGCAGGGCGCGCTCGCCGTCTGGCTGGAGATGGGGGTCGTGGCCGCATTCGCGGTGGCGGTCTCGGCGGTGGCGGGGCCGGTCGTAGTGGCTACCGCGACGCTCGCGATGCTCTTCGTCGGCCATGCCCGTGGGACGCTGCTCGGTGGCGAAGGCGCCCTCGCGCTTCGGCCGTTCTATCCCTCGCTCGATGCCTTCAACATCGTCAATCCCGTGGCCCATGGCACCGGGGTGCCGGCGCTGTACCTTCTGAGCATGATCGTGGTGTTCGCCGGGTTCGCTGGCGCAGCGCTGGTCGCGGGCTCGGCCGTCTTCTCCCGAAGGGACCTCTGACCGTGCGGCAACGGGCGACATCTCTCACCGCAGGCGTGGTCGTGCTCTGTCTCGTGCTTGCGCTTGCGGGGCAGGCGATGGCCGATTCACTCGTGCCGGAGGCATCGGGTGTTGAGACGGGGAGGGCGGTGGGCCGAGCGGCATCATCGTACCTCTCGGGCCTCCGCACGTTCGCGGCCTCGGTGCTCTGGAACCGCATCGACCCGGTGTTCCACGGCTACTACCACAATCTTCCACTCAGCGAGCAGCGGTTCGTGCTGAGTACGATCGCCATCGTGCAGTCGCTCGACCCCCACATGGTCCAGTCGTACTACATCGGCCCATGGATCCTGAGGGGCAACGACCGTCTCGAGGACGCCATCGCGATGTCCGAGCGGGGCGTGGAGGCCAATCCCAAGGCGGGCATCCTCCTCATGAACCTCGCACAGATGCGGATGCTCTATCAGGACGACCTGTCCGGTGCGGTCGAGGTCGCCGAGCGTGCCCTGGCGCCCGACGTCGAGTGGACCGATTTTGTCGAGCAGCACAACGCATATCCGATACTCGGCGCTGTTTTCCGTGCGGCGGGGCGCGACGATCTCGACGCTATCGTTCAGGCCGAACTCATCAGGCTCGATGCCGAGGCGGGCGATCTGCTCGATGAGGAAGACCACGATCACGACCACGACGGCGTTCCCGACCACTAAGGAGCAGCGCTGCTTCTCTCGCCGGACCTCTACGTCACCGATGTGCTCGCCATCGACCTGGCCGCGCTGGCCCGGTTCGGCGTGAAAGCCCTTCTCATCGATATCGACAACACGCTGCTGCCGCGCGACACGTCGGTGTTCCCGCCCGAGTTCCTCAGATGGGTCCGGTGCCTCCCGGATGTCGGCTTCGGGGTGCACTTCGTGTCCAACAACTGGCACGAGCACATCCACGAGCGTGCTGCCGAGGTCGGATTCCCCGTCGTCGCCAAGGCGGTGAAGCCGCTACCGCGCGGGTTCCGCGAGGCCGCCCGTCGGCTCGGCGTGACCACACGCGAGTGTGCCGTGGTGGGCGATCAGATCTTCACCGACATCCTCGGCGGCAACCTGGTGGGTGCCACGACCGTGCTCGTGCAGCCCCTCTCGGTCTCCGATCTGCCGCACACGCTTGTGCTTCGGCGCATCGAGCGGGTCATAATGGCAGGAAGAGAGCCCGCGACCCGCTCGGGTCCGTAAGGAGGGCCGCGCGTGCACATCAACGGACACACACGACCGACGGCGGTGATCGGCTGGCCGGTGGCCCAGTCGCTTTCGCCGGCCATGCACAATGCAGCCTACGCGGAGCTGGGGCTCAACTGGGTCTGCCTGCCGCTGGCGGTGCCCGACCAACGGGCGCTTCTCGCGTTCAGTGAGGCGGCGCGACGGCTGCCGTTCGTAGGGTTCAACGTCACCATGCCGCACAAGCAGGCGATGGCCGAGCTCTGCGACGAGGTAGCCACACTCGCCCAGATGGCTGGCGCCGTGAACACCGTGCACTGCGAGGACGGACGTCTCATCGGCTACAACACCGACGGCCGGGGACTGCTCGAGGCGCTCGCCGAGGAGGCGGACTTTGACCCCGCTGGCACGTCGGTGGCGGTCATCGGGGCGGGTGGGGCATCGGGCGCCGCGGTCACCGCCTTTATCCTTGCCAAGGCGGGCCGGCTCGCGCTCATCAACCGTGACGTCGATCGCGCCGAGCGACTGCTTGAGCGCGTCGAGAACCGGCTGCATGGCATGGAGGTCACGACCCACTCGCTCGATGCGAACGCCGCCACAGCGGTGCGCGATGCCGACCTCGTAGTGAACGCCACACCCGTGGGCATGGGCTTTGAGGATCCGAGTCCCATCCCGATCGAATGGCTGCGCCCTGGCCAGGTCGTATTCGACATGGTGTACAGGCCCGGCACGACGACGCTCGTACGCGAGGCCGCCCGGATCGGTGCGCGCGCCTGCAGCGGTCTCAGCATGCTCGTCGCCCAGGGAGCGCTCGCAATCGACATCTGGGCAGGTGCCGATCGTGGGCAGTTCAGAGCGCCGCGTGACATCATGCGCGCTGCCGCCGAGGCGGAGATGGCTGCACGGCACGCACAGGACGGAGCGGGTGCCTCATGACGACCGCCTCGGGCAAGCGGCTCGGCCGCGTGCTCGTGAGCTCCGGGGTGATCACCCAGGAGCAGCTTGAGAGCGCGCTGGGCGAGCTCGGCGGACGCTCGCTCTGCACCGTGCTGGTGGAGCAGGGCGTTGCCGATGAGGTGCGCATCGCGCGCTCGGTCGCGGAAAGCATGGGTCTCGCGTTCGTGGATCTGGGTGCCATCGACATCGACCCCTCGGCCGCCACCCTCATCTCCGTGGACCTTGCGCGCCGGCACTCCTGTCTGCCGATCAAGGTCCAGGACGACGAACTGGTCGTTGCCCTCTCGGATCCGGCGAACATCTTCGCGATCGACGACCTGCGCATCGTCACGGGCTATGAGGTCAGACCGGTGGTAGCGCCCGAGAGCGACTTGATGCAGGCCATCGACCGGTTCGCGAGCATGCAGCAGAACGTCGAGGAGATGGTGGGCGATCTGGAGGACCTCGGCTCGGGCGCGTCCACTGACGAGCTGGCCGAGGCCACCGACGACGAGGCACCCGTTGCCAAGATCATGAACCAGATCGTCACCGGGGCCATCAGGCAGGGTGCGGGTGACATCTACATCGAGCCACAGGAGCACGAGCTGCGCGTGAGGTACCGCATCGACGGCGTGTGCCAGGAGGTCATGCGGTCTCCCAAGAAGATCCACCGCCAGCTGATCAGCCGGCTCAAGATCCAGTGCAGCATGGACATCGCCGAGAAGCGCGTCCCGCAAGACGGCCGATTCGGCGTGGTGCTCGACGGCAAGTCGGTCGACTTCCGAGTCGCGGTGCTGCCGACGGTGCAGGGCGAGATGTCGGTCATGCGCCTGCTGCGCAAGGATGCGATCATGATGTCGCTCGAGGACCTGGGTTTCCTCGAGCAGCCGATGGAGCGCGTGATGGAAGCCATCACGAAGCCCTACGGCGCGCTGTTGGTCACCGGTCCTACGGGTTCGGGTAAGTCGACCACGCTGTATGCAGCCATCAACAAGACGACACGACCGACGGTGAACCTGATCACCGTCGAGGATCCGGTTGAGTACCGTCTTGAGGGCCTGTCACAGGTGCAGGTGCACGAGAAGGCCGGTCTCACGTTCGCTGCAGCGCTGCGCTCGATCCTTCGCCAGGACCCTGACGTCGTGATGATCGGTGAGATCCGCGACAAGGAGACGGCCACCATCGCGATCGAGGCAGCGCTCACCGGTCACCTCGTGCTGTCCACGCTTCACACCAACGATGCGCCCTCGGCCCTCACGCGCCTCACCGAGATGGGGGTCGAGCCGTTCCTGTCCGCCTCGGCCATCAACTGCGTGCTCGCACAGCGTCTCGCGCGCCGGCTGTGTCGTGAGTGTCGTGAGGCGTATACGCCTGAGCCGGCGGCACTCGATCGCATCGGCTTCCCGTACGACCCCGGGCATCTGCCGCAACTCTACCGGGCGGTCGGCTGCGGCAAGTGCAACAACATCGGCTACAAGGGCCGGATGGGCGTCCATGAGGTCATGACTATGACCGAAGAGATCGAACGAGCGTGCGTCGAGCACGCGTCGGGTGACGAGATAGCGCGCATCGCGGTACAGCAGGGCATGAAGACCCTACGGGACGACGGGTTCGAGAAGGTGCGCGCTGGGCTGACCTCGATCGAGGAGATCATGCGCGTCGTCGTCTGACGCCTGTCACCTGCTCTTTCACGGTTGTTTCGCTCTGCGCGACGTGAGAGACTGAAAATGCTCGCCCTGATCGGGGGGCCTGCGGCGCGTGCCGTTCGGCGGATGTCGCCGCTCCAGCATGCCTACTTCGGAGGTGGGAGACGATGGTGGACAAGGGCATCGGCGACTACTTCATTACAGACGCCGACGACGAGCCGTCCGGAGCCGATGAACTTCTCGGCGCTCCGGTCGTGGTCCCCGTCATCCCGCCACGAGTTTCTCCTGTTGAGGCGCCCCCCGCAGCCCCCGCGCCTGCCGTGACGGCGGCTCCCCCCGTACGGCCCGCGGTTGAAGCGTCGGTAATCGAGGCGCTCACACCTACCGCAGCACCGCGACCGCAGGTAGCGGCACGTCCGGCCACTCGCGAGGAACAACTCGCGGAGGCGCTCGATGAACTCATGCGCAACGACGGCGACATCCAGGCCGCGGCACTCGTGAGCCTCGACGGCTTCACGATGGCATCGGCACTTCCCGCGGGGATGCAGGCCGATCGCGTCGGTGCGATGTCGGCCGCCATCCTCGGTCTCGGTGAGCGTGCGGCAGCCGAACTCGGTCGCGGGCACCTCTCCCAGGTATTCATCGAGGGAGAGAACGGCTATGTGCTGCTTATCGCTGCCGGGAGCCGGGCTGTGCTTACCGCGATGGCCGAACCGAGCGCCAAGCTCGGACTCGTGCTGTATGACATGAAGTCGACTGCCGACCGTATCGGCCAGATTCTCGGCTGAGGCGGTCGGTCCCAACGGGTACGCGACGACACGCCGAGAGGTGACGGTCTCGATCGATGGCACTGCGCGGCAATCTCAAGGACTTCAGCCTTCCTGACGTCTTCCAGCTCGTTCAGCTGAGCCGGAAGACGGGGGTGCTGCGCATCGCGGGTCCGGAGGCCGAGGGCAGCATCTGGTTCCGCGACGGGGACGTCTTCTTCGCGCAGTCCGACTGGCGTCGCGACCAGCTCGGCGAGCGGCTTGTCCGCGGGCAGCGCATCACGCCCGCAGCACTGGCCCGCGCGCTCGAGATCCGCGAGGCGGAACCCGACGACGGACGACGTCTGGGGCAGATCCTCGTCGACGAGGGCTACATCACGCACCAGGTTCTCGAGTCATTCGTGCAGGAGCAGATCCAGGACACCATCTTCGACCTGATGCGCTGGGACGAGGGCGACTTCGATTTTGAGGTGCTCCCCGACGTCGTCCACGAGGATATCGGCCTCTCGGTTTCTGTAGAGAACATCGTCATGGAGGGCAGCCGGCGCCTCGAGGAGTGGAACCGGATCAAGAAGAAAGTCCCCTCCACGGACATGGTGTTCAAGATGGCCACCGCTCCCGGCGAGGGCACTTTCGAGATCTCGCTCAAGCCGATCGAGTGGAACCTCCTCCTCCTGATCGATGGAACCCGCACGGTGAGCGAGCTCGCTCATGCAACCAGGCGAACCGATTTCGAGGTCGCGCGCGTGATCTACGGGCTTTTCTCGGCGGGCTTGCTCGAGGTCCCCTCAGACGATGAGGTCGAGCGGCTGCGTTCCGAGCGGGCACGGCGCGAGGACAAGCGTGCCGCGCTGGAGGCGGCCAGGGCTGAGCGTGAGGAGGCCGACAAGGCCGAGGCGCTCGAGCTCGAGGCCCGGCTCACGGCCGAGGCGGAGGCCCGCGTGCCAGCTCCCGAACCGGAAGCTGCGACGACGCCGGTGCCTGCCGAGGAGGCAGCGGCCGAGGCGGTCGCACCCGGGGAGCAGGAGCTTCCCGAAGAGATTGCGAGTACCCCGAGCGCTCCGCGTGAGCCTGCCGAGGAGCCCGAGTTCCTGTCGTCATCGGCTGCGCCACCGTCGTCTGAAGACATGGTGATGTTCGAGCAGATGATGGGCGCGGTGCTCGCACCGCTCGCAGCCGAGCCAGCCACTTCGCCTGAGGCGGCCGCGCTGGCAGCCGAGCGCGAACCAGAGCTCGAACTGGAGCCAGAGTCCGCGGCCGAACCCGAGGCGGAGCCGGAGCCCGCGGAGATCGCAGAATCGGTACTCGGGGCCCCCGAGCTCGAGGGCGAGCCGGTCATCCCCTCGGTGGATGACTTCATGGGCGTTGGCGCCATCCCCATCACGGACCTCGACGAGATTCCGGCCCCTCCGGTAGCCGAGAATGCGGAGATCGAGCCGTATGCACCGCCCGAAGGCTTCGTGCCGAGTGGCGACTTCGAGACCGATCTGCGCACCCTCGGCCTGGGAGAGCTGCCCCCCGAGCTGCTCAGGGAGCGGGCCGAAGAGGCGCCGACAACGGCTGAGATGGTGCCAGAGCTGGAGTCGACCGAAGGCCCGGCAGTGCTCGAAACCGAGTTCGAACCCGAGGTGGGACCCGCACCCGAGCCCGAACTTGAGCCTGCGCCCGAGCCCGAACCCGAATTCGAACCCGCACCCGAGCCCGAGAGCGAGCCTGGTGCCGCGCAGCCCGACCTCGACGACCGCCCCGTGACGGTCGTGGCCGAACCCGTCTCACTCATGGACCTCCACCTTCCCACAGAGCCTGCACCACCGATGTCGGAGATCGTGGCCGACGAGCCCGCCGTGACCTACGTGCCGGCAGAGCCTGAGTACGAGCCCGCGGATGACGGCGCGGACTTGGACGACCTGGAGGGTCTGCTGCGCTCGCTGGATGTCGAGATGTCCGCACCGAGTGGCGTCATCTCCTCCGGCACCGACTACGGCGCCGAGGATGTCACGCCGGGAGCGGTCATCTCGACCGACGCGTTCCTGGCCGACTTCGACAGCGACATGAGTCTGTCAGCGGGGCTCGGCGACGAGCTCACGGCGCTCACCGGCGGCGGGACGCCCCGTGCCCGGCCGGTCGCGACCGTGAGCAAGATCCCCGAGAAAGGGGAGGGTGTGGTGCTGCATCGCGACCGGATGGTGGATCGCAGCCTCATCGAGCAGATCATCGCAGGCATCGAGAACCTCTAGGACGGAGCGGGCATGCAGTCTG
>JAFGUS010000121.1 GCA_016938395.1 Coriobacteriia bacterium | reverse complement strand
TGTACACAGCCCCCGGTGGGTCGGTCAGGTATGCGGTGGAAGCGTACAGGCGCGTCGGTAGCGTGGGGTCGACCGCGAGTCCCGTCACCCAGTTGTTCTCCCACGAGCTGGTATCGAGCTTCTGCGGCGCCAGTTCCCGGACCGAGTCCGCGTGGGCGATGGCCGGCAGCGCCAGCAGGAGCGTGAAGCAGAGAACGACGGCCGTGATCCCTGACTTCATAATGGGTCTCCCCTCCCCGATGGTAGCTACTTCCTACCCAGGCGGAGGGCTGATGTCACGCCTCGGCTTCTGCCGCGAGCACGACCGCGTCTGCAACCTGCCTGAGCGTCATGCGCCGGTCCATCGCGAGCTTCTGCAGCCTCCTGAACGCCTCGGGCTCGGTGAGCCCTTTGGCCATCAGTACGCCCTTGGCGCGGTCGAGCGCTTTGCGTGTCTCGAGCCTGTCGGAGAGGTCGTCCACCTCAGTCTCGAGCGCCCTGGCCTCGGCGAACCGTGTCGCGGCGATCGTCATCGCCGGCACGACGTCGGCGCGGGTGAACGGCTTGACCACGTACGCCATCGCGCCCGCCGCAGTCGCATCCTCCACGTAAGCCTGCTGGGAGAACGCGGTCACCATCACCACCGGAGCGATCCGCTCCTCGCCGATGACGCGCGCCGCCTCCAGACCGTCGGTGCCCGGCATCTTCACATCCATGAAGACGATATCGGGCCGGAGCTCACGCGCCTTGGAGATCGCCTCGGCGCCATCCCGCGCCTCACCCACGACCTCGTGCCCCTCCTCGGAAAGCATCTCTCTGAGGTCCATGCGGATGAGCGCTTCATCCTCGGCGATCAGTACGCGCATGCTCTCTCCTCACCCCGCCGCGGAAAGCGGCACGACCACGGTCACACGGGTCTCATCGCCCGCATGGAACGCGAGCGTCCCGCGCAGATCGTCTTCCACGACCGTCTTGACGATAGCGAGGCCGAGATGCGATGACGAACCGGCCTCGAAGCCCGGCTCGAGCGCTCCCGCGCTGTCGCGGACCTCGAGCGTGACGTCGGTCACCCGGCGCTGCAAGGACACGGCGACCGATCCGCTGCCGAGCGGGCCGACACCGTGCTCGATCGCATTATGCACGAGCTCGGCCACCACCAATGCGAGCGAGGTCGCCACCTGTGCGGGAACGAGCCCGGTGTCACCCTCGACCGTGATCTCGATCGCGCTGTCCTGACCCGTCAGCCCACGCCTCACCATGTCCACCACCGTGGACATGGCAGCGGCGAGATCAACCGACTCGTCGGCCGAAGACGCGAGCATCTCGTGCACGACCGCCATCGAGGAGACACGCTCCACCGCTTCTTCCAACGCGCGGGCCGCCTCCTCGCTCGTCGAGCGGCGTGCCTGGATGCGCAGGAGTGACGCGATCGTCTGCAGGTTGTTCTTCACCCGGTGGTGCACCTCGCGGATGGCCATCTCCTTGACGTGCAGCTCCTGGTCGCGGCGGACCGCGTCTGTCACGTCTTCCACGAGCACCAGGGCGCCGCCCGCGAGACCGATCGTGCGATACCGTAGGCTCCGGCCACTGACGGCGACGGTGACGCCGCGCGCGCTGTCACTGCCGAGCACCGGCGCCACCGCCGTGGCGCCTCCGGGGATCGTCGCCGAGGCGCTGCCCTCGAGCGAGCCCTCGAGACCGGCGAGCCGCAGGATGTTGACCGCGTTAGGGCTTGCATACGCCACGACCCCATCGGTGGCGACCTCCATGACCCCGTCTCCCGCGAGCCGGGACGTCGCGTACAGCCCGCCGGTGTCCAGGTCGGTCAGAGGTCCTTGCTGCATCCGCTCGAGCACGCTCGCAGCGAGCCGCATGAACGCGACCTCCATCTTGCCCGGCGCTTCGGCGACGGGTTGCGCCACGTGGCGAACGGCTACCGCATACGGCCGATCGGGTGGACCGATCGGGTAACCGGTGGCGGTGAACGCGATCCCCTTGCGGACCCGCCGCTTCACACTGCACGCCGGTGCGCCGGTCTCGAGCGCGTCGTAGGCCTCGGGCTCCTCAGTCCGGTCCACGGACTGCCCGAGCCTAGTGACGGGTACTGCCGACATCGCGGTCATCGGACGGGCATCGGCCACCACGAGCAGTCGGCCGTCGAGCGGGACGAGCAGCGTGACATCGCCGTAGCCGAGGTCAGCGGTCAGCTGGAGGTTGGCTGCCACGTTCTCCACGTGAGCGCGCGAAACCGGATCCAGCGTGTCGGGCAGTGTGATGGGATCGTCCATGCGAGGAGTATACGCGCGCCAGGTCGCGCAGGAGAATCGGCGTTCGGGCTCTGTTGACACCAGGCCGATACCAACTGGAGCGCATGACCGGTTCGTGTTCGCGTATCATGTCCTCGTAAGCACCGGGGGCGCGGAGGGGAATATGTCGTTCGGTTCGACCACCATGTACATCTATGCGTACATCGCATTCGCGCTCGTGTACCTCATCGGGAGTGCGATTTCGGCGACCAGCGCCCTGCGGATCTCGCTGCTGCTATCCCGTTCCCACTCCACTGACAGCGGAAACGTCACTCCGGCGCCGCTGGGCCCGGTCCTTGGCTACGGACGCCGCCTCGTGGACTGCACACAGGCAGCCACCGTGTTGCCGCTCGTCTACATCGTTGGCAGCATGTTCCTCGGCTCGCTGATCGCCCGCGACCCCGATGCCGCCCGCGCCATCAACGTCGCGTGGGTCGTCTTCACGCTGGTGTGTGCCGCCGCGAGCATCGTGCTCGCAGCCCTGGCGCTCAAGGCCTACCGCCAGATGGGACCGGCGTACCGCCAAACATCGGGTGCCGCGCCTGACGCGCTCCAGCGGGTCGGCGTCAGACTCGGCGTGAGCGCTGCGCTGTTGCTCGTGGTCGCCGCCTTCACCCTCCTCAACGCGTGGTCGGTGGTCGGCGATCTCGGGGCGCTCCAAGCGGTGGACTTCCTCCTGTAGGGGTCCCACGGGTACTATCTCTTAGGTGATTCACGCGCCCCCATGCCCGGGTGGCGGAATGGCAGACGCGGAGGTCTCAAAAACCTCTGTCCGAAAGGGCGTGTGGGTTCGACTCCCACCCCGGGCACCA
>JAFGUS010000120.1 GCA_016938395.1 Coriobacteriia bacterium | reverse complement strand
GAGAAGAACAAACCGAGCGTCACGTACAAGGCCATCGGCGGCGGACGGTACCTCGAGGAGAACCGCGGACAGGTCGAGGACAACGTCGAACCCATCATGTACCTGCTCGACCGCGGTGTGACCATCTCGCCGGACAACGCCGACGGAGGCGCGTCGGGCGAGACTATCACCTACTCGCACACGATCTCCAACGACGGGAACACCGCCGAGACGTTCGATCTGGCAGCGCTCACGAACCTCCCGGGCTGGGCGGTGAGCATCACCGACACGGACGGCACCCCCATCTCGGCAGTCACCCTGCCGGCGGGCGGCACGCAGGACATCCTCGTTTACGTCACGATTCCTGCCGATGCCCCCACGGGCACGCAGGCGATCACCACGGTCACCGCCAGCTCTCAGAGCGACCCCGGTGTGAGCGACTCGGCCACCGACACGACGCGCGTGGGACTGGTCACGGTCACGCCCAACCAGAGCGGCACCATGGCGCCCGGGCAGACGATCTCGTACGTCTTCGATGTGCAGAACAACACCGGCGCGAGCGGGCAGTTCGACCTCTCGGCACTCTCCTCGCTCGGCTGGCCGTACACGATCACCGACCTGGACGGCAACCCGATCACCTCCGTGCTTCTCGGTCTCGACGAGACGGTGCAGGTGAGGGTGAACGTGACTGTCCCTGCGGGAACATCGCCGGGCATACAGGACGTGACCCGTCTCACCGCCACGCTGAACGGCTCGCCCGCCGTGACAAGCTCGGCGATGGGCACGACGACCGCGGCGTTGGGCTTGACGATCGAGCCGGACAACGTCGGCTATGCGGGTGCGGGCACCACGATCCAGTACACGCACAGCCTCACCAACAGCTGGCCCACCGCGCGCGATGTGACGCTCTCGTACGCCTCGTCGCAGGCATGGCCTGTGACCTTCTGGGAGCCCGACGGCGTCACGCAGATCATCGGCCCGATCGAGGTCGGTGCGAACGGCGCCACCCGCGACGTCATCGTTCGGATCGCGGTGCCACCCGGAGCTGCGACGAACGCCGTGGACACGACGACCATCACCGCGACGGCCGTGTCCGGCGGCACCACCTACACCGAGACAGCCACGGACACCACAACCGTGCGCCGACTGACCACGTACGCCGATGGCGGCTACGT
>JAFGUS010000119.1 GCA_016938395.1 Coriobacteriia bacterium | reverse complement strand
TCGTGCAGGAATCACGAAGCGCGCGTCCAATCTTCATAAGCAGAGGGTCGGGGCGGAGGGCGGAGAGACGTGGCGCAGTCAGCACAGGGGCTCGTGATCGACGTACGCGGCGTCACTCCCGCGATGCGTCGCCCCATCGTGTTCGCCGTCATCGACCGGATGCTGGAGATGGACTCGACGGACAGCATCGTGGTCATTTGCGAGCACGACCCCTCGGGTCTGGGCTACCAGCTCGACCTTCGGCGCGAGACGCGCGGGCAGTTTGAGTTCGACTGCGACCAGCGCATCGACGGTTCCTGGGTGGCGCTGATCAGACGCCGCATCATCTAGAGCAGCAGGGGCAGGAGCTGCGCGAGCGCTTCGAGGTCGCCCGTGGTGTCGGCGGCTGTTCCCGGCCGATCTCCCACGTAGAACGTGCGCATGCCGATGTCGGCGGCCGCCATGTCGAGCACCGCATCGTCTCCAACCATGAGGCAGTCTCGCGGCTCCACGTCAAGGAGGCACGCGGTCTGGCGGAAGTACTCGGGGTGCGGCTTGGTCGCCGTCATGGTCTCGTACGAGGTCACGACGTGGACCGGCACATCGCCAAGGCCCGCCCATGCGATGCGATGCTCGATCGCCGAGAGCGGGAAGATCGGATTCGTCGCGATGGCGACGCGCAGACCGAGCTCGAGCGCCGTTGTGACGGCGAGACGCCCACCGGGTGCGGGACGGGCGCTGTCGGCGAGCGTGGGGAATACATCCCGGTAGAAGTCCTCGAATACGCTCCAGTGCTCGGCGAGTTCGATCCCGGTCAGCTCCGCGAACTCCTCGTAGAACACGTCGCGGTTGGTGCGTCCGGGGTGCGCCGTCATCATGCGCCGGGCCGCCGCATGGAGCCCGGACATGACGGCCGTATCCGATGTGGCATGCGCAGCGAGCGGTGCGGCCGCGCGCTCGAGTGCGGCGAAGTAGCGTTGCAGGAACGCGTCGAGGTCGAGGTCGAGGAGCGTTCCGTCCAGATCGAAGAGAACCGCACGCACGAGTGGTGCCTCCGGGGGTGGGTCGGCGGACAGGGCATCGCGCATCATAGCATGTGCAGCGGACGCGCCAGTTGACCGTGGGATACCCTGATGGGTATCCTGGCACGGCAGTCGCAGATACCACATGGGGTACTGATCAGCGAGCCGGTCCTGCGGACCGGAAAGGAGCGAGACGTCGATGTCACAGGTGAGTGAGCGCATCGAGGCGGCCCTGACGGCCATCGTCGGCGAAGACCGGGTGCGCACCGACCGTGTTGAACGCACGCTGTACTCCTCGGACATCGGAGCGCTTCCCAAGCTCGTCAAACCGCTGATGCCGACCGGCATAGCGGGTGCGGTGGTGCGCCCGCGCAGTGAGGCCGATGTCGTCGAGATCGTGAAGCTTGCTGCGCGCGAAGGTCTGAAACTCGTGCCGCGCGGCATGTCCACCTCGGGATACGGCGGCGTGCTGCCCGTTCCGGGCGCGGTGGTCATCGACATGTCGGCGATGGGTCGCATCCTGGAGATCGACGCCGGCGGCAAGACCGTGCGTGTTGAGGGTGGTGCGCTCTGGGAGCGCCTGCAGAAGAAGCTCAACGAGCAGGGTCTCGACCTGCGCCTCTACCCGTCATCACTGCCGTCATCGACGGTCGCCGGCTGGCTCGCGCAGGGCGGCGCAGGCTTCGGCAGCTACGAGCACGGCCTCTTCAAGGAGAGTGTCATCGCGGCGCGTGTGGTGCTACCCGACGGCTCCGTCCGGGAGTTCGACGGCGCCGAGCTCGAGCGCTTGGTCGCCGATGCCGAGGGAATCACGGGCATCATCACCGAGGTGACCGTTGCCCTACGTGACTTTGAGCCCGAGGTGCACCGGGTCATCGCGTTTTCCACTGCAGCCGCACTGTCATCGGCCCTGAAGTCCGTCTCGGTGCAGCAGTTGCCGATATGGTCGCTCACGTTCCTGAACCCGGAGTCGGTGCGCCTCAAGAAGACGATCCCGCACCGGCACGGCCACCCGTACGAGATGGCGCATCCGCACTACGAACCGGAGCTGCCCGAGGCGTACCTCCTCGTGATCGCGTACCCCGAGTCACGTCGTGGTGCGATCGACACCGCGCTCGCCACCATCCGTGACGCCAACGATGGCACGGAGCTCGATGCCGAGGCCGCCGAGCACGAGTGGGAGCAGCGCTTCGCGCCGATGCGCCTGAAGCGCGTTGGGCCGTCGATCGTCCCCACCGAGGTGGTCGTACCGCTGACTGAGCTCGAAGCCGTCCTCGGTGAGATCGACGCCAAGCTCAAGCAGCCGTTCGTTCTCGAGGGCATGCTCGGCAAGGGCGACCAGGTGGTCTTGCTCGGCTTCATCCCGCACGACGAGCGGACGCTCGCGTTCAATCTCGCATTCGCGCTCTCTCTCGTGGTCATCGCGATCGCCAAGAAGCATCGCGGCGGCGCGTACTCAACCGGCCTTTACTTCCGGCAGGAGGCGCGAAACGTCCTCGGCGGCGAGAAGTACTCGGCGCTCGAGTCGTTCAAGCGCGAGAACGACCCTGGCGACATCATGAACCCCAAGAAGATCCTCGGCACCGGGGCGATTAACGTGCTCATGGGACTTGCGGGCGCGATGGAGCCGCTCGTGAGGCCGGTCGCCAACGCGGCCAAGGCGCCGTCAGGGCCGCAGCAGCTCAAGGAGCGCAGGGGCGTGCCCGGCGACGTGGCGTACTACTCATATGCGTGTGCACAGTGCGGCTACTGCGTGCCCACGTGCGAGGAGTACAGCGTTCGCGGATGGATGAGCCACTCGCCGCGCGGCAAGTACGCGTACCTCAAGGAGGTCATGGAGGGTCGCGAGAAGTTCGACCAGAAGATGGTCGACACGTTCCTCGTGTGCACCACGTGCGAAGTGTGCAACACCCGCTGCCAGCTGCAGCTGCCGGTCGAGCACTCCTGGATGGCGATGCGCGGCAAGCTCATCCAGGAGGAGGGCCGCATGACCTTCCCGCCGTTCGAGATGATGGCCGCCTCGCTTCGGGGCGAGCGCAACATCTGGGCGAGCAAGAAGGAGCATCGCGCCGACTGGGTGCCGGAGCACATCGCGGAGAAGATCGACCCGACCTCGGACATCCTGTACTTCGCGGGCTGCACCGCGAGCCTCGTGAACACTGACGTGGCGCAGTCGTCGGTGGAGCTGCTCGACCGGGCGGGTGTGACGTTCAACTACATGGGCACCGACGAGGCGTGCTGCGGCATCCCGATGAAGGTCGCCGGCCGCTGGGACGTGTTCGAGGAGATCTACGAGCACAACACCTCCGAGGCGCGCAAGCGCGGCGCGAAGACGATCGTGACCTCGTGTCCCGCGTGCGGCCTGGTATGGAAGGAGCTCTACGCGAATCTCGCCGCGGAGCGCGGCGAGGAGTACGAGTTCGAGGTCAAGCACTACTCCGAACTCGTCGCCGACGCGATCCTCGACGGCAGCCTCGAGTTCGACCATCCCATCGAGAAGAAGCTCACGTTCCACGACTCGTGCCACATGGGTCGTGCGCAGGGCAACTACGAGCCGCCCCGCCAGCTCATCAAGGCGATCCCCGGGGTGGAGTACGTCGAGATGGAGCACCACCACGAGGATGCGCTCTGCTGCGGCTCGGTGCTCACGCTCATCGGGGAGACTCCGGTGGCGCCCGAGCTCGGGAAGATGCGTCTGGACGAGGCCGTGGCCGTCAAGGCCGATGCGATGGTGGCGCTCTGCCCCTGCTGCGAGGTGCAGTTCCGCGACTCCATCGACAAGAAAGACATCCCGATGGAGGTCATCGACCTCGCGCACCTCGCGATGGACGGGCTCGGCATCCCGCATGAGGATCCGACGCCGTACGCCCTCGAGATGTGGGGCTACTTCGAGAAGTTCATCTGGCTCATGAAGCCCGAGTCGATCATGGACATCATGGTCACGCTCCTGCCCGACATGATGAAGGCGATGCCCGGTGGGATGGTTCCAATGATGAAAGCGGCGCGCGCCATTCCGGGCGGACTTGCCCTCATGGGGAAGATGATGCCCGCCATGATGCCCAAGATGATGCCGGCGATGATGCCGAAGGTCATGCCGGCGATGCTCGCCGAGGTCTCGCGCAGGGTGGGCCCGCTCCCCGAGGACATGGAAGCGCTCATGCCCGACCTGCTGCCCAAGACGATGGACGCGCTACTGCCGAACATGCTGCCACTCATCATGGACGACTTCGTTCCGAAGATGCTCGACTACATCAAGAAGGAGCTGTAGGGGAGCGTTACGCCCATGTAGGTACGGTGGCGTAACATGAAGGGCCGTGTCGTAGACTGGCGCGGCCCTTCATGTTTCACTGGAATGGTCCAGCAAAACCCCTTGTCGCATCCTGTCAATCGACCGATACCTGGAACATGTCTGTCATCACACAGAGTCGCATCAAGGAGCATCTCCGCTCGCTCGTCATGTTCGAGGGCGTGCCGGACCACGAGCTCGACGCGTTCGCGTCGATGGTCACCCACCGGCAGTATCCTCGGGGGTCGTTCATCATCACGCAAAACGATCGCAGCGCCGTGATGTACCTGCTCGTCGCGGGCAGAGTGAAGGTTTCGGTGGCGTCACAATCGGGAAAGGAACTCGCGCTCAGCTACCTCGACGCGCCCGCCCACTTCGGTGAGATGAGCGCCACGGATGCCGAGCCGCGCTCCGCCGATGTCATCGCGATGACCGACGTGGAGGTCCTCGGTCTCGAGGCGGACGACCTCGCGGAGGCCATCAGGACGCAGCCGCAACTGGCTATCACGCTCATCGGCTCGCTGTCGCGTCGTGTGCGTGACCTCATCGGCCGGCTTGAGGACATGGCCTTCCACGACGCCACGCACCGTGTGATGCGTGTGCTGCTCAACGTGGCCACCGCATCCTACGAGGCGGTGGGCGTGCCGGTGATCGAGGGGCTGACGCACTACGAGATCGCCACGCTCGCAAGCACGTCGCGGGAGACGGCGAGCAGGGTCATCTCGAACCTGTGCCGCGACGGGGTCGTCGCGACCAAGGGACGCAAGATCGTGGTCGACCTCTTCGGCCTGCGCGACAAGATCGAGCACGACTGATCCTGCGCTCCCGCGCGCGCTCGGCGCCGAAGCGGGAATGTACATCTGCAGGAACACGACCCGATGACAGGAGGCTCCGATGAAGGAGTTCACGCTCGAGGATCTCAAGCAGTATGACGGCAAGGGCGGTCGACCGGCATACGTGGCATACGCCGGCTCGGTCTATGACGTGAGCGACAGCCCCATGTGGGATGACGGCGACCACGAGGGGATGCACGAAGCCGGCGCGGACCTCACTGCCGAGCACGATGACGCTCCCCACGACGTGCACATCGTCGATTTCCCCAAGGTGGGTACGCTCGTCTGAGAATCGCCCCGCAGAGGCCGGGCACGGCCATCCGGCCCGCGCCGACTCGGATGACAGCGTAGGCCGCGCGATTCGCGCGGCCTACGTGCGTTCTAAGAGCGCGACCGTCTCCAGGTGATAGGTCTGCGGGAACAGGTCGACCGGTACGAATCGCCGGGCCGTGTACCCGTACCCGACCAGCACGGCGACGTCGCGAGCGAGCGTGGCCGGATCGCACGAGACGTACACCAACCGCTCCGGTGCGGCCGCCACGAGCGCGCTCATGGCGACTTGAGTGAGTCCGGTCCGAGGTGGGTCGACGAGGACCGCATCGAGGTGGCCGAGCTCCGGGAGCAGTCGCGCCGCATCCCCGGGAGCGATATCCGCATCCACACCGGCGCGTTCCAGATTCCGGCGAAGGTCTCCGAGCGCATGACGGGAGCCTTCAACGGCGGTCACGCTTCCTGCCAGGCGGGCCATGGGCAGCGTGAAGGTCCCGACCCCCGCGTAGAGGTCCGCCACACGCATGGTTCCGTCAAGTGACAGGGCCGAAAGCGCCTCGGCCCGGAGGAGCTCGGCCGCACGGGTGTTCACCTGGAAGAAGGACGGCGCCGAGACCAGGTAGCGGTCCTCACCCAGGGTCTCGGTCCAGGCGCCGGGGCCGGCGAGCACCTCGACCTTCGAGACATCGCGTGTCTTGAGGTCACCACGGACGATCACGCGGGTCACCGTCGACGCACCGGTGGACTCCTTGACCACGCGCGCGACGGCCGCGCGAGGGAAGGGGCCACCCGCGCTCCAGAGATCGACCGAGACCTCGCCGCTGCGGGACACGCGGAGTGTGGCTCTCAGCACGCCTGATGCTCCCCGCGATGCCGAGAAGCGCAGTGCGCCCGCGAGGGCCTTGGGGAGCGTGCGCGAGGCCTCGGGCAGCAGACGGCACTCACCGATGCGCACGAGGTCGTGGCTGCCCACGCGCGTGAAACCGAACACGGTCCCGTCCTGCTCGGAGGCGGCCGTGAGTTCGATCTTGTTGCGGTAGCCGTAGGCAGACGGAGAAGGCACCGCCTCGGCCACCGGAGGTTCGATGAGCCCGCCGATGCGCTCGAGCGCATCGACCAGCGCCTGACGCTTCGCGGACAACTGGACCTCATAGGTGACGTGCTGCCATTGGCATCCGCCGCAGACGCCGAAGTACGGGCAGCGTGGCTCTACACGGTCGGCGGACGCCACGCGGAGTGTGACGATGCGAGCCTTCGCCCAGCGATCGTGAGACGCGGTGAGTTCGATCTCCACCTCATCGCCCGGGCAGGCACCTGCGACGAACACCGTCCGCCCGTCGGGGAGGGTGGCCACGCCGTCGCCGCCGTGTGCTAGGCTCTTTATGTGCACGTGGACTGGATCCAATCCGGCTCCCCCGGTTCGGTTGCGCCCACCCATGATAGCGGGCACCGTGACCGGATGTGTCGGCGGGTTTCGGGCAGGTGTCACCCAGTGACAGGCGCCGCGGCGCTCTGTGCCTGGTGAGTCGGCGGCGCCGCCGCCGGACCGGTCGAGGTGGGAGGTCGTGTCAAGGTGGCGGATACTCGGGTACTGATCGTGCACGATGACCCCGGGTTCGTGGAGCGCGTACGCACCGCGCTGGCCGCGGCACTCCCGGGATCCGAGGCGCTGAGCGCCATCTCGGGACCTCGCGCGCTCGGGATCGCGAAGCAGCACCGACCCTCGGTGATCGTGGCCGACGGTGACCTCGAAGGTATGGACGGCTACGCGTTCACCGCCGAGCTGAAGTCCGATCCCGATCTGGCTGCCACCCCGGTGGTCATCGTGGCTCGCGAGCCGAGCGAGGCCAGCGCGCTCAAGGCGCGTCAGGTGGGAGCCGCTGCTCACGTGCCGGTGGACATCGAGATTGAGACCCTCATAGAGAAGGTCGTGACGCTCATCGGGGGCAGCGTCGGTGTAGCGTCTCAGGCACCCGCACCCGCACCGGTGCCGTCCGCGGCGCCCGTTGCAGATGGATACGCGGCAAGCCCGCAGCCGACGGTCGCCGTCGGCGCTCCAGAGCCGTGGCAGACCGCTCAGCAGCCGCCCGGGGTCCCGCAGGAGCCCGCATCGGCGGCGCAGCCGCCGGCCGCTCCCGTGCCGCAGCCTGCCCCGTCGTACGGCGCTCCTCAGCAGGCCCCGGAGGGGTACACGGCACCGCAGGTCGTGACCACGGCGGCGGCAAGCACCCCCGCTGGGATGCCCGGAGCCCAGCCTCCCGGCAGCGACATCCCCCACATCGACGACTTGCTGCGCCTGATGATCGACCAGGGCGGCTCGGATCTGCACATCACGGTGGGGAGCCCCCCGGGGATCAGACTCCGGGGCGAGATCTCCTCGGTGGAGGGCGCGAAGGTCCTCAGCCCCAAGGACACGCAGCAGATGCTGCTCTCACTGCTCTCGGAAGAGCAGCGGCGCCGCTTTGAGACCGAACTCGAACTCGACTTCGCGTACAGCATCCCGGGGCTGTCGCGTTTCCGTACGAACGTGTTCCAGCAACGCAACTCGATGGGCGCCGTGTTCCGCGTCATCCCGCTCAAGATTCCGACGCTCGACGAGCTCAATCTGCCACGCGTGTGCAAGTTCCTGGCCGAGCGGCCTCGCGGGCTTGTGCTCGTGACAGGTCCGACGGGCTCGGGCAAGTCCACCACACTTGCCGCGATGATCGACCAGATCAACTCAACGCGTCCGGTGCACATCATCACGCTCGAGGACCCCATCGAGTTCATGCACAAGAACAAACGGGCATACGTGAACCAGCGGGAGGTCGGCGAGGATACGCACTCCTTCACCTCCGCGCTCAAGCGTGTGTTGCGCCAGGACCCGGACGTCATCCTCGTCGGTGAGATGCGCGACCTCGAGACCATCTCTGCGGCGCTAACCGCGGCCGAGACGGGTCACCTCGTGCTCGCCACCCTGCACACGACCGGCGGCCCGGAGACGGTGGACCGTATCATCGACGTGTTCCCGCCACACCAGCAACAGCAGGTTCGCATGCAGCTGTCGACCACGCTTGAGGGCGTCTTGTCTCAGACACTGCTGCGTTCCACCGATGGCAAGACCCGCGTGATGGCGATGGAGATCATGCTCGGCATACCGGCCATCGGGAACCTCATCCGTGAGGGCAAGACCCACCAGATGGCGACCATCATCCAGGGTGGCGCGTCGATGGGCATGCAGACGCTCGACCAGCACCTGAAGGTGCTGCTGCAAGCAGGTAAAGTCACCTACGAAGAGGCGATTCAGAAGGCGAAGGAGCCGCGCGAACTGGCCCAGATGCTCGGACGCAAACTCTGAGCGGATCGGCCGGTCGACATCACGCATCCGGGCGGGGCTTGCTCAAGCCCCGCCCTCGCGTTGAAGGGAGCCCTGCATGGACACCGTCACAGTGAAGTGGAACGACAAGCGCCGGTTCGTGGCCTGGGACGAGGACGGGCACAGTGTGGTCATGGATGCCACGGCTGCGTACAAGGGCGACGGCAGCGGCGTGCGTCCCCTGCAACTCGTCCTGTACGCCATGGCGGGGTGCACAGGCATGGACGTCATCTCGATCCTCGAGAAGAAGCGCCAGGTGGTCACGGGGTTCGATCTGGTAGTCAAGGGCACGCAGCGCACCGACGAGTACCCCAAGATCTACGAGCACATCGAGATCGAGTACCTGGTTACCGGCATCGGAGTCACCGATGCTGCGGTGGCACGCGCGATCCAGCTCTCCGAGGAGAAGTACTGCTCGGTGCAGGGTATGCTCGGTCCGCGGGTCACGGTGACGACGACCTTCCGCGTGCTGGAGGCGGAGCGCTAGGTGATGCCTGAGCGCACGTGTGTCGTGCTGCCGGTCTACAACGAGGTGGCTACGGTCACGGCTGTGATCGAGGCCGTCCGGGCTGTCCACGACGGAGCGATCGTGGTGGTGGACGATGGATCCGACGACGGCACCGCGGCCGAGCTCAGGGCCCGCGACGACGTCGCGGTCGTGACCCACGTGGAGAACCTCGGCTACGGACGCTCGCTCATCGACGGGTTCGAGTGGGCCCGTACCGACGGTGCCGATGCAGTCATCACGATGGACTGCGACGGGCAGCACGAGCCCGGGCACATCCCGGAGTTCGTGCGAGCCCTGGGGCGCTGCGACATCGCGTCGGGGAGCCGGTATCTGCCCGAGAGTCCCACACTCGGCGCGGCACCTGCGGCGCGCCGCGACGTGAACGAGCGCGTGACGCGCGCCATCAACGACGCGACCGGGTGGTCGCTTACAGATGCGTTCTGCGGGTTCAAGGCGTACCGGGCGGAGGCGCTGCGCGACATGCGTCTCGGCGAGCCCGGCTACGCCATGCCGCTCGAGCTGTGGGCCGAGGCCCATCGGCTCGGCCTGTGCGTGATCGAGCTCCCGGTCGAGCGCATCTACTTCGAGGGCGACCGGTCCTTCGGCCAGGACCTCGACGACCCCGAGCGCCGTCTCGGGTACTATCTGCGCGTATGGGGGCGGGCGCTTCAGGGGAGTTCCGATGGCTGACATCGTCTGCGTGGGCGCGCATCCCGATGACGTGGAGATCGGCATGGCTGGCACGGTCGCCGCGCTCGCACGCCGCGGGGCGGACGTACTGATCGTCGATCTGACCGACGGCGAGCCGACACCGCACGGGACGCACGAGCGCCGGATGGCCGAGGCCGCCAACGCCGCGCGCGCGCTGAGTTGTAGGCGCCTCACCCTCGACCTGCCCAACCGCTTTCTGTTCGACACCGTCGAGGCGCGCACCGCGCTTGCCGAGGTGCTGCGCGCCGAGCGACCCCGTGTGCTCTTCGTCCCATATCCCGAGGACGCACACCCCGACCACATCGCGGCGTCGCGCATCGCCGAGGCCGCACGCTTCTACGCCAAGTTCACGCGCACCGAGATGAGCGGCGAGCCGCACTACGCAGCGCGTGTCTATCGCTACATGGCAGTCCACGTCCGCATCGTCCGCGAGCCTTCGTTTCTTGCCGACATCACCGGGACGCTTGCGAGCAAGCTCGATGCGCTGAGGTGCTACCGGTCCCAGTTCGAGGACAACGCTGGCAATCGCGGCGTCATCGGGTTCGTCGAGCAGACCGCGCGGATGTGGGGTGCGCACGGGCGCGTGGATGCGGCAGAGCCGTTCTTCGCACTCGAGCCCCCGGTTGTGGCCTCAGTCCTCGATCTGGTGTGACGGGCCCATGACCGTCCACGAGCGACAGCGACCGCCCGAAGGCCACGGAGAAGTACTGTGCACACCGTCGTTCGCTGAATGGCATGAACTCGCCCGCAGGAACGCGGCCGCGACGGTCGGATGGCCCGAGGAGTTGCGGGATCTCCGCGCGCGCGCGCGTGACGAGTGTCTCGAGGTGGCCCGCGCGTACTCCACCAGGCTCGGCATTGTGGCGTCGGAGGAAACCGGTACCCGGGACGGTGGGGCGCGTTCCGCGTCCGTCGACTCGGTTGCACCGGATGCGGCTGACGAGGACCGCCTCATCGTCATGACTGGGCATCAGCCCGAGCTCTACCATCCCGGCGTGTGGGTGAAAGTGTTCCTCGTGCAGCGTCTCGCGGAGGAGATGGGAATCTGCGGCCTCGATCTCGTCGTGGACACCGATGCTGCCGGGACGGTGGAGCTCGTTGCTCCATGCCTGACCCCCGAGGTCCGTGTCTGCCGTAGCGTGCTCGCCGAGGCGCCTCCTGGCGCAGCCTACGTGCAGACGCCCGTGCCCAATGAGCGCGCCCGGGCCGACTTTCGCACTGGGGGAGTAGGGGCCCTCGGCACGCTGGCGTCGCCGGCCCTCGCGCGGCACTTCTCGACGTTCTGCGACGTTCTCGATGAATCCGCCGGGGTGGTCGACGACCTCGGATCGCTCATGACGCGAGCCCGGCGTGCGTACGAGCGTCCGGCGGGGACCGACTATCTGGAGCTGCCGGTATCGCGTCAGGCGAGGACGCAGGCGATGCGGCGGTTCTCCGCGTTGATCCTGGGCGATGCGGAGCGGTTCAGGGCCGTGTTCAACACAGCCGTCGCCGCGTTCCGCCGTAGCACGGGAACGCGCTCGGCGGCACAGCCCTTCCCGGATCTAGGCCGCGATGGGGATCGTGTCGAGGTGCCGTTCTGGCTGCTCGACAACGGTGTACGGTACCCGGTGTACGTCGAAGGTGACGGGCTCTTCGGCGATGGGCGTGAAATGGCTCGGCTCGGAGGTAGCCGGGACTCAGCGTACGAGGCTCTGGAACGGGCCGACCTGCTTCTCGCGCCCAAAGCGCTCACCCTGACGCTCTTCCAACGGCTGTTCGTTGCAGACCTGTTCGTCCATGGGACGGGCGGCGGCAGGTACGATCGCGTGACCGACTCGGTGATAGAGGCGTACTTCGGTATCACACCACCGTCGTATGCGGTCGCGTCCATGACGCTCCTCTTGCCGCTCGGCTGCCGAATCACGGGTGATGCCGAGGTCTCCTCGCTCGAGCACCGACTCCACCGCCTCACACACAACCCCGACCAGGTCCTCGCCGAGGTGGAGTTCGACGTCCCTGCCGAGCGGGAGCGGGCCGAACAGCTCGCGGCCAAGAAGGCCGCGCTGGTCTCCGGAATCGCCGAGCCGGACGCGGACCGCAGGGCCGCCGGTCTGGCGATCAGGCAGGTCAACGCCGCGCTGGCGGCCCTCCTCGAGCCGGTCGAGCGTTCGGTGCGGGCCGAACTGGACCGTGCGCGCTCGGCACGGGATGCTGCCGACGTGCTGCTGGACCGCACATATCCGTACTGCCTCTGGGATCCGCGCGAGGTGATGGACAAGGTGCGGTAGCCGATACGCGACGGGTGGCAGACGGAGCGCGGGGTGAGTATCATGGGTCGCACAGCGCCGATCCGGGTGCGGTGGCCTTAATGTGGAAAGGATCGAAAACCATGGGTAAGCCTGTCGTCGACCCCAATCTGTGCACCGCGTGCGGCATCTGTGTGGATGAGTGCCCCACGGGTGCACTCGACCTAGAGGACATCGCCGTGCTAAGCCGTCCGGATGACTGCACCGAGTGCGGTACCTGTGCGGATGTGTGCCCCAACGAGGCGATCGAGCTCAAGTAGTCCCGCTCACAGGTGTGATACGGACGGGCCGGGTCGACGTGATCCGGCCCGTCGTACGTCAGGATTCGGCACGCGCGGTGCATGCATCGACATGCTGCTGTACGTCAGCCGCGCGGTCCGCCCCGATCGTGGATGTAGAGCTTCGGCTCCTGTCCTCGGAGCATGCCGACAAACCGCTTGTGGTGGGCGCCGTAGACCACGAGGCCCATACCGAGGGCGAAAAGCCAGTCGGGGGAGCGCAGAGCGAGCGCCGCGATCGGCAGCGTGAACGAGGCGATTACCTGACCCGCCATCATATATCGGGTGATCGCGATGGTGGTGAGTCCGATCACCACGACGGCGACGAAGTACCGCCAGTCGTAGGCGAGCAGTGTTCCTGCACCGGTGGCGAGCCCCTTGCCCGTTCGGCCGAAGTGCCGCTTGATGAGTGCCATCCATACCGAGTAGTTGTGGCCGAGTACCGCTCCGGTCACCGCTGCCATCACGATAAGCCCGCCGGCGAGCCCGTCACCCTGGGCGGCGGAGATCCAGATACCCACCGGTGTGGCGAGCGTGCCCAGCGCGAGCAGCTTGGTCACCGCAACGGGAGCGACGCCCTTGATCAGGTCGGCGACCATCGCCACGCCGAACCAGCTCCAGGACCCGGTGGTGCGCCGTACGTTCATCGCACCCACGTTGCCGCTGCCGTGTGTCGTCACGTCCTCCCCGGAGACGACACGCACGATGATGTAGGCCGATGGGATCGAGCCGACGAGGTACGCGGTGAGAAAGGCGGCCACAGCGCCCGGCGCGAAGACGAGGAGGGCGGTCACCGGCGCGGGACTACGCACTCGACGGCCGCCGGCTGGATGGAGATCTCGTAGCGGCGCTCAAGCAAGACCTCGCCGTCGATCTGCGCGGGCATCAAGTCGTCGCTCTCGATGACGATCGTCGTCCGTCGGGCCATGTGGACCGGCTTCATGCGCGTGTGCTTGCCCACGATCACGAAGGGGAGTCGCATCATAGCCGCACCGAGTGTCAGCGGGTCGATCACACATACCTCGAACAGGCCGTCGTCGGGCACTGCGTCCGGCGTGATGAAGAAGCCGCCTCCATACGTGGGGCCGATCGTGACCGCGATGACGAGCAGCTCCGCCTCTTCGGCTTCCGCGCCGTCCCAACTCACACGGACGCGGTGCGGATAGAGCTCGTGGAACAGCACATGGAAGAGTGCGGTCAGGTACAACCACAGGCCCGATCGCTTCGTGGTGGACTTGTACTCGACCGCTTTGGCGGTGACGCGTGCATCGAGCCCGGCGGCGAACGAGTTGTTGAAGTACGTGCCGTTGCACACGCCCACATCGAAGCGCCGGCGCTCGCCTGAGATGAGAGCCATGGTGGCGTCGGTGATGTCCGTGGGTATGCCGAGGGTGCGGCGGGTGTCGTTGCCGCTGCCGGTCGGTATGAGGCCGAGTGCGGGACGGTCGACCTCGGGGCGGCGCATGATGCCGTTGAGCACCTCGTGGACGGTGCCGTCGCCTCCCACGGCGACGAGAGTGTCGTAACCCTGGGCGGACGCGGCGATATCGGCGGCATGGCCCGCGCGCTCCGTGAGGACGATGTCGTGCCCAATGCTCTGGAGCAGCCGCTCGATGGCGGGAACGAGCGGTGCCGTCTCCCCGTGCCGTGCGGTGGGATTGACGATGAGAAGCATCCTGCCGGTGGTCATCTGCGTCGCCCGTCGCCGGAGCCGTTTGAGCCAGGATAGCGGGCGCGCCTGCTGTTGGAAACACGCGGGTGCTGTGCTACTGTTCTCGGGCGGTCACCCCGCCCGCCCTCTTAGCTCAGGGGATAGAGCGTCTGCCTCCGGAGCAGAAGGTCGTAGGTTCGAATCCTACAGAGGGCGCCAGCGCACAGATGCGAACGGCCGGCCCGTCTCCCGGGTCGGCCGTTCGTTGCGTCTTGCACCTGCGTAGGACGGGGCGTGCGTGCGGTGGCTAGTGACCCTCGGCTCGCTCCTTCGCGTGCTCCTCGACAAGCCGCTTCTGGATGTCTCCCGGCACCTGCTCGTAGCTTTCGATCACGATAGTGAACGTTCCGGTACCGCTCGTGATCGACCGCAGGTGCGGAGAGTAGTGGACGACCTCGGCATAGGGCGCCTGGGCTTTGATGACCTGGATGCCCGCCTCGGACGAGTCCATGCCGAGGATGCGGCCGCGAAGTGATGAGATATCGCCCATCACGGCTCCCGCGTGCTCGTCGGGGACCTCGATGGTGAGCGTAGCGATAGGCTCGAGGATCACCGGGTCGGCCTTCTCGACAGCGGCGCGGAAGCCGATGCGGGCCGCGGTCTTGAAGGCCATCTCGTTGCTGTCCACCGAGTGCATCGATCCGTCGTAGACGGCCACCTTCACATCCTGTACCGGGTAGCCGGCGATGGCGCCGGAGGCCATGGTGTCCTGGACGCCCTTGTCGATGGCGACGATGTACGGCTTGGAGATCCTGCCGCCGACGATCTCGTCGAGGAATTCGTATCCGGCTCCAGGATTGGGCTCGACACGCAACCAGCAGTCGGCGAACTGGCCGCTTCCGCCGGTCTGCTTCTTGTGGCGTCCCTGCGCCTGAGCGGACTTGCGGATGGTCTCCCGGTACGGGATGCGAAGCTCCGCGATCTCGGCCTCGACGTGGAACCGCTCACGAAGCCGGGCCAGGAGCACGTCGATGGCGGCATCGCCCATGGCTGCCACGACGGTCTGGTGCGTCTCCTCGTCGCGGCGGAGCGAGAGTGCCGGGTCCTCTTCGACGATGGTCTTGAGCGCCGTGCCGAGCTTGTCCTCGTCGGCCTTGGTCTTGGCGACGATGGCGACGGGATAGAGGGGCTCGGGAACGGGGAGTGGCGCGAAGGCGATATCGCCCTTCGCGGAGAGCGTGTCGTTGGTGAGAGTGTCGGAAAGCTTGGTGAGCACCGCGATGTCGCCTGCGGGAGCCCCGTCGATGTCGGTGGTCTCCTTGCCAATGACCTTGAAGACGTGTGGGATGCGTTCCTTCTTGCCGGTGCGGGAGTTCACCAGTTCGGTTCCCGGCGTGAGCGTGCCGGAGACGACCTTGACGAAGTTGATGCGGCCCACGTACGGGTCGGCGAGGGTCTTGAAGACGTGACAGGCCACGTCGCCGTTCGTTGAGATGTGGACCTCGCCACCGTCAGCGGTCGCGAGCGGTCCGTGTGCGGTGGGCGCAGGGAAGAACGTGACGATGTCGTCCATCAGGTCTTCGACGCCCTGCATGTTGAGCGCCGAGCCCACGAACACGGGGATGAAGATCGACTGGGCGATCGCCTTGTCCAGGAGTGTCTCGAGCTCCTCTTGAGTGAGCCGCTCACCCTCGAGGTACTTCTCCATCAGGCCGTCGTCGGCTTCTGCGACAAGCTCGCAGAGCTTGTCGCGGGCGGCCTCGGCGGCGTCGGCCATGTCGGCGGGGATCTCGACGATCTGCTCGGCGTCGCCCTTGTGTAGGTACGCCCTCATGCGGATCACGTCGATGACTCCCCGGAAGTCGGCCTCGTGGCCGAGCGGGAGTTGCACGGCGCCGACACGGTGGCCGAATGCCGCATCGATCGCCGACATGGCCGCGTTGAAGTCCGCATGCTCCTTGTCCATGCGGTTGATGAAGACCGCCTTGGCGATGCCCATGTCGGTGGCGAGCTTCCAGAGCTTGCGGGTCTGCACCTGGACACCCGCTACCGCGTCGATGACGAAGAGCGCCATCTCGGCCGCCTCCATGCCGGCGACGGCGTCACCGATGAAGTCTGCATAGCCGGGGGTGTCGATGATGTTGATCTTGACACCCTTGTGTTCGACTGGCGCGAGCGACAGGTTCAGCGTGATCTTGCGCCGGACTTCCTCGGACTCGTAGTCGAGATTCGAGTGCCCTTCGGCGACACTGCCGAGACGCTTGGTCTGTCCTGCCATGAAGAGCATCGCCTCGGCGAGCGACGTCTTCCCTGCGTCTCCATGGCCGAGCAGGACGACGTTGCGGACCTTGTCGGTGCTGGGCGCTCCCATGAGCATCGCCTCCTCGCGAAACACCGGACGACTGTTGGCGGGTCGCGAGCCGAGCATGTGCGCGGAATGCGATGCGGCGGTCAGACTCGAAGACCCGGTTCACGCGGTGCGCCGACCCGCCGAGGCGGGTGACGGCGTGATGCACACGATAGCACATGGTGGGGGGCGTTCTGGCGAGGCTATCGTGCGCTGACGAGCGGGGGCCGCCCTGCTAGAATGGTGCGGTCCCGTCGCCGGGCCCGAAGGCCCGCGCAGCCCCGGAATCGAAAGGGAACCATGACGTCGGTCACGACACGCGCGCTCACGATACTGACCCTCACCTGCGTGCTCGGGCTGCTCGTGGCGGGCTGCTCGGCCGGAACCGGTACATCCACCGAGCCCGACCAGATGCACGGCGACGCCCCGCTGTCGTCGGGGCAGGTCACTCAGACGCCACCAACACCGCAGGAGGCTGCCATGCACGTATCGGACGTTCAGGTCAGCGGCACCGAGACCGCCATCATCACGACCCCGAAGGGTGACATCGTCGTCGAGTTCTACGCCGGGGACGCACCCAACACGGTCGCAAGCTTCATCGAACTCGCCGACGCCGGTTTCTACAACGGCATCAAGTTCCACCGCATCGTGCCGTCGTTCGTCGTGCAGGGCGGCGATCCCCAGACACGCGACCTCTCCTCCGACGCGGTGCGCGATATCGTTGCGCGCCAGGCGCAGGGCGACTATCGCTCGGGCGAGCCCATGATCGGTACCGGCGGACCCGGCTGGACCCAGAAGGCCGAGTTCAACAGCCGCTTGCACGAGCGTGGCACGCTGGCGATGGCACGCTCGCAGGCGGTCGATTCGGCAGGCTCGCAGTTCTACATCTGCCTCGAGCCGCAGCCGCGCCTTGACGGACAGTACACGGTGTTCGGGCGTGTCGTGGAGGGCATGGATGTCGTCGATGCGCTTGAGGTCGGCGACGAGATCGTGTCGCTCACCATCCGGCGGTAACGGGAGGCACCCCTTGGACGAGTCGCGACTGGCGTCGGCTGACGCCGCGTATGCTGCGGGGGACTGGACGACCGCGGCGAGGGAGTACCTTGCCGCCACCGGCGGCAAGAACGAAGGAAGCGGATACGCGTTCCACCGCGCGGGCAACGCCCTAATGAAGCTCAAGCGACTGGATGACGCCTGCGCGGTGTACGAGCGCGCGCTGCAGGATCCGCTCTACGGCGACTCAGCCGCGGTCGCGTGCAACTACGGTACGGCGAAGGCGTCACTCGGCGTGTTCGACGAGGCTGCTCGGTCGTTCGAGGCGGCTGCAGCCGATCCGGGCTACGAAGGTCGCTACAAGGCGCTGCAGGGTGCCGCCGGCGCGTTCTACGAGATGGGTCGCATCGAGGACGCCGCCGAGTCGTACCGGAGGGCCGCGCTGGAGGCTGCCAATCCCGATCCGGGCAAGGCGCTCAACAACCTCGGCCTGTGCTTCATGAAGATGGGCCGGCCCGAGGACGCCGTGGGCGCCTACCGGGCGGCGGTCGAGATCGACGGCTACAAGGGCCGTGGGCGGGCGGCGGCCAATCTCGGCATGGCGTACGCGGCGCTCGACATGCACGACCTTGCGGTCGCGTCGTTCGAACGCGCGCGCGACGAGCTCGAGTTCGAGCTCAAAGGCGCGCTCGAAGCCGCGTACCGGGCGAGTCGTGCGAAGGTTCCTGAGCGCGAGCGCATCGAGGGCTGGGAGACCGGCGGGATGGCGCCCGTTCCGGCGGGCTCCGGTGTCACCGGGCCGATGCTCGTTCCGGACGACGAGGACGACTCGACCTTCTTCACCATCACCGAGGCGGAGATGCGCAGCGCCGATCTCGAGACTCGGTTGCGGGAGCGTCGGGAGACGCACGCCGAGCGGCCGGTCTGGTTGACCGTTGTCGTGTGGGCTGCCGTCGCGGTCGTCGTCGCCGGGATCGTGGTTGCGGGCTATCTGTTCGGCCTCGGGTATCCGACGCAGCAGATGACCGTGAACGGCATGATCGAGGCGTACGGCGCCGGCGAAGCGGTCGATGCGTACTGGGTGGCAGTGCCGGCGCCTGACGTGGACAAGGCGATGTCGACACTTCCGCCCACGTGGACCTCCTACGAGATCGTGGGCGTCGTCCGTTCCGCACGGACCTCGAAGGTGGACCTTGCGATGGTTCTCGAGCAGGGCGGCACCGTCGCGTACGAGGTATCGCTCGCGCGCGAGGGCGTCGGGTGGAAGGTGAACGGTGTCACCAACTCGTTCAACTCGCTCGACGGGGGCATGTGACCGACGGGCCGCGCGGTGTCGCGGAGTGCGGGTTGCGCGAATCGGCGCGGTGCTGCTATATGGCACGAAACCAGTGCGTTGTCAGCGACTAAGGAGCATGTGTGAGCCAGCAGACGTTCTGCATGATCAAGCCCGACGCCGTCGCCCGCGGGCTCGTGGGTCGTATCGTGGCGCGCCTCGAAGACGTGGGCCTCACGATCGAGCGGCTCGAACTCGGTGTGGTCACGCCTGATCAGGCCGCCGCCAACTACGCCGAGCATGAAGGCAAGCCCTTCTACCCGGGTCTCGTGGCGTACATCACCTCCGGTCCCGTGGTCAAGATGGTTCTCTCCGGCGAGGGTGCGGTGGCGATCGTCCGCAAACTCATGGGTGTCACCGACCCGGCGGCGGCTGCCCCCGGGACCATCCGTGGTGACTTCGGACTGACGCTTGACGCGAACATCATCCACGGATCGGACTCTCCCGAGAGCGCCGAGCGCGAGATCGCGATCTTCTTCTCGTAAGGGCGCCTTCTCATCCGCGTGCGGGTCCGCCCGCACGCGAACCGGTACGTGAACGACTCCGACAGGTGGGCGGATGGCGGGAGGGGTGCTCGTGGCAAGACGCGTGTTCAGGGGTGGCGTGCACCCGCCTGAGCACAAGGAGGCGACCGCCGGATCGGCCGTGGTGTGGGCGCCCGTGCCCGGGCGGCTCGTCGTCCCCATGAGCCAGCATCTGGGCGCACCGTGCACCCCGGTCGTGGAGCCGGGGGATCGCGTCGAGCGCGGTCAGCTTATCGGCTCGGTCGACGCCATGGTGAGTGCTCCCATCCACAGCCCGGTGGCCGGCACCGTGGTCGAGATCACGCGGACGCTCACCACCGGTGGAACGATGGCGGCCGCGGTCGTTATCGAACCCGATGAGCAGCAGGAGTTCAGCCGCTACGTGCGGCTGCCTGACGCGTCCGACGATCACGCGCGTGTCCGTGCCGCAGGCATCGTCGGACTCGGCGGTGCGACCTTCCCGAGTGTGGTGAAACTCATGCCGCCGAAGGACATGCCGGTGCGCACGGTGATCCTCAACGGCTGCGAGTGTGAGCCGTACCTGACCTGCGACCACCGCCTGATGCTCGAGTCCCCGGACCGTGTGGTGGCAGGAGCGCGCCACATCGCGCGCATCGTGGGGGCCGAACGGGTGATCATCGCGGTGGAGTCGAACAAGCCGGACGCCGCCGAGGCGATGCGTGCGGTGGCAGGTGACGGCATCGAGATCGCCGTGCTGCCGACCCGATATCCGCAGGGCGCGGAGAAGCAGCTCATCTACGCGCTTCTCAAGGCCGAGGTTCCGCACGGCAAGCTTCCCGCAGCCACGGGGGCGCTCGTCCACAACGTCGCCACTGCTGCGGCCATCGCGGACGCGCTCGAACTCGCCAAGCCGCTCACCGACCGAGTCGTCACCGTGACGGGCGCGGTCGCCAAGCCCGGCAACTACCGCGTGCTCTTCGGAACGCTGGTGAGCGACTTGATCGAAGCCGCCGGCGGCCTTGCCGACGACGTGGAGCGGGTGATCGCGGGTGGCCCCATGACCGGTCAGGCGCTCGCATCACTCGACGTGCCCGTCACCAAGGGCACCTCCGGAATCGTGGCACTTCCGGCCGGTGTCGCCGCTCCCGCCATCTCCGATGACCAGCCGTGTATCCGGTGCGCGCGCTGCGTCGAAGGGTGCCCGATGGGCCTTGAGCCGTTCGCCATCGCCGACTACGCGTACGTCCGGCAATGGGACGCCGCGTCGGGTCGTAAGGCTACGGACTGCATCGAGTGCGGTGTGTGCTCGTATGTGTGTCCGACCCGACGGCCGCTGCTGCAGCTGATCAGACTGGCCAAGGCCGCCGCGATGGCGAAGGGAGGGAGCTGATGGCCGATCTCATCGAACGTCGCGTGGTCGGCCCGTCCCCGCACATCGTCGGCAAGGACACGTGCACCGGCATCATGCTCTGGGTCGTTGCGGCGCTCGCGCCATCGGCCATCTGGGCGATCATCAACATGGGATGGGTCGCGGCGCAGCTCCTTATCGTGTGCATCGGCGTATCGCTCGCAACCGAGTATCTCTGGAACCTCATCGCCCGGAAGAAGCAGACACTCACCGACGGCAGTGCGCTCGTCACGGGCATGCTGCTCGCCATGAGCCTGCCGCCGCGCACGCCCTGGTGGGTAGCCGCCGCGGCTGCTCTTGTGGCGATCGGACTCGCCAAGCAGCTCTTCGGCGGTCTGGGCAGAAACCTCTTCAACCCGGCGCTGGTAGGCCGCGCGTTCGTGGCTGTCTCGTGGGCGGGCGTGTTCGCGGCAGCTCCCAACAGGGGCTGGTTCCGCGCGTTGCCCGACCTCACCGCCGAGGGGCTCGATGCCGTGTCCGGTGCTACGCGGCTGATGGCCGCTTCCGCCGACCGGCTGGCCGACGGCGCATACGGTTTCGATCTCGCCGCTCAGTATCAGCCACTGCTCTGGAGGAATCTCGAGGGCTCGCTCGGTGAGATCTCGGCGGCGCTGCTGATCGCAGGCGGGCTGCTGCTTATCATCCGCGGCATCATCGACTGGCGCATACCCGCCGGGTACATCGGGACGATGTTCCTGATCTCGCTCGCGTTCGGCTCCGACCCGGTCTTCCACATACTCGCCGGCGGTGTGATGCTCGGCGCGTTTTACATGGCCACCGACTACGTCTCGTCGCCGATGTCCAAGACCGGCCGTCTCGTGTACGGCGTCGGGTGCGGGCTGTTCAACGCGGTCGGGCGCTTCGTCGGCGCCATGCCCGAGTCGACGACGTTCGCGATCCTGTTCATGAACGGGCTCGCGCCGCTCATCGACCGGCTGACCCGTCCCCGGACGTTCGGGTGGGTGAAGAGCCGTGGGTGATTCCTTGAAGCTCATCGCCGCAGTGCTTGTCACGTGCGTCGTCGCGGCCACGGGACTCACGCTCACCTATGAGGTCGCCGCGCCGCGGATCGCCGAGCAGGACCGTCTCGCCGAGGAGCGCTCGCTCAAGGCCGTGCAGCCCGATGCTGACGGGTTCGAGTTGCTCAAGGACGCGACGACGCTCGAGCAGGCGACCGCCGTCGCGGATCCGGCCGACCTCGCCGCGATCTACCGTGCCACCGAGCAGGGTGTGGCCTCGGGCTGGGCGATCAAGCTCTCGTCACGCGGATACGGTGGTCCTATGCAGCTGGTTATAGGTTTGGATGGATCCGGTTTGGTCACGGGTGTCAGCATCCTCACCATGAACGAGACACCGGGACTCGGCACCAAGGTGATGACCGACGCGTGGTTCATGGAGCAGTTCTCCACGCTGCCCGGCGGGTTCACCGACGCCGACGTTCGCGGGCTCGACTCGATCAGCGGCGTGACGCGCTCCTCGTCCGGCATCAAGAATGGGGTTGCCGCAGCAGGTCGCATCTACTCGGCGGTTCTCGCCAACGGAGAGGGGGGAGCGCAGTGAAAGACCTCGTCAAGGCGTTCCGCCAGGGTGTGGGGATAGAGAACCCCCTCACGGTGTTGATGATCGGTCTGTGCGCCGTGCTCGCCGTCTCCACGCAACTGCAGAACGCCGTGTTCATGGGTATCGCCGTCACGTTCGTGGCAACCATGAGTAGCGTGCTCGTCTCGTTGTTCCGGAAGCTCATTCCCAACGAGGTGCGTATCCCCGTGTTCATCGTGGTCATCGCCTCGTTCGTGACGATCGTCGACCTCGTGATGAAGGCGTTCGTGCCCGGCATCTATCAGGTGCTCGGCATCTGGATCCCGCTTATCGTGGTGAACTGCATGATCCTCGGCCGGGCCGAGGCGTTCGCGTACCACAACAAGCTGCTGTTGTCGGCCGCAGACGGGCTCGGGATGGGCATCGGTTACTGGCTGGTGATGGTCATACTCGCAACGATTCGCGAACTGTTCGGCACCGGCAAGCTCATGTGGTTCGAGACGACGCTCGTGAGCCTGCCGTCCGGCTATGCGCCGCCGAGCATTCTGCTGCTCTTCCCGGGCGCGTTCCTGGTGTTCGGCTTCATGATCGCGGGTTCGCGGTGGCTCAACGAACGGTCAGCGGCGAGAGCGGAGGCGCGGGCATGTCGACGGTGACCCAGTTCGCGCTGCTGTTCATCGGCGGCGCGCTCATCAACAACATCCTCTTGACGCGATTCATCGGCCTCTGCCCGTTCTTCGGGGTGTCGGGCAACATGGAGACGTCGCTCGGCATGAGCCTGGCCGTCGTGTTCGTGATGATGATGGCTTCGACGGCCACGTGGACCGTGTGGGAGTTCGTCCTCGAGCCGCTTGGCGTGGGTGACTTCCTCTACATTCCGGCGTTCATCCTCATCATCGCCTCCCTCGTCCAGTTCGTGGAGATGTATCTGCGAAAGGCGAGTCCCGTGCTCTACCGCGCGATGGGCATCTTCCTGCCGCTGATCACCACCAACTGCGCGGTGCTCGCCACGGCCACCGAGGCGGCGAAGCCGGGCTTCTTCAAGCTCAACATCCCGATCGGCGCTTCACTCAGTCTGGGACAGGCGCTCATCTACACGCTCGGTGTGTCGATCGGGTTCGGGTTCGCGCTCGTCACGTTCGCCGCTCTCAGGGAACGCCTGGAGCTCTCGCCGGTCCCGCGTCTGTTCAAGGGGAGCCCGATCGCGTTCATAACCGCGGGGCTGCTCTCGCTCGCGTACGTCGGCTTGTCCGGCTGGTTCGGACTGTGAGGTGATGGTGTGGACCTGGTCCTCATAGGTAAGGCGATCCTGGCCCTGAGCGTCATCGGACTCGTCACATCGGCGATCCTTTCGACGGCCGCGAAGCGCTTCCACGTCGAGGTGGACGCGAGGGTGGAGGCCGTGCTCGACGTGCTGCCGGGCTCCAACTGTGGCGCGTGTGGGAACCCCTCGTGTTTCGCCGCGGCGGAGAAGATCGTTGCCGGAGAGATCGAGACCACCGCGTGCGTCGCCGGAGGGCAGACGGTCGCCGATGAGATCGCGGGCATCATGGGGGCGGCGGCATGCTCCTTCGAGCCGGTGATCAGCGCGCGGCACTGTGGAGGCGGCGACAAGGCCCTCCGCGTTTACGAGTATGCCGGTGTGCCCTCGTGTGCCGCGGCCAGCCGCCTCGCGGGTGGTCCGCTCGGCTGCCAGTGGGGATGCATCGGTCTGGGCGATTGCGTGAGGGCGTGCCCGTTCGATGCGATACACATGGACGAGCGCGGTCTGCCGGTCATCGATCCGGCGAAATGCACGGGATGCGGGATCTGTGTCCGGGAGTGTCCCCGGGGACAGCTCTCATTGCTCGAGATGGTGCCCGAGGCCGCTCCGATCGTCGTGCGGTGCGGCGCGAAGGACAAGGTCAAGGCGCGTCGGGCCAACTGCACGGCCTGCTGTATCGCGTGCAAGAAGTGCGAGCGGGAGTGCCCGCATGATGCTATCCACGTGATCGACATGATCGCGATCGTGGACTACGAGAAGTGCACCGGCTGTGGCACGTGCGTGGAGGTCTGCCCGCAGAAGTGCATCGACTACTACGGCCACAGAGTGGGCATCGATGCGGTCGCGTGTGACGGGCTCGGTCCCGATGCGGCTCCCGGTGCCGAGGCTGCCGCGGGAGCGTGAGTCGTGACTCGGGCCGACCGTATCGTGATCGCCGTCATCGCCGTGGTCGCACTCGTCTCGTGGCCGATCGTGGCGAGCGGCGCAGGGCGTTCGGCCGATACGGTGACGATCACCGGCCCGATGGGGGTCACGACCGTCCCGCTCTCGCATGACGGGGTATACGACGTCGAGGGGACTCTCGGCAACGTACGGGTGCGCGTCGCCGATGGCGCGGTTCGCGTGGTCGACGCTGTGTGTCCAGACCGGATATGCGAGCTCACCGGTGCCGTCTCGGCACCCGGTGGGGTGATCGCGTGCGTGCCCAACGGCGTGACGGTGAGAATCGGAGGGGGCGGCCGTGACGGTCTCGACGCGCGCGTACGCTGAGCCCTCACCGCTCGTGACGGGCCTGACCCGGTCGCCATCACGGCGGGTCGCCTTCGCAGCATCGCTGCTGCTCGCGGCGTGTGCTCTCGCACTCGCCGAGGCCTCGATTCCGCCACTGGCCGTGGTGCCGTGGCTCAAGCTCGGGCTCTCGAATGTCGCCATCGTCGCGGCGCTGCTGCTCGCGGACGTGCGCATGGCCGCGGTGGTGAGCGGGGGACGCCTTATCATCGTGGGTCTCGCCACCGGCACGCTCACCAGTCCCGTGTTCGTCATGGCGGCGATCGCCGCCGCCGTCTCGCTCGCGGTGATGGCGCTCCTCCACCGCGGCACCGGTGGCCTGTCCGCAGTCGGTCTGTCGGCTGCGGGCTCGGCTGCGCACGTTGGGGCGCAGTTCGCCACGGCGGCGGTCCTCCTCGGCTCGTCCTCGGTCCTCGTTCTTGCACCTCCCTCGGTGCTCGCCGCACTCATCCTCGGTGTGGCGACCGGCTCCCTGGCCAGCGTCATCGTCTCCCGCGTGTCGGTACGCGCGTAGGGGGGAGGCGGCCATGGCGCCGCGCGTGGTTGGTGCGACCGTGCAGGCCCGCGATCTGGTGCTCTGCGGGCAGGGCGATGCCGTTCCCGATGAGGCACTCGTCTCGCTGGTGCTCGGAGATGTGACGGGAGACCTCGGCAAGGGCGTGCTCAACCGCCATCCGATCCCCGATGGGCTGTGGCGCCTCAGTGCCGAGGACCTCATCTGCTACGAGGGTGTGGGTCCGGTGGCCGCGGCACGACTGCTGGCATCCCTGGAGTTGAGCCGACGCGCCACCTTGCGCGGTGGAGGATCGCGGCCGGTCGTAGCGCGTCCGGAGGATGTTGTTCGTCTGTGCGGGCCCCAGTTCCGCGGTCTGGACCGCGAGCACTTCTGGGCGCTCGCGCTCAACACGAAGAACCAGCTTATACGCATCATCGAGGTGTCGGTGGGAAGCCTGAACGCGTCGATCGTGCACCCGCGCGAGCTGTTCAAGGAGGCGGTCAAGGTCTCTGCGGCTTCGGTCGTGGTGGTGCACAACCATCCGAGCGGTGACCCCACCCCGTCAGGCGCCGACGTCCAGCTGACGAGGCGGCTCGTGAAGGCGGGGGACGTACTCGGCATCGAGGTTCTGGACCACGTTGTCATCGGCGACGGTGGCGAGCACTCGAGCTTGCGCGACCTCGGACTGATGTGAAGAACAGCGGCCCTACCTGCGATGTTGCTATACTGATGACGGCGCGGCCCGTGTCGGTGACACACGCATCTGCTACACTCCTACGGATGTGCAGACCGACGCGCGCCGCATGCGTGCGTCGCTGCGCGTTCTTTGTGTGTCACCACACAGAGAACAGCACCGGTTGGTGCAGTGAAAGGAGCCAAGCGACTTGTCGCTTATCGATATGTTCTTCGACTCGTGGGGCGGGGACATGGCGGTCGATCTGGGGACCGCCAACACCCTCGTCTCGGTGCGTGGCCGGGGCATCGTGCTCATCGAGCCCTCGGTCGTCGCCGTCGAACGCGATACGAAGCGCGTGCTTGCCGTCGGCATCGACGCGAAGCGCATGCTGGGGCGCACGCCGGGGAGCATCGTGGCCATCAGGCCCCTGAAAGATGGCGTCATCGCGGACTTCGAGGTCACCGAGGCGATGCTGCGCTACTTCATCAGCAAGACGCGCATCAAGCGCTTCCCCTGGCAGCCCAAGCCGCGGGTGGTTGTCTGCGTGCCCTCGGGTGTGACCGAGGTTGAGAAGCGCGCCGTCTTCGAGGCCACCATGCAGGCGGGCGCACGCAGCGCGTACCTCATCGAGGAGCCGATGGCGGCGGCGATCGGGGCGGGTCTGCCTATCCAGGAGCCGACCGGCAACATGGTCGTGGACATCGGTGGCGGCACGACCGAGGTGGCCGTCATCTCACTCGGCGGTATCGTGGTCGCTCAGTCTATCCGCATCGGTGGCGACGAGTTCGACGAGGCGATAATCGCCCACATCAAGAAGGAGTACAACGTCCTCATCGGCGAGCGCACTGCCGAGGAGATCAAGATGGAGATCGGCTCGGCGCATCCGCTCGCCGAGGAGCTTGACGTGGAGGTCCGCGGGCGCGACCTGCTCACCGGCCTGCCGCGCACCTTCCAGGTCTCCTCGGAGGAGATCCGCGTGGCTATCGAGGAGCCGACGATGGCGATCATCTCGGCCATCAAGGGCACGCTCGAGAAGACGCCACCCGAGTTGGCGAGCGACGTGATGGAGTACGGCATCGTGCTGACGGGCGGCGGCGCACTGCTGCGTGCCCTGGACGATCGACTCCGTTTCGAGACGGGGATGCCCGTCCACGTTTCGGAGAATGCGCTCATCAACGTGGTGCTCGGCTCGGCGCAGGCGCTCGAGGAGATCGACGTACTCAAAAAGGTCCTGACGGTCTCACGCTAGATTCGGAGGCCGGTCCTCATGCGCATCGGGCAGCCCGAGCCCAAGAGAGGCAACCCGAGACTGCTCGCGACGCTCATCGCGCTGTCGCTTCTGCTCGTGACGGTGTACTTCCGCGAGGGTGACACCGGTCCGCTGCGCACGGCGCGGAGGGTCACGCTCGCCGTGAGCGCCCCGATCGCGGCCCTTGGCACCGCGATCACAAGCCCGGTGCGGTCGGTCGGCGCGTTCTTCGACGGCCTCACGGTGTCGCAGACGCGTCTTGCGGCGCTCGAAGAGCAGAACGCCGAACTCCGTGCCCGACTGGCGGAGCTCGAGGAGGCTCGCCAGGAGAACGAGCGTCTCAGAGCACTCGTCGAGTTCGCCGAGGAGCGCAAGCTTGCCAAGCTCGGTGCACGCATCATCCGCAGGCCTATCAGTACCTGGGAGGGCGTGATCGTCATCGACCGGGGCTCGGAGGACGGCGTCGAGCCGGGAATGCCGGTAATCGCGGCACAGGGCCTCGTCGGGCAGGTGGCCGAGGTGACAGTCGGTGCCTCGACCGTCCGGCTGCTGAACGACCAGCAGAGTGGTGTCGCCGCCATGATCCAGTCGTCCCGAGCGACCGGCATCGTGCGAGGTTCGGTGAGCGGTGAGCTCTCGCTCGACTTCGTCACACGTGAGTTCACACCACAGGCGGGCGACGTTGTGCTGACGAGCGGGCTTGGCGGGGTCTACCCGAAGGGCCTCGTCGTGGGTGACGTCGTGTCGGTCGACGATCGGCGCGGCGAACTCTACCCGCGCATCATCGTGGCCTCGCGTGTCCCGATCGACCGGATCGAAGAGGTTTTCGTGCTCGTGGGTTCGGTCACCGAGACGGACGCGGAGGCGGTCGAGTGAAGCGGTGGTGGACGACAGTGGGCGCGCTTGCAGCGGCGTTCGTGCTGCAGGTCATGCTCGCCCCCCACCTCGCGGTGTTCGGGGTGGTCCCCAATCTGTTCCTCCTCGTGGTCATCACGCTGTCGTTCGTGGAGGGGCCCGTGGCCGGCGCCGTTGCCGGGTTCGCCGCGGGGCTGCTCTTCGATCTGCTCGGCGCAGAGCCGGTCGGCGCGTGGGCACTGGTGCTGACCGTGACAGGCTACGTGGGCGGCATGCTGCAGGAGAACCTGTTCGCCGAAGGGTGGCTCGCGCCGGTGATGGTGGCGGTCATCGCGGGACTTGTGGCCGACACGTCCTACCTGCTTGTGCTCACAGTCCTGGGCGCAGGCCCCGCCTTCTGGGCCGCGCTCGGCGGCGTGGTCCTACCACGTGCCGTGTATAATGCGGTGCTGGTCCTGCTCGCCTATCCCTGGTTGGCGCGCTTCTTGCGCTCCGACCGGCAGATGAAGTCGTTCCGCCGCCTCGCCTGACGCGCCTGGCGCGCAGGCCGTTCCGGAGCTATCTCACCCATGTCAACGTACCGGCAGGAGCTCAAGAGCCGCTTCGCGGCACTCGGCATCGTCATCGTCGTGGTGCTCAGCGTCCTCCTCGTGCGCCTGTGGACGATGCAGGTGCTGGGTGCCGATGCGTTCGCGGCGCTAGCCGAGAACAACCGGGTGCGGGAGATATCACTCGAGGCTCCTCGCGGACGTATCTACGACCGCAACGGTGTCGAACTCGTGACCAACCGCTCGGCACTCGCGATCAGCGTCGATCCGGCACACGAGGACGTCGCGACGCTGCTGACCCGGGCACGCAACGAGGACACCGCTGACGATCCCACCCGCGGTGAGCTCGATGCGATCTTCGGCGAACTGGCCGGGATGCTCGAGATGACACCGTCGGAGGTCTTCGAGCGGGTCTCCGACGTCCGGCAGGAGGCACTCCGTCCGCGCGTGGTCGCCGTCGATGCACCAATGGAAGTTGTGGCCCAACTCCTCGAACGTCAGGTCGACTTCCCCTGGGTCAGAGTCGAGGAGCTGGCTGTTCGCGAGTACCCCCACGGGTCGATCGCCTCGCACGTGCTCGGGTACACGGGCGCGATCTCCGAACAGCAGTTCGAGAGCTCGGACGTGTACGCGGGCTATGAACTGGGCGACACGGTCGGCAAGACGGGCGCCGAGCTACAGTACGAGGGCGTGCTGCAGGGCGATAAGGGATGGCGTCGGATCGAGGTGAACGCCTCGGGCCGTCCGCAGGGGGTCGTCGATGAGCAGCCGTCCCGTCCCGGGAACGACATCCAGCTCACCATCGACATCGAGGTCCAGCGCGTGGCCGAGGAGCAGCTGGCAGCGGCCCTTGCCGAGGCGCGGCGCCAGGGCTATGACAAGGCGAAGGCCGGCTCGGTGGTCGTGCTCGACATCGAGACCGGCGAGGTGCTTGCCATGGCGAGTGCGCCGACGTACGACCCGGCCGCGTTCATCGGCGGTATCAGTACCGCCGAGTGGGAAGCGCTGAATGAGAAGGCGAGCGAGTACCCGCTCAACAACCGTGCGGTGATGGCGGCGTACCCACCTGCCTCAACGTTCAAGGTGATCACGGGCCTTGCCGGGCTTGAGGCCGGCATCACCTACGAGAACAAGACGTACGTGTGCACCGGACGCTGGACCGAGATGGGCACGCAGTGGCCGAAATGGTGCTGGAAGCGCACTGGACACGGCACGCTCACGTTCCGCTCGGGCATGGAGAACTCGTGCGACACGGTCTTCTACGAAATCGGCTACGAGTTCTACAAGCGCAAACTCGAAGAACTCCAGGCGCAGGCCCGCGAGTTCGGTCTGGGCACGAAGACTGGGATCGACCTTCCCGGTGAGGTGGCGGGACGGATTCCCGACGCCGAATGGAAGAAGGAGTTCAATCGCAACTACCCCGAGTACCAGATGTGGCTACCGGGTGACACCGTGAACATGTCGATCGGCCAGGGTGACGTGCTCACATCACCGCTCCAGATGGCGACGGTCTACGCGGGACTGGCGAATGACGGTGTGGTCATGCGACCGCACATCCTGAAGGCGGTGCTCGACAGCGAGGGCCTGCCGGCGCGGACGGTCGAGCCTGAGGTGTTCGCTGATACGGATGCCTCCGAGGAGTCGCTTGGCGTCATCGAGCGCTCGCTCGTCGACGTGACCCGCGAAGGTACTGCTCAGGGCGCGTTCGCGGGGCTGGGGGTGACGGTTGCCGGCAAGACGGGGACGGCCGAGGTCAAGGGCAAGGACGACTACGCGTGGTTCTGCGCATACGCGCCCGTGAACACGCCGCGCTACGCAGTGGCGGTCATCGTGGAGCAGGGTGGGCACGGAGGGTCGGTAGCGGGCCCGGCTGCACGCAACATCCTTGCGAAGCTCTTCGGAAAGCCGATCCAGACCGTCCGCGCAACGGACGTTTCCAGGTGATGCTCGATGGATAAGTCACGCGGCAGGCGCTTCCTCGATGCGGTGAACGTTCCGCTCGTCATGTGGACGATCGCGCTGCTCGTGTATGGCACGGTGATGGTCGCCTCGGCGACGTCGGGGATGACCGGCGGGTCGGGCATGCTCCTGCGTCACGTACTCGGCGTTGTCATCGGTCTTGTGCCGCTCGTGCTCGCCTGGGTGTTCGACTACACGCGACTCAGGGGGTGGCAAGGTCCGCTCATCGCACTCGCGGCGGTCCTTCTGATCAGCCCGCGGATTCCCGGTCTCGGCTACACCGCCGGCGGTGCAACGTCATGGCTGTCGCTCTTTGGCGTGCGTCTGTTCCAGCCCTCCGAGCCGGCGAAGCTCATCTTCATCGTGGTGGTAGCCACCGTCATTTCGTCGTTCAAGGGACGCATAGACCAACCGGGACAGGTGCTCAGGGTGCTCGCGTACGTGGCGGGTGCGCTCGGCCTGATCTTGCTCCAGCCCGACCTGGGGACCGGGCTCGTGTTCATCGCGATCGCGCTCGTGATGCTGCTCGTCGGCGGGATGAAGGGCCGGTACTTCGCGTACGCCGCCCTCGCCGGAGTGCTGTTGACGGTGGCCGTGCTGCAACTGGGACTCCTCGCGCAGTATCAGGAGGACCGGCTCCTCGTGTTCATCGAGCCGGAGCGCGACCCCGCCGGCGCTGGCTACAACCTCGCACAGTCCAAGATCGCCATCGGTTCGGGCGGCCTCATCGGCAAGGGACTCGGCGCAGGCACACAGTCCAACCTGCACTTCATCCCCGCACGCCATACCGACTTCATCTTCTCGGTGCTCGGGGAGGAGCTCGGGTTCCTCGGCGCGATCCTGCTCCTGGGCCTCTATCTCGCCCTGCTCGTGACGGCACTCGCCATCTCGACATCATCGCGCGATCTGTACGGAGCGCTCATCGCCGCGGGCGTGATCGGGATGTGGTTGTTCCAGGTCCTGGAGAACGTGGGGATGACCGTGGGTATGATGCCTATTACAGGGATCCCGTTGCCGTTCATGAGTTTCGGCAGTTCGTCGATGGTCACCAACCTGGGTGCGGTCGGCCTGCTGCTCTCGGTCTGGTCACGGCGATACGGGACCTAGGGATTGGCTACGAAGGGAGTTGCACATGGCGCTTCCCGTCGATGTGCGTGACTTGATGCGTTCGGGGACGAAGCTCGTTGAAGAGCGAGAGCGTCCGGTACGGATAGCCGTGATCGTGGAGGTGGACGCGCCGGACGATCTGAACGACGTCGTTCAGCGCGCCCTCAGGCCGCGCACGGCAGCCGCGTCACTGCAGGTGGATGTGGCCGAGCCGGGAACGACCATCACCGTGGGGCCGTCTACCGACGTCACGGTTGCGATCGCGGGATCGGGGGGTCTCGCACTCCGTCAGGCGCTCGACAGCCCGAGACGGGCGCAGGTGCCGGTCGCGGTCGTCGCGGTGGGGCATGAGGACCGGGCGGACCAGTTGGCCGCCAGCCTGGCACAGCCGACGGCGGACCTACTCGTTCGTCCCGATGCGGATGACGCCGTGGGAGCACTCGGCTCGTGGCTTGCCGACGCGCTTGGCAGCAAGCGTCTGGCACTGGCTCACAACTTCGCGTTTATGCGCCGCGCGGTCGCCGAGGACGCGGTGAAGACCACAGCGTGGCAGAACGGGCTCATCGGTGCGGTCTCGATCGTACCCGGGGCCGACATGCCGCTGATGACCGCGAATCAGGCGAAGATGCTGCTGCAGATCGCCGCCGCCTACGGCGAGCCGCTCGGGGTGGACCGCATCAAGGAGCTTGCCGCTGTTGTCGGCGGTGGGCTTCTGTTCCGTGCCGTCGCACGCCAGGCGCTCATCGCCGTCCCGGTCATCGGGTGGGCGATCAAGGGCGGCGTCGGCTACACGGGCACGGTTGCGATGGGCAAGGCCGCCATCGCGTACTTCGAGGACGGGGCGGACCTCTCGCAGGTGACCGCGCATCTCAAGGCGATCAAGGACAAGGCGGCGCAGCGACTCCCGCGGCGCTCTGCGGGTGCCCTCAAAGGTTCCGAGCAACTGGCTCTCCCGGTGAGTGACGACGAGCCGCCCGGTGTCTGACCTCTGGGAGCGGATCGAGCCCCTGCTCGCATCCGTGGAGCGTCCGTCGCGCTACATCGATCGTGAGTGGGGTGCAACGCACGACCCCGGTGCTGGCTATCGGGTCGCGCTCGTGTACCCCGATGCCTACGAAGTGGGGATGGCCAACCAGGCTCTTCAGGTGCTCGCAGCCCGGTTGCGCGGTTTGGACGATGTGGCGGTGGAGCGCGCTTTCGTGCCGTGGGTGGACATGGCGACGGCGATGCGCGAGACGGACGTCCCGCTGTTCACGCTGGAAACGTGCCGACCTCTCGCCGAGTGCGACCTCGTGGGCATCACGCTGCCCTTCGAGCTCACCTACACCAATGTCTGTGAGGTCCTCGACCTCGCGGGCATCCCGCTGCGTGGGGCAGACCGGGGTTCAGGGGACCCCATCGTCATCGGTGGCGGCCCCTGCGCGCACAACCCGGAGCCGATGGCGCCCTTCTTCGACGCGATCCTGGTCGGTGACGGCGAGGAGGCGGTGGTCGAGATCGTCGCGGTTCACCGTTCCGCTCGCGAGCGCGGCGCTACTCGTTCCGAGCTGCTCTCGGCGCTCGCTGGAATCGAAGGCGTCTACGTGCCGTCGCTGTACGGTGCAGGACCGGACGGAGTCCGGCCGCTCAGTGTGGATGCACCAGTGCGGGTGCGCCGTCGTGTGCTCGAAGACCTCGGCTCGGTGCCGTCACCGGTGTGTCCGGTGGTCCCGTACGCCGACGTGGTGCATGACCGCGTCAACGTCGAAGTGCTGCGGGGATGCGCCCGCGGATGCCGGTTCTGCCAGGCGGGTATGGTCTATCGTCCCGTGCGAGAGCGCCCCGCGGACGACATCGTCAGAGACGCGGTCACGTCACTCAGGTGCACCGGCTACGAGGAGGTCTCGCTCACCTCGCTCTCCACGGCCGATCACTCACAACTCGCCGATGTGCTCCGACGGCTCGCCCGCCGGCTCGAAGGTACCGCTGTGACCGTGTCGGTGCCGTCGTTGCGCGTTGACTCGTTCACCCTCGGTCTTGCACGGTTGCTCGGTGGGGGGACGCGCGGCGGGCTGACGCTCGCGCCCGAGGCGGGCACGCAGCGGCTGCGCGATGTCATCAACAAGAACGTGACGGAGGACGAGATCCTCGACTCGGTCACGGCCGCCTTCGCCGCGGGGTGGCGGCGGGTGAAGCTCTACTTCATGATCGGTCTGCCTACCGAGACCGACGACGACGTGACCGGCATCGCCGGTCTGGTCACGCGCGTGGTGACGGCTGCGCGGGAGCACACACCCCCGGCCGAGCGGGGCGGGATCAGGGTGGCCGTATCGGTGTCGACGTTCGTGCCCAAGGCGCATACCCCCTTCCAGTGGGAGGGGCAGATCCATCCCGATGAGGTACGTCGGCGTCAGGCGCTCCTGCGTTCGGTCATGCCACGCAAGGGTGTGGAGCTCTCCTGGCACGACGCCGACGCGTCGCTGCTGGAAGGCGTGCTCGCCAGGGGAGACCGCTCGGTGGCCGATGTCGTTGAGGCTGCGTGGCGCGGGGGTGCCGTATTTGACGCGTGGTCGGAGCAGTTCTCGCTCGGCCGGTGGCTCGAGGCGTTCGCGGCAACGGGGATCGACCCGGTGCGCTGGGCTACGCGCGCGCTGGAGCCCGGGGTCCCCACGCCGTGGGCGCATATCGACAGCGGTCTGGACGAGCGGTTCCTGGTCGCCGAGAGGGAGCGGGCGCTTCAGGCGCGCACCACGGCGGACTGTACCTTCGAGGGCTGTACGGGCTGCGGCGTGTGTGGCGCGTTGGGCGTCGACAACCTCATCGCCGGTGGTGATCTGCGTGGCTGAGGGCTACCGACTCCGGGTCTGCTACACCAAGAGCGGTCGTCTCCGCCATCTTTCGCATCTTGAAACGGTGCATGCGTTCGAACGCGCTGCGCGCCGTGCGGGATTGCCGTATGCTGTGAGTCGGGGGTTCAGCCCGCGCATGCGGATCGCCTTCGGCCCCGCGCTTCCTGTCGGAACGGCAGGGGAGCGTGAGTACCTCGATCTGATGCTGGCGAGGTTCGTGCCCCCGGACGAGGCGTGCGCATCGCTGCGGCGGGCCGTGGTGGCCGACCTTGCGCCGCGAGCGTGCGCATACGTGCCAGCGGGCGAGGCATCGCTTGCGGCGGCACTGACGATAGCGGAGTACGTTGTCACAGTGAAAGGGGGGATCCCGCGGGAGGAGATCGAGCGCTCGCTCGACGCGACTGTGAGGAACGGCACGCTCACGTTCGAACACAAGGGCAAGACCAAGGTTTTCGACCTTGCCGAGGCGCTCCCGAAGGAGCCCGAGGTGGTGTCGACGGAGGGGACTGACGTCATCGTTCGGATGGTGGTCCGGATGGGACAGCACGGCTCCCTCAGACCCGATGTGTTGGTGACAGCTGCACTCGGGTACGATGCCCGGATGCTCGTGACGCGAACCGACCTCCTCATCGAAGACGGAGAGACCTGGCGCCGTCCCCTGTAGCGGGCCATCAGTGGCAGACATCACACGCGAGATGCTGATCTCGCACGATGCACACGAGACACGCGTGGCCGTTCTCGAGGACCGAAGTCTTGTGGAGCTGTACGTCGAGCGGCCGAAGCGGAGTGTCGTCGGCAACGTCTATCTGGGCAAGGTGCGCGATGTGCTGCCCGGCATGCAGGCGGCGTTCGTCGACATCGGGCTTGAGAAGAACGCGTTCCTGTACGTCGATGAGGTGGTGTCGCCGGAGGACGTGCCCGGTGCGCCGCGGCGAGACATCAAGGCGCTTCTGAGCCCCGGCCAGCAGCTCATGGTGCAGGTGCTGAAGGACCCCATGGGCACCAAGGGCGCCCGCGTCACGACCGAGATCACGCTCCCGGGGCGGTTCCTCGTGCTCATGCCGTTTTCGCCGTTCGTTGGTCTGTCTCGCAAGCTGGCTCCCGAGGAGCGTGACCGGCTGAGCGCGGTCATCGAACCGCTCGTACCCAAGGGTGTGGGCGTGATCGTGCGGACCGCGGCCACCGGTGCAGCCGAGAAGGACCTCGAGGGCGACCTCGAGTTCCTTCTGCGTCTGTGGAACCGGATACGGAACCAGGCGCGCGACGGGCTCGCCCCCGAGATCGTGTACACCGAGATGGACCTCGCGTTGCGCCTCGTCCGTGATGCGTTCGGTGACGACTTCCGTCGGATGGTGGTGGACGACAAGCGCGTGTACGAGAAGGTCACGTCGTTCCTGCGCAAGACGGCCCCCCGGCTCGTGAAGCGCGTGCACCTGCACAAGGAGCGCGGGGCGCTCTTCGAGTCGTACGGGTTGCAGGGTGATATCGACGCCGCGGTCTTGCGGACGGTGCCGCTGCCATCGGGCGGGCATATCACCATCGACCGCACGGAGGCCCTCACCGCGATCGACGTGAACACCGGAAGCTACGTAGGCCGCAAGAGTCTCGAGGACACGGTGGTCCGCACCAATCTGGAGGCGGCTACCGAGGCGGTGCGGCAGCTCCGCCTGCGCGACATCGGCGGCATCATCGTCATCGACTTCATCGACATGGAGAGCCCCGCCAATCGCCAACTCGTGATGGCGCGGCTCGCGCAGGCCCTAGAGCGCGACCGCACGAAGACGCGGGTCTCGGATATGTCCCGGCTCGGACTGGTGGAGCTCACCCGCAAGAACGTCACCGACGGTCTGTACGGCGTGCTCACCGAGCCGTGCCCGACGTGTCGCGGTGAGGGTCGGGTCCTGTCCGACACCACGAAGCGCATCACGGTGGAGCGACGCCTGCGAGAGCTCCTCATCACCGGACGCTCCTCGGCGTACCTCATCGGCCTCAACCCGGGGACGTACGCGCTCATCAGCGCACCAGGGCGCAACACGGTGGCACACCTGCGCGCGGATACCGGGAAGCAGGTGAATGTGATCGCCGACCCCGACGTCGCACCCACCGAGGTGCGGGTGCTCATCGAGGGCAAAGCGGGTACCGTCGACCTCGAGAGCGAGTGACGAGAGGCATGGCCGGCGCTCATGCACCGGGCGGCCGGCCGCATGTGCCCGAAAGGGCGGTATCGGTCGTTGACGCTGCTCGGCGTCCTCTGCTAACCTTGCTGCTCGCGTGTGTTCCCACCGACTGGAGCGATGGTTCATGTATGCAGTGATAGATACCGGCGGTAAGCAGGCCCGGGTCGAAGAGGGCTCGGTCCTCGCCGTCGAGCGGGTCAAGGCAGATGTAGGCAGCACGGTCGACCTGCGGGTCATCTTCATCGCCGACGGTGATCGCATCCTGGCGACTGCCGACCAAGTCGCCGGTGCCGCAGTGACCGCCGAGGTACTGGAGCACTTCAAGGGTGAGAAGCAGATCGTCTTCAAGTTCAAGAAGCGCAAAGGCTACAAGCGGACGACGGGTCACCGTCAGCAGCTCACCAGCGTGCGCATCGTGTCGATCGTGGCCGAAGGCGCCGAGAAGCCCGTGAAGGCCACGAAGGCGGAGGCACCGAAGGCGAAGAAGGCCGAGAAGGCCGCTCCGGCCGAGGCGCCCAAGAAGGCCGAGAAGGTCGAGAAGGCCGAAGCGGCGAAGCCCGCCAAGGCTGAGAAGGCCGCCCCGGTCAAGGCGGAGGCACCGAAGCCGAAGAAGGCCGAGAAGGCCGCTCCGGCCGAGGCGCCCAAGAAGGCGGCCCCTGCCGAGGCGGGCATGTGCGCCGCCACCAAGTCGGACGGGACGCCCTGCACCAACAAGGCCAAGGAAGGCTCGAAGTACTGCGGCGTTCACGCGAAGAAGTACGACGGCTAGCGCGAGGCGCGGCCTCTAGGGACGAGGGTGATCGGACATGGCTCACAAAAAGGGAATGGGTTCCACCAAGAACGGTCGTGACTCCCGTTCGAAGCGTCTTGGAGTGAAGCGCTTCGCTGGTCAGACCGTCACCGCCGGATCGATTCTGGTCCGCCAGCGTGGGACGCGCCTCAAGCCGGGGCAGAACGTGGGACTCGGCCGTGACGATACGCTGTTTGCGAAGGTCGACGGTGTCGTTGAGTTCACGCACGGGAAAGACCGGCGGGTGCACGTACTGCCGCAGGCGTAAGCCGGCACGATGCCGCGTTCTCGAGGCCTCCCGCCCGCAGGCGGGGGGCCTTCTGTGTGCAGGGCCCCGGTGCTCTATCATGGGATGCCGGTAAGCGGTCAGGAGTGACCATGTTCATCGATGAAGCGAAGATCCACGTGAAGGCCGGTGCCGGTGGTGCCGGCTGTGCCTCGTTCCGGCGTGAGGCGCACGTTCCCAAGGGCGGACCGGACGGCGGCGACGGCGGGCCGGGCGGCGCTGTCGTCCTCGTGGCCGACACCTCGCTCTCCACGCTGCTCGACTTCCACTACAAGCGCCACTTCGAGGCCGAGCGGGGCACGCACGGCAAGGGCGCCGGTCGCGACGGTGCCGCCGGAGAGGAGCTCGTGCTCAGAGTGCCCGCCGGCACGGTCGTTCGGGACGCGGAGAGCGGCGAACTCATCGGCGATCTCACGTCGGACGGTCAGCGTCTCGTCGTTGCACGGGCGGGTGGCGGAGGCCGTGGCAACCGCCACTTCGTGACCGCGACGCGCCGTGCACCCACCTTCGCCGAACTCGGCGAACCGGGCGAGGAGCGCTGGATCGAACTCGAACTGAAGATGCTTGCCGACGTGGCGCTCGTGGGCTTGCCGAGCGTGGGGAAGTCGTCGCTGATCGCCCGGATGAGTGCGGCCCGGCCCAAGATTGCGGACTACCCGTTCACGACACTCGTGCCCAACCTGGGCGTTGCCACGAGCGGCGAGCGGTCGTTCGTGGTCGCCGACGTACCGGGTCTCATCGAAGGCGCAAGCGATGGCGCCGGGCTCGGTCACGCGTTCCTGCGCCACATCGAACGCTCGGCGCTGATCCTGCACGTCGTGGATCTCTCGGGTGGATACGAGGGGCGCGACCCGATCGAGGACATCGCGGTCATCGACCGTGAGCTGTCGTCGCACGCCGCCGCTCTGGCCGAACGACCGCAGATCGTGCTCGGCAACAAGGCTGACACGCCGGGAGCTGATGAGCGGTCACGGCGCGTGGCCGAGTGGTGTGCGGCACGTGATCGGCCGTACTTCGAGGTCTCGGCGGTCACGGGTGAGGGCATCGGACCGATGGTGCGCGCCGTTGCCGAAGCTGTCGGACAGCTGCGTGCCGAGGTGGCGCGGCAGAAGCCGGACTTCGATGCGGCGTACGTCTATGCGCCCGAGCAGGACCGCGGTATCACGGTCACGCGCGCCATGGACGGCGGCTGGGACGTTACCGGCCGCGATGTGGAGCGCAGGGTCATCAAGACCGACATGAACAACGAGGAGGCCGTGTCATACCTCCAGCGGCAGCTGGTCCGAATGGGCGTGGAGCAGCGGCTGCTGGCCGCCGGCGCCCGCGACGGAGACACCGTGCACATCGGGCCTGTATCCTTCGAATTCGAAGCCCTCGGTGATGGGGACGGAGATGGCTAAACGCACCATCGTGATCAAGGTGGGCAGCTCGACGGTGACCGGTGCCGACGGGCGCATCGACCAGGAGTACCTGGCATCCCTCGCGGACCAGGTGGCGGCGATGCGGGCCTCGGGCGACCGTGTGGTGGTCGTGACGAGCGGCGCTATCGCGGCGGGCCTCGAGGCCCTGGGCATCACGTCGCGCCCGACCGACATGCCGACACTGCAGGCTACCGCCGCTGTTGGCCAGGTGCGCCTCGTCCATGCATATCGGCAGTTGCTCAACGAGCGCGGCCTCATGGTAGGCCAGGTGCTCGTCACGCGTCACGACACGGGACATCGCCAGCAGTACGTCAATGCGTGCCACACCCTTGAGCGGCTGCTGGAGCTCGGCGTCGTGCCGGTCGTCAACGAGAACGACACCACCGCGGTGGAGGAGATCCGGTTCGGCGACAACGACTACCTCGCTGCGGTGGTGGCGATGATGGTGCACGCCGATCTCGTGGTGCTGCTCACTGACATCGCGGGACTGTACTCGGCGGACCCGCGGGCTGATGCGGGCGCCCAGCTCGTCGAGCGCGTCGACGAGCTAACAGACGAGCACGTGGCCTCCGCGGGAGGGCCGGGTACCGCCGTCGGCAGTGGCGGCATGGCCACGAAGCTCGAGGCGGCGCGAGCACTCATGAAGGCGGGCATCCCGCTGGTGGTCGCCGGTGGTCGCAGGCCGAACGTCGTGGTCGACGCCGCTGCCGGGCTCCCGGTGGGCACGCTCTTCGCCGGAGGTGCCGCAGCGGTCAAAGGCCGCAAGCTCTGGCTCGCGTACGCGGGTCATACGCGGGGTTCGGTCACGATTGACGATGGCGCGAAAGACGCCCTATGCTTGCGGGGCAAGAGCCTGCTCCCGGCCGGTGTTCTCGACGTGACCGGGAGTTTTGTCGTCGGGGACCCGATATCGCTCGTGGCCGGTGATGGACGGGAACTCGGCCGGGGACTCGCCGGACTGTCCGCCGAGGACCTCAGGAAGGTCAAGGGTCTCCGCAGCGCCGACATCGGCGCGGTGCTGCCGGGCTGGGATGGTTCGGAAGTGGTACACCGCGACCACCTGGTCATCTTCTGAGCCATGCATCCGAGCGAAGGGACGTAGGAGACCATGTCAGAGGTTCAGGGACTGGCCGTTCGCGCCCGGGAGGCGGCTCTTGCCCTCGCGAGGACGTCGACCGATCAGCGCAATCGCGCGCTGCTCGCCATGGCGCACGCGCTCGTCGCCAAGCAAGAGGAGATCCTCGCGGCCAACGAGCGCGACATGGTGGCGGCGCGGGAGAAGAACACGCCGGCGTCGCTGCTCGACCGGCTTCGGCTCGACCCGGTGCGCATCAAGGCGATCTCGGAGGCGCTCCGGAGTCTCTCGATCCTGCCCGACCCGATCGGCGAGGTCGTGAGCGGGTCCCGCCTCGGCAACGGCATCTGGCTCCAGCAGGTGCGGGTGCCCATCGGCGTCGTCGCGATCATCTATGAAGCGCGTCCGAACGTCACCGCTGACGCCGCAGGTCTGTGCGTGAAGACCGGCAACGCGGTGATTCTGCGAGGCGGCTCGCTCGCGGTGGAGTCCAACCTCGCCATCACCGGCGTGCTTTCGGGCGCCGCGGTGGGAGCCGGGCTTCCCGAGGGGACCATCGCCTCGGTGGCATCGACCGAGCGCGAAGCGGCTGAAGAGCTCATGGGCCTCCACGGCATGATCGACGTGCTCATCCCGCGCGGTGGCGCCGGACTGATCAAGAGCGTGGTGGAGAACGCCAAAGTACCCGTGATCGAGACCGGCGTCGGCAACTGCCACGTGTACGTGCACGAGATGGCTGACGCGCGCATGGCCGAGCGCATCGTCGTGAACGCCAAGTGCCAGCGTCCGGGCGTGTGCAACGCCGCGGAGACGCTGCTCATCGACGAGGCGGTCTACGAGCGTGTGCTACCGCCCATCCTGCGGGCGCTCGAGAATGCGGGTGTCACGGTGTACGGTGACGAGAAGACGCGGTCGCTCGGGGCGATCATGCGTGTCCAGCCGGCGACCGAGGAGGACTGGGCCACCGAGTATCTCGATCTCAAGATCGCCTGTAAGGTGGTTCCCGGACTCGACGCGGCCATCGCGCACATCAACACGTACGGCACGAAGCACAGCGAGGCGATCGTGACCGAGGACTACACCGCCGCGACGCGGTTTTTGAACGAGGTCGATGCGGCCGCCGTATACGTGAACGCCTCGACGCGCTTCACTGACGGTGGCGAGTTCGGGCTCGGGGCAGAGATCGGCATCTCGACACAGAAGCTCCACGCGCGCGGCCCGATGGGGCTCACCGCGCTCACTACGACGAAGTACATCGCAATGGGAAGCGGTCAGATACGCGAGTGAGGAAACGACTCCGACTGGGCATCATGGGCGGCACGTTCGACCCGATCCACTACGGTCATCTCGTCACCGCCGAGGAGGCGCTGGTCCAGTTCAACCTGGACCGCGTCGTGTTCATGCCCACCGGAGAGCCCGCGCGCAAGACACATCAGCAGGTCACCCCCGCAGAGCACCGCTATCTCATGACGGTGATCGCCACCGCAAGCAACCCCGACTTCACGGTGAGCCGTCTTGAGATCGATCGACCGGGCGTCACGTACACCGTCGACACGATCATGCAGCTTCGGAATATGCACGGTCCCGACACCGAGCTCTTCTTCATCACCGGTGCGGATGCCGTGCTCGACATCGTGACGTGGAAAGACTCCGAGCGGCTCGCCGACGTCTGCACCTTCATCGCGGCGACGCGCCCTGGCTACGATCTGGCGCCGCTCGGCGAACGTGCGGGAGCCGGACGTCTCGTGGTGGAGCCCATGGAGGTCCCGGCACTCGCCATCTCATCAACCGACATACGGAGCCGTCTGGCGGCGCGCCGGCCGGTCCGCTACCTTCTGCCCGAAGAGGTCGCCGCCTACATCCGCAAGAACGGTCTGTACGAGGGGCGCGGCTGACATGCTGCCGAGTCATGACGAAGCGCATCGCGCGGTGGCCGCGCGTCTCTCACCTGCGGCACTCGCGCATTCGGAGCGCGTTGCGGAGACCGCGGCCGCGATAGCGAAGGCTTACGGCATGGACCCCGATGCCGCGCGGGTAGCGGGTCTGCTCCACGACTGGCACCGCGAGACGCCCGGCGAAGAGCTCCTGGCGCGAGCCCGCGAACTCGGCATACCCGTAACCGACGTTGATGAGTCGGTGACCTACCTGCTCCACGGTCCGGTGGCCGCGCGGGATCTCGCGGAGGTCTTCCCGGGAATCGCCGAGGACATCACCGCCGCGGTCGGCGCCCACACCTACGGATCTGTCTCGATGACACCGCTGGCGAAGATCGTGTACGTTGCCGATGTGCTCGAACCCGGGAGACGTCACGCCCGCGCAGAGGCACTGCGCGAGCAGGTGGGCGTCATGTCGCTCGATCGGCTGTTCGCGGCCACGTATGCCGCATCCGTTCGCCATCTCGTCGATACGGGCCGACGTATACACCCGCATACGGTAGCGGTATGGAACCGGCACGTGGCGGGTGACCGGCCGTGAGCGCACGTCGCCCTACACAGACGGGCGGGTCGGCCGACATGCCGCGCGAACCGCTCTCTGAACGTGCCGAGTATCCCCGCCGCCGTACCCCCTTGCCAGCTCCGGAGGCACCCGAGGGCTGGCGGGCGTCGAAGCGCTCGTCGAAGCTTGGCAAGCGGGTGAGGCGCGAGGCGCGCACCGAGCGGCTCAAGCGACAGGTGAACGTCGGTGTCCGGTCAGCGAAGAGCGGTGCGCTCGGCGTGTTGCAGATCATCGGAATGGCGATTGCGGGCGGCGTCGCGGTGCTGCTCGTGCTGTTCCTGCTCGCCACGGGGATCAATGCGGGTGCGCGCTGGCTCGCGGTTCGGGATGCTGAGCGCGATCAGACACCGGAGGCACGCGCAGCCAAGGCGCGGGAGAACCTGCTGATCATCGGTGTGAACGGCTCGGAGACCGCCGAGTTCCTCGCGGTGAGGTTCGACGAGACCGATGAGCAGATCCTCGGCATCGCCGTCCCGAGCGGGGCGTTCATGGAAGTACCGGGGCAGGGATTCGAACGCGTGGGGGAGAGCTATGCAGCCGGCCCGGGCGTGTCTTTGGCCGCGATCTCCAACTACCTCTCGGTCCCGTTCGAGCACTACGTGGTCGTGGACCTCCAGGTCTACCAGGATGCGCTCACCAACCAGAGCCTTCGCCAGGTGATGGCGGCGGTCAAGGACACCGATCTGGGTGCGGACGACCGCGAGCGCATCGCGGCGTTCATAGAGACGATCCCGGGAGAGCGCACTGCGCTCGTGCCGCTGCCGGTCAAACCGATCGACCTCGGAGGGCAGACGTTCTTCGAGCCACAGCGCGATCAGATCGCGGACCTGCTCCTGCAGTGGTGGGACGTGCGGATCGGGGCGGACGACTCGGCCATCCGGGTCATCATCTACAACGGCGTCGGGACGCCGGGCATCGCCGGACTCGCAGCACAACAACTCATCGGTGGTGGGATGCGGGTGGTGGACACCAAGAACGCTGACCGCTTCGACTACGACAGTACGCTCATCGTGGTGCAGGACGGCAACATGGAACAGGGAGATGCCGTCAAAGAAGCGCTCGGGGTCGGTGAGGTGGTCGACCAGCCCTCGGAGCAGGATGTCGCCGACGTCATCGTGATCATCGGAGCGGACTACGTGCCGCCGGCCGATGGCGGCACGTAGGAGAGGAGTGCACACTGGAACCCCGTGACATCGCTGTGCTCGCCGCCGAGGCGGCGGCAGAGAAGAAAGCCGAGGACATCGTGGTCCTCGATGTGGTCGCCACACTCGTCATCACTTCGTACTTCGTGGTGGCGACCGGCAGGAACGATCGGCAGGTGCGCACCATCGCCGACGAGGTGGAGGACACGCTGCGCGAGACCGCCGGCATCAAGCCGATCGGTCGTGAGGGCGAGCGCGAGGGCCGGTGGGTCCTTCTCGACTTCGGCGAAGTGGTCGTTCACGTGTTCCAGCCCGACGAGCGCGAGTTCTACCGCCTCGAAAAGCTGTGGGCCGACGCCCCGCGCGTAGCGCTGCCCGAGTCGGTGACCGGGCCCACGCAGCAGGCCGAGGGTGCTTCGGCGTGACGGCACTCCTACGCCGCTACGGCGTCCACCTGGCGCTCGTGGGCGTGGCCGCCGTGTGGGGCGCGACCTTCGTCGTCGTGAAGGACGCCGTTGCGCGCTACCCGCTCTACTCGTTTCTTACCGTGCGGTTCCTGATCGCCATCATCGCGTTCGTGGTGGTGGTTCCGGCGTCGCTGCGCTTGCTCGATCGGGCGACGGTCGGTGTGGGTGTGCTTGCGGGCGCATTCCTCACGGCGGGCTACATCTTCCAGACCTGGGGGCTCCAGGACACGTCGGCTTCCAAGGCTGCATTCATCACCGGCATGTTTGTTGTGATCACGCCGGTCTTCCAGGCAGTGCTTCTGCGGCGACCGCCACGCGCGTTCACGGTGGGCGGTGTGGTCCTGGCGGTCGCCGGGCTGTGGCTGCTCTCGGGAGGCGATGCGGGCGGCTGGAACGTGGGGGACACGCGTGTGCTGCTCTGCGCGGTGGCGTACTCGGCGCACATGATCGTGCTCGGCAGCTTCGGGCGCGCCCACGACGTGCGGCCGCTCACGCTCGTGCAGCTCGTGACCGTGGCGGTCGCGTGCGGGGCGGTCGCACTTGCCACCGAGCCGCTGGCGCTGCCGCCGGATGCGGGTGTGTGGGGGGCGCTGCTCGTGACCGGCGTGTTCGGCTCAGCTGTGGCCTTTGCGGTGCAGACCCACGCCCAGCGCACGCTCTCACCCGCCAGGACTGCGCTCATCCTCATTTCGGAACCGGCGTTCGGCGGAATCTTCGGTTGGATCGCGGGGGAGCGGCTCGGTATCGGCGGCCTGGCGGGCAGCATGCTCATCCTCTCGGGGATGGTCGTCGCCGAGGTGATGGGCGCCTCCGGCGCGGACGGCGGGACCGTCTTCGAGCCCGCGATCGAAGGGCCGCCGGTGGCGCTGGAGGAACCCGAGGGGCTCCAAGCGCCCGAGGTGCCGCCTACGGCGTGACCGGTCGGCGGCAGCGCTGTAGGCCGTAGCGCGGGAGTGCCCGGCCGTTGACCGCGCCGGGTGAGATGCTATACTGTCGCTCGCGCCTGAGGGCGCATGACGTGGGGCCATAGCTCAGCTGGGAGAGCGCATGGCTGGCAGCCATGAGGTCAGGGGTTCGATCCCCCTTGGCTCCACCAGGGATGAAACACGACGCCTGTCGCGAGAACCGCGGCGGGCGTCGTTGCGTCTGAGCACGCGGGGAACGAGTATCGCGACGGACACAGAGGGCGACGATTCGAGGAGGTGTCCACGGTGAGGATCCGTTGGATGGCGCTTGGTGCGGTGGCGGTTGCTGTGACGCTCGTCGGAGCGTGCAGCACGTCGCGAGCGATGGTGGACGAGGGTGACAACGGGAACTCGGTGCGCGTCGGCATCGGGCAAGTGCTCGAGGTTCGCGTGCCGTCGAACCCGTCGACCGGCTACTCGTGGCAGGTCGTCGAGGTGCCGGACTTCCTGGCCTTCGACGAGATCGTGGAGTTCGAGTCCGATGCGGGCCCGGATGTGGTGGGTGCGGGCGGGACCGAGGTGCTCAAGTTCACCGTTGAAGGCGACGGCACGGGCACGCTGCGTCTCGAGTACCGGCGCCCGTGGGAGGCCGACACGCCGGCCATCGAGGTCTACGAGATCGAGGTCACCGCACGCTAGCGGCGTTCGAGGGCGCATGAGAGCCGCTCCCTCGTGGCCGTCTGAGACTGAGGCGCGACGTCGTGCGACGCCGCGCCTCTCGCGCGTGGTCCTTCGGCTACAATGAGCGCACGTTGCCCACATCGAGTGGAGGCCCTGCGTGATCCGACAGTACGACCCGCGCGAGATCGAGGAGAAATGGCAGGCGGTCTGGGACGCCGAGGGACTCTACTCGGTCACCGAAGACCCGGACAAGCCAAAGAAGTACATCCTCGAGATGTTCCCGTACCCCTCGGGCGACATCCACATGGGCCACGTGCGCAACTACTCGATCGGTGATGTGGTGGCGCGGTACTGGACGATGCGCGGGATGAACGTGCTCCACCCCATGGGCTGGGATGCGTTCGGCCTTCCCGCCGAGAACGCGGCGATCAAGAGCGCCACGCATCCCGCCGAGTGGACGTACACGAACATCGAGAAGCAGTGGGCGTCGTTCAAGCGGATGGGGTTCAGCTATGACCCCGACCGCATCGTGCGCTCCTGCGACGTGGAGTACTACCGCTGGGGCCAGTGGATCTTCCTGAAGTTCTGGGAGCGCGGCCTGGTTGAGCGCAAGAGCTCGCCGGTCAACTGGTGCCCGTCGTGCAAGACGGTACTCGCCAACGAGCAGGTCATCGGCGACGGGGTGTGCTGGCGCTGCAAGAGCGTGGTGACCAAACGCGAGCTCGAGCAGTGGTACTTCAAGATCACCGATTACGCCCAGGAGCTCCTCGACGACCTCGACACGCTTCCGGGCTGGCCCGAGCGCGTCAAGACCATGCAGGCCAACTGGATCGGGCGGTCGGAAGGCGCCGAGGTGGCCTTCACGCTCTGCGACGCCGATGGTGAGCCGACCGATACGACGATCACGGTCTTCACCACACGACCGGATACGCTGTTCGGCTGCTCGTTCTTCCTGCTCGCGCCGGAGCACCCGCTCGTTCGTGAGCTCACCGACGGCACGGCGTACGCAGCCGATGTGCAGGCAGTCGTGGCGGCCACCGCACGTGAGACCGCCGTGGAGCGCGCGAGCGGCGAGGCGGAGAAGATCGGCGCGTTCACCGGCCGGTATGTGGTGAACCCCGTGAACGGCGAGAAGGTCCCGGTCTGGGTGAGCAACTACGTGCTCATGGAGTACGGCACCGGTGCGGTCATGGCGGTGCCCTGCGGCGACCAGCGCGATTTCGAGTTCGCGCGCAAGTACGGCCTGCCGATCCCGCCGGTCGTGGTGGCCGAGGACGACCCGCTCGCAGTCGAGCTGCACGATGTTCGAGACCGCGTACTCACTGATGTTCCCTGGGCCGAGGCATACGACGGCTACGGCGTCATTGTGCAGTCGGGCGAGTTCACCGGCCTGCCCGGCGGCAAGGCGAGCGAGGGCATGCGCGCGGTCACCGAGTGGCTCGCTGACCGCGGTCAGGGACGCTTCTCCATCAACTTCCGCCTGCGTGACTGGCTGATCAGCCGTCAGCGCTACTGGGGTAACCCGATCCCGGCTGTCCACTGCCCGGCCTGCGGGCTCGTGCCGGTGCCGGAGGAGCAGCTTCCCGTGGTGCTGCCGATGGACGTGGATATCACGAAGGGCGAAACGCTCGCTGACCACCCCGAGTTCTACGAGACAACGTGTCCTGCGTGCGGCGGCGCCGCCCGGCGCGAGACCGACACGATGGACACGTTCACGTGCTCGAGCTGGTACTACTTCCGCTACAGTGACGCGCGCAACGATGAGGTGCTCTTCAGCCGCGGCAACGCCGACTACTGGATGCCCGTCGACCAGTACATCGGCGGCATCGAGCACGCCATCCTGCACCTGTTGTACTCGCGGTTCTTCACGAAGGTCTTCGCCGACATGGGGCTCACCTCGGCGCGCGAGCCCTTCACCAACCTTCTGACGCAGGGCATGGTGCGCAAAGACGGCGAGACGATGTCCAAGTCGAAGGGTAACGTCGTAGCGCCGGAGGACATGATCGCTCGTTACGGTGCTGACGCGCTGCGCGCGTTCATCCTGTTCATGGCACCGCCCGACAAGGGCCTGGACTGGAACCAGGATGGGCTCGAGGGCATGTACCGGTTCCTGGGGAGGCTGTGGCGGTACGTGGTCGAGGTCGCCGAGGGCGATGCGACAGCCAGCGGGCAGGCGGGAGATGCCAGCGAAGCGGGTACCGCTGATCGCGCCGCTGCAACACTCCGGCGCGAGCGGCACCGTGTCGTCGGCAAGGTGACCGACGACATCGAGCGCTTCGGCTTCAATACCGCGCTTGCCGCGATGATGGAGCTGCTGAACGCCACCGGTGACTACCGGCGGGCCGCGGGCGGCGCACACGATGCCGCTCTGGAGCGGGACGTGGCCGAGACGCTCGTGCTGCTGCTCGCCCCCTTTGCGCCCCACATGGCCGAAGAGCTGTGGCGTGAGGTGCTCGGCAAGTCCGGTTCGGTGCATCTCGAGCCATGGCCGGCATACGACCCCGCGCTCGCCGCGGCCGACGAGGTGGAGATCGCCGTGCAGGTGAACGGCAAGGTGCGCGCCCGCATCATGGTTGCTGCCGACGCCGACGAGGAGACGGTGCGCTCGACGGCCCTCGGAGAGCCGAACGTGAGTGAGCATCTGGCGGGACTCAGCGTGCGTAAGGTCGTCATCGTTCCGGGCCGCCTCGTGAGCATCGTCGCGAACTGACGGCGGTTAAGAGTATCGCCACAGACTGCTAAGACCCGCGCCGTACCATCGGCGAGAGAACGGGCGCCCCCTCCGTCGCACGTCCGGAGGAGGCGCCCCGTGTCGTTTCTGGAGTCCGAGCGGGCACGAGAGCTCGCGGCGCGAGCGGGTCTGGCCGACGCGAGCCCCGGAACGCTGCGCGCGATAGTGGTGGTAGTGGTGATCGTGATCGGGGTGGCGTTGTGGCGGTTCTGGCCCACAGCGCCAGCGCCGGAGATGCGGTTCGAGGAGGCCGAAGCCGAGGAGGCTGCGGCCGGCACGGATGAGCGCGGGGAGGCAGGCGCCGGGGGTGATGCCTCCCCGGGGCTGGAAGACGCCGGCGAGGCCGCCCAGGTGGTGGTGCACGTTGCGGGTGCCGTCAACAGTCCGGGGGTGTACAGCCTCCCCTCGGGAAGCCGGGTCACCGATGCGGTCTCCGCTGCGGGAGGGCCCGCCACCGACGCCGCAGTACACGTGCTCAACCTGGCGCGTCTACTCGCCGACGGGGAGCAGGTCTACGTGCCCACGCAGGAGGAGGCGGCGGCCGGCGTGACGGGGCCCCCATCGGCCGGGGGGAGCGTGGCCGGAGGGGGGTCGGCGGGAGGACTGATCAATATCAACACGGCGACGGCCGTTGAACTGGAGGAACTCCCGGGAGTGGGTCCCGCCACGGCGGCCACGATCGTGGATGACCGTGAAACGAACGGCCCCTTCACCACTCCCGAAGATCTCATGCGCGTGCCGGGAATCGGGCCGAAGACGTTCGAAGCCATGAAGGACCTGGTGACGGTCGGGTGAGTGGCGAGCCACCGCGACCGTCAGTGCCCGCGATCGCGTGGTTCGCCGTCGCGTTCTGCGCTGGCTGCGTAGCCGGGGAGTGGGTGTCCTGGACGCGCTGGACCGGCGGAAGGTACCAGCCCGCCGTTCTCGCGTGGCTCGCGCTGTGCGCCGCGTTGTGGCTCGCACGGCCGGGCAGGCGGCCGATCAGGGCGGTGAGAGCACTCGTGGTTGCGGGACTTCTTGCTGGCGCGGTGGTCTCGTGCCTGCAAGGGGAGGCCTGGCTGCGTCAGTGTGCGCTCGTGGCCGATAGCGGGGCTCGCGAGTGGACGGCGATCGTCGAGGCGGATCCGATGCCCGGCGCCTTTGGCACGACGGTGCGAGCGCGGATCGCCGGGGGCGTTCTGGACGGTGCGCGGGTGCGCGTACGATGGCCCCAAGGTTCGCCGGTGCCCGAGTTGGGTCGCACCGTGCGGTTCTCGGCGATCCTGAACCCGCTGCCCACCGACGAGTCTTGGGCCCGGCGTGCCGCTCGCTCCGGTGCGTGCGGCACCGGCTCTGCATGGCGCGCGGAGGTGGGAGCGTGGCGGCCGGGGGTGTCGGGTGCGCTTCTCGCATGGCGGGCGTCGATGCTCGATCGGATGGCCGACGTTCCAGGTGTGGGGGGCGATCTGCTCGAGGGCATCGTGCTGGGCGATCGCCGACGCCTGATCGGCACGCGCGCCGAGGAGGAGTTCCGGGTGCTCGGACTCTCGCACCTCGTGGCGGTATCGGGGTCACACCTCGCGCTCGCGTGCGGCGCCGTCGCACTCATCGGAAGCGCGCTGGGTCTCAGGCGCAGGCCGCTCGTGCTCGCGACGTTTGCGGCCGGCGCCGCCTACGCCGTGGTGACCGGCATGCCGTACTCGGCGCTCCGTTCGCTCCTGATGCTCGGTGTCGCTGGGTCCGCACAGCTGCTCGGGCGCCGGGCCGACGGGCTTGCGGCACTCGCGGTGGCCGTGGCTGCGGTGCTCGTGATCGAGCCCTGGTCGGTCTTCGATGTGGGGCTGCAGCTCTCCGCCCTGGCCGTGGCGGGGCTGCTCGTATTCGGCTCACTCGCCACTCGCTGGACAACCGCCGGCCTCCCGCCGTATGCGTATCCGGTGGGTGCGACGCTCGCACTCACGGGTGTCGCCCAGGCAGTGACCGTGCCGGTAGTGGCGTCGACCTTCGGTATGGTGTCGGTGGCTGCGCCTCTCGCCAACGCCTACGCTGGCCCGCTCGTGTCCCTCGCGCTCTGGTTCGGGCTTCTGGGTACGGTCGTCTCAAGTGTTATGCCGGCGATCGGTCGCGTTGCGGTGCAGGCGTCGGCAGCGGTACTCGGCGCCACGGCGTGGCTGTCGCATCTCGTGGCGGAGCTTCCGGGCGCGGCGAGCGCCATGAACGCGGGACCTGCCCTCGGTGCAGCCGTGGCTGCGGCCGGCGCCGCTGTCTGGATATGGTGGCCGCTCCCGCGGAGCGTTCGCAGCGCGCGGAGGACGATCGCCGTACTCGTGACGCTGACACTCGCGTTCGCGGTGGGTCCCGCCCCCGTACGTTCGGCACGACTCGTGGTTCTCGATGTCGGGCAGGGGGACGCGATCCTGGTTCAAGATGGCGGCCGCACCATGCTCGTCGACACGGGGCCGGATGGGACCACTCTGAGACGGGCACTCGCCCGTCACGGCATCCGGCGCATCGACGTGCTTGTGCTCACCCACGCCCATGACGACCACACCGGCGGCGTGACCGGTCTATCCGGGACGGCGTCGATCGGCTGGATCGGGGTCCCGGGTGTGGGCCCTCCATGCGTGGCCGAGGGCGCTCCGTGGCTTGGCCCCGACGTTGAGGTGCGCACTCTGTCGGCGGGTGATTCGTGGCGCATGGGGCAGATGCAGGTTCGCGGCGTGTGGCCACCCGCGGAGCCGATGACCGAGCTCGGAACCAACGACACGAGTGTGGTTCTGCAGGTTGGGCGGGGAGAGTTCGATGCGGTACTGACCGGAGATGTCGAAGCCGAGGCGCAGGAGGGAATGGCGAGCGCAGGTCTCCTCGGTGATGTCGAGGTGCTCAAGGTGCCACACCACGGCAGCGTGAACGGCCTGACCGTCACCGGGCTCGAGGGCTGGGATCCCGAGGACGCGCTCGTGAGCGTGGGTGTCGGGAACTCGTTCGGGCATCCCGACCCGGTGGTCATGCGCATGCTCGAATCGGCGGGTGCGCAGGTTTGGCGCACCGATCTTCGGGGTGACGTCGAAGTGGAGATCCGCCGACACGGATACAGCGTGCGCTCCGAGCGCCGTGGAGAGCCGGTGGCGGTTCGTGCGAGAATGTCACCAACGGCGCGGTGTCACGCGGCACCGGCCCGTCCGCCCCGAGCATGCGTCGCGGAGGCACCCTGTGGCAGTCAAGGACATCCGGGAGCTCGCACCCGTCTACCTGATCTTCGGCGACGAGGATCTGCTGCTCGCGCGCGCGATCCGCCGGCTTCGCGATCGTGTGGCCGAGGTGGCCGATCTCGACTTCAACTTCGACAGTTTCGATGGCGAGACCGCCGGTGCGGCCGACGTGATTGCGGCTGCCAACACGCTGCCGTTCGCATCCGAACGTCGTCTCGTGGTGGTGCGGGCGGTGGACAGCATGCGCGCTGCGGACCAGGCGCTGCTGGCTGACTACGCCGCGGATCCTGCGCCTACGGCCTGCCTGGTGCTCGTGGCGCGCAAGATTCCGAAGAACTCGCGTCTCTACAAGGCGGTCGACGCGCTTGGCGGCGTGGCCGAATACCGGGCGCCGAAGCGAAGCGAGTATCCCGGATGGGTGACGCAGCTGTTCGCGGCCCGGGGCCGGACGCTCTCGCGTGACGGCGCGGAGGTACTCGTCCGCTTCGTCGGTCGTGACCTCAGGCGCCTGGAGACCGAGGCGGAGAAGATCATCGCGTACGCCGGCGATCGAACCACGCTCGACCGGGCGGACGTTGAGGTCGTGGTCGTTCGAACCGCGTCGGCCTCGGTGTTCGACCTCTTGAACGCGCTCGGGGCGCGTGAATGCGCCACGGCACTCGAGGTGCTCGACGCCCTCGTCCGCGATGGCGAGCAGCTGCTCGGCATACACGCCATGTGTCTGCGGCATCTCCGGCAGCTCGTGAGCGCGCGTGCGCTGGTCGATCGGAGCGAGGAGCGTGGCGTGGTACAGCGCGAGCTGCGGCTTCAGGACTGGCAGGCCCGGTCGCTCATGGAGCAGGCCCGCCGGTTCACGCCCGCGGAGCTGTCGCGAGCGCTGCGCGACGGCGCGGATCTCGAAGCGCGCATGAAGTCGGGGAGGGGCGAGCCGCGCATCGAGCTGGAGGTATGGCTCGTCAGCGTGTGCCGCGAGGATAGCTGAGCGTCAGGCCGCAAGCGCAGACCCCGGGGAACGACAAAGGACCGGGGAAGCCCGGCCCTCTGTCGGCGGTCACCCGGGAGGCGGCGTGCTACCCCTCGAGATGGTTGACCATGCCCATGACGCCCGACTTGCGGTTCGCCGCCTGATTGGGGTGGATGACACCCTTGCTGGCAGCCTTGTCGAGCGCGCGAGACGCCTCACGCGCGGCAACGAGGGCCGCTTCCTTGTCACCCGCGGCGACCGCGACGTCGACCTTCTTGACGGCGGTCTTGAGCGCGGAGCGCACGGCCTTGTTGCGCTGGCGCGCCTTCTCGTTCGTACGGTTCCGCTTCTTCTGGCTCTTGATGTTGGCCACGTTCTCGTCCTTCCGGTGCTTGTTCGCCCGTCGCAGTGGGGTGCTGACGAACCGCGCAAGAATAGCATAGCGGTTGCGGGTGTACCAGGCGGGTTCGCGGTGTTCTGGTGAGGGCCGCCCCCGCTCACGGCGGACAGCCGGTGCGATGGCACGGCCACGTGCGAGGGTTCGCCCGCCGTCAGTCCCCTGCGTGCAGCGTGATGATGGTCATCTCGGCGGGGCAGAGCAGTCGAAGCCGAATACCCTGCGTGCCGAGTCCGGCCGAGACGTGTACGTATCTGCCATCGGATGCGGACAGTCCCCGGAGCGTGCGCCCACGCATCTCGGGGAAGAAGTTCGTCTCGTCGTCGCGGGGGACAGTCGTCCCGTCGGAATCGGTCGGACCGGGTGCCCACAGGGCCCCGAGGATCGGTAGCCGCACCTGGCCGCCATGCGTGTGACCGAACAGGTAGAGAAGCGTCGAAGCGGGATCACCGGGCCGCGGCATGAGGGCATCGTCGGTGAGCGGGAAGTGCGAGACGGCGACGACGGCGTCGGCACCGTCCACCGTGTCCACGCGGTCGGGCGACACGGCGACGATGCGGCCGGCGTCGGCCGCGATAAGGACGTTGGGGTCCTCCCGCCGGAGCGGTACCGCTCCGTGCAGGGCCAGGGTGTCGATGACCTCGTCGGTGTCGTGATTGCCCTTGCTAACGATCACGATGGGTGCGCGATCCTGCAGGGCCGCGAGGAGCTCCAAAGCCGGTTCGACCGGCGCGTCGAACCCGGCCACATGGTCGCCGTTGATCACAACGGCATCGAAGTCCAAATCGCCGAGCACGGCGGCTATGCCGGCCTGGCCGGAGCCGAACCGCACACCGTGCAGGTCGCTCACGTGAAGGAGCGTCACGTCGCGCGTCAGGCCGGGGGTGGGCACCTCGACCTCGCGCACGAGGACGGTGGTCGTGTCGCGCCATGCCGAGGCGACCGCCACGGCGATGCCGAGCACGAGAAGCATGATGATGGTTCTGCGTCGCATGCCACGACTGTAGCGTGAGTGCGCAGGCTTGGCTGGCGGACGCAGCTCACCGTTACCCTCCCGCCATGCGGTCACTGCTGGGTTCCGCGTCGCGCCGTACCGCGCGCCCTGCTAGACTTACGCTCCGATGACTGACCCCACGCTCATACGCAACTTCTCCATCATCGCGCACATCGACCACGGCAAATCCACCCTGGCCGATCGCGTGCTTCAGCTCACCCATACCGTCGCCGACCGCGACATGCAGGAGCAGATGCTCGACTCGATGGACATCGAGCGCGAGCGCGGCATCACCATCAAGGCTCAAGCTGTCCGGGTCATGTACGACGCCGACGACGGGCTCACCTACCAGCTCAACCTGATCGACACGCCCGGTCATGTGGACTTCACGTACGAAGTCTCCCGATCCCTCGCCGCGTGCGAGGGCGTGATCCTGGTGGTGGACGCCGCGCAGGGCGTTGAGGCGCAGACGGTTGCCAACGCGCTCATGGCGATGAACGCTCACCTCGAGATCATCCCGCTCATCAACAAGATCGATCTGCCGGCTGCAGACCCCGAGCGCGTGCGTCATGAGATCGAGGAGGGCCTCGCGATCCCGGCCGACGAGGCAGTCCTCGCCAGCGGTAAGACCGGCGAGGGCGTGCGTGACGCCCTCGAGGCGGTGGTGCGTCTCGTGCCACACCCGGTGGGTGATCCGGACGCACCGCTCAAGGCGCTCATCTTCGATTCGTACTTCGACACGTACCGCGGCGTGGTCGCGCTCATCCGCGTGGTGGACGGCTCGATCACCAAGGGCTTGAAGGTCCGATTGATGGCGAGCGCGACCGTGACCGACGTGGAGGAGGTCGGCGTGCGCCGTCCGGCCAACATCCCGGTGGACACACTCGGCGTGGGTGAGGTGGGCTACCTCATTACCGGCCTGAAGGACCCGTCGCTCGTGAAGGTCGGCGACACGGTCACGTGGGCGCGCGGCGGCGCCACCGAGCAACTCCCCGGGTACCGTGAGGTCAAGCCGATGGTGTTCACCGGCCTGTTCCCGATAGACGGCGATCAGTACCCGGACCTGCGGGACGCCCTCGAGCGTCTGCAGCTCAACGACCCGGCGCTCGTGTGGGACCCCGAGAGCAGTCATGCGCTCGGCTTCGGCTTCCGCGTCGGCTTCCTCGGCCTCTTGCACATGGAGGTCGTCAAGGAACGGCTCGAGCGGGAGTTCGGACTCGAGCTGCTCGCCACCGCGCCGAGTGTGGAGTACCACGCGTACCGGACGCGGGGGGACATGGTGGTGGTGCACTCGCCGCAGGACATGCCCGACCCGGGGCACCTGGAGCGGATCGAGGAGCCGTACCTCAAAGCGACGGTGCTCGTGCCGCCTGACTACGTCGGCGCCGTGATGGAGCTCTCCGACCAGCGGCGAGGGACGTTCAAGGACATGCAGTACCTCTCGGCCACCACCGTGGAACTGCACTACGAGATGCCGCTCTCGGAGCTCATCATGGACTTCTTCGACCAGCTCAAGAGCCGTACGAAGGGCTATGCAAGCCTGGATTACGAGTACATCGGCTACCGCGAGAGCAACCTCGTGAAGCTCGACATCCTGCTTGCCGGCAAGCCTGTGGACGCGTTGTCGTTCGTGGTGCACAGGGACAAGGCGTACGCGCGCGGCAAGGTGCTCACCGAGAAGCTCCGCGAGATCATCCCTCGACAGATGTTCGAGGTCCCCATCCAGGCGGCCATCGGCGCCAAGATCATCAGCCGCGAGACGGTGCGCGCGATGCGCAAGGATGTCATCGCGAAGTGCTACGGTGGCGACATCTCCCGCAAGCGCAAGCTCCTGGAGAAGCAGAAGGCGGGCAAGAAGCGCATGAAGTCCGTGGGCTCTGTGGACATCCCGCAGGAGGCCTTCATGGCCATCCTGAAAGTCGATGACTGACGCGGGGTCGACACTCCCGCGCCACCTGTACGTCCACGTCCCGCTCTGCCGCGCCAAGTGCGCGTACTGCGACTTCTTCTCGCTCACGCCCGACGAGCTTGCTGCGTCACCGGACGCGATCGTCGACGCCCTCGTCAACCAGACACGGGCGTGGGCAGAAAGAGGCCTCGAGCCCGCGGGCCTCGACACCCTCTACGTGGGCGGCGGCACGCCGACCATGCTCGGAGACGGCCTGGCCACGCTCGTCTCGGCGCTCGCGATCTGGGCCAGCGTCGGACCCGATGCGGAGATCACGGTCGAGGCGAATCCCGAGTCGCTCAGCCGGTCACTCGTTGAGCTGCTGGCCATGGCGGGCGTCACGCGGGTGAGTCTCGGCGTGCAGAGCTTCGACGACGGTGAGCTTGCGCTCCTGGGTCGCCTGCACGACGCGCGTCGCGCCTGGGAAGCGGCCCGGTGGGTCGCCGAGGCGGGACTCGAGCTTGGCGTGGACATCATGTGCGGACTTCCCGGCCAGCCGATGGCGATGTGGCGAGAGACGCTGGTCCGGGCCGTCGAGACCGGCGCTGACCACGTATCGGTGTACCCGCTGTCACTGGAGGGCGGTACGCCGTTGGCCGCAGCGGTGCTCATGGGCGACGTACCCGCGCCAGACGACGATCTGGTGGCCGACATGCTCCTTGAGGCCGAGACCCTCCTGGGCGAAGCGGGGCTTGCGCGGTACGAGGTCGCCAACTATGCCCGGGCCGGACACGAGTCGCGCCACAACACTGCGTACTGGACGGGCGCGGAGTACCTGGGCGTCGGTCCCGGCGCCCACGGGATGCTCGACGCGAGGACGGCGCGTGCCGCCGGATTCGTGGTGCCCGCCGAGGCCGCGCGCGTCCGCTACTCCGTGGCGTGCGAGATCCCCGGGGGGCTCACGATGATGCCGCGTGTGGACGTCGAGAGCCTGAATGCCGCCGAGGCCGCCCGGGAGGACGCGATGCTCGGGCTCCGCATGGTTCGCGGCATCGACGATGCGCTTGCCGCGCGGGCGGGCGTGACAGGCGTGCTCGGTGAGATCGCACGCGACGGTCTCGTGACGCACGAGGGGGGCCGATGGAGCACGACGCCGCGCGGCTGGCTCCTCGGCAACGAAGTGTTCGGTCGTGTATGGGCCGGGGAGTAGAGACTCCCGGCACCCGACGTTGACCCCTCACGCTGACGAACCTATCATCGTCTGGCACTCGGCATGTGTGAGTGCCAGGAGGTTCTCATGCTGAACGAACGGCGACGCATGGTGCTCGCCGCCTTGGTGAACGAATACGTGGTGAGCGTAGAGCCGGTGGGCTCGAAGGTGCTCGTCGAGCGCCACGGGCTGCGCTTCAGCCCCGCAACCGTGCGAAGCGAGCTCCAGGCTCTCGAGGAGACCGGGCACGTCTTCCAGCCGCACGTCTCGGCGGGACGCGTGCCGACCGATTCGGGGTACCGGGCGTTCGTGGACGACGTGGTCGGCAGCGGGACCACGGGTCTGGCGGAGCAGGAGGCCGAGAGCGTTCGGCACTACTTCAGCTCGATCGACCACGAGCTGACCGACATCATGCGCGATACGTCGGCGCTGCTCTCGCGGTTGACGTCGTACGTGGCGGTCGTCGCCGCTCCGACCCTCAGGCGTGCGCGGATCCGCCGTGTGAGCGTGGTGCCGCTGACGCCGCGCCGGGCATCCGTGGTGGTGGTGACCGACTCAGGTCAGGTGGCCAACCGCACGGTCGACTTCGAGGCCGACGTGTCGGTCGAGACGCTCGCACACGTCGAGTCGTACCTGTGCCGTACGCTGGACGGGGCGCGCGGCGAGGAGGCCGAGGGTGTGCGGACGGCGATCGATGGCGTGCCCGGACACGAGGCGGCTGTTGCTCTGCGGGCGCTCGACGAGGTGCTCGACTGCCTCGCCGAGGCCGACGACGACCGCGTGCTCACCGGAGGTGTGTCGGCGCTGCTGGCCCACCCCGAGTTCAGCGATCCCGAGGTCGTGAGGCCGCTCTTGGGCTTGCTGGAGGACGGCATCTCGATGCTGACGGTACTCTCCGAGGTGATGCGGGCTCCGGAGATCGAGGTGCGCATCGGACACGAGAATCCGGACCGCGCGCTCGAGCATGCGAGCTTCGTGGCTGCGCGGTACGGTGCGGGTGACGCGGGCGGTATCGTCGGCGTCATCGGACCGACGCGGATGGACTACCGCAGGGCCATCTCCGCGGTGAGGACGGTCTCGGCGTCACTCTCGGAGGTACTCGAGCAGTAAGATGGACGCCGGTATGCGGCGGTTGGTGGAGCCCGGCCGTGACGCGGCGGGCGGAGCAGATGACGGGTGCTGTGAGATGCGGCGCCTGCGATGACGATAGGACGTGCGTGTGGCAGCGGTGGACTACTACGAACTTCTCGGCGTGGGTCGTGACGCGAGTGCCGAGGACATAAAGAAGGCGTTCCGTCGCAAGGCGCGGGAGACGCATCCCGACGTCAACGACGGTCATGAGGCCGAGGAGACGTTCAAGCGCATCAACGAGGCGTACGAGGTGCTCTCCGACCCACAGAAGCGCCAGATGTACGACCGCTTCGGAACGGCGGACCCCCGCGCCGCAGGTGGGTACGGCCCGGACTTCGGTACCGGGGACCTGTTCGGCATGGACGATCTGTTCAGCGTGTTCTTCGGCGGTGTGCGGGGCACAGCGGGCGGCCGTGCGCGGACGACGGGCCGCGACGTCCGCGCCCAGGTGGTCGTCTCGCTCGAGGATGCGGCCGAGGGTGGCCCCCGCGACGTGTCCGTGACGCGGTCACTCACCTGCACGACGTGCTCGGGTAGCGGTGCCGCCGCGGGCGGCTCGGCCGAGACCTGCTCGGTCTGCAACGGCACGGGACAGCGCCGCACGCAGCGACGGACCTTCCTCGGGGTGATCGAAAGCGCTACGCCGTGCGACCGGTGCGGCGCCACGGGCGTGGTGATCGACACCCCGTGCCCCGCGTGTCAGGGCGAGGGGCGTACCAACGGCACCGATACGGTGACCGTGGAGATTCCCGCTGGCGTGCCCGACGGATACACCATGCGCGTGCCGGGGAGGGGCGAGGCCGGCATCCGCGGAGCGGCCGCGGGCGACCTGCTCGTCACGATCAGGGTGATGCAGCACGAGTTCCTGCACCGCGAGGGCGACGACCTGCACGCGATGGCGGGCATCAACATCGCCCAGGCGGCACTCGGGGGCACGATCCTCGTGCCCGGGCTCCGCGGCGACGTGGAGGTCTCCTTCGGTGGCGGCGTGCACACCGGCGACACGGTGCGGGTGCGCGGCGAGGGCATGCCGCGCATCGCAGGTGGCAAGGGCGATCTCATCGTCCATCTTGACGTGGTCGCGCCAAAGAAGCTCTCCAAGCGGCAGAAGGAGCTCCTGTCCGAGCTCGGCGAGAGCTTCGGCACCGGCGCGGGGGACGTGCGCACACCATTCGCCAAACTCAAGGACTGGCTGGGCGGCTAGATGTCGCTTCACCGCTTCTTCGCTGAAGAGCCGCTCCCCGAGAATGACGGGGTGTTGCCACTCGGCGAGGCCGACATCCATCACCTGCGCGACGTGCTGCGGCTCTCACCGGGAGATGAGATCGTCGTGGTGGTCGCAGGCGCCGCTCGTGTGGTCCGCCTCACGCATGTCAGTGAGGTCGTGAGCGGTGTGGTCCTGGAGGAGGTACCCACTCCCGCCCTGCCGCGCGTGACGCTCGTGCAGGCGCTCGTTAAGGGCGAGAAGATGGACACCGTCATCAGGCAGGCCACCGAGCTCGGCGTGACCCGTGTGGTGCCGTTCGCGGCCGAGCGGAGCGTGGTGCGACTCGATGCGGCGAAAGCCGAAGCGCGCGTGGCGCGCTGGCGTCGCGTTGCCGCCGAGGCGGCGAAGCAGTCCCAGCGAACCGACATCCCGGAGGTCACGACGCCGGTTCCGGCGGCGAAGGTCGCCGAGATTCCTACGGCCGACGTCGTCCTCGTGTGCTGGGAGGGGGGAAGCGCCGCGCCGGGTATCGGTGACGCGCTATCGACAGCTGGCGCAGGGGCCGGTACGAGCGTGGCGGTGATCGTCGGGCCTGAGGGCGGGCTCACTCCCGGGGAGGTCGACCTGTTCCGCTCGGGGGGCGCGCGCGTGGTGTCGCTCGGCTCCACGGTGCTCCGAACCGAGACCGCAGGGGTCGTCGCCACGGCGCTTGTACTCTACGAACTCGGAGGGCTGGGCGCGCGCCATGAGTGAGGCGCCGCGCGTGGCGGTCAAGACACTCGGCTGCAAGGTCAATCAGGCGGAGTCCGAGGCCATCGCATCGGATCTCGCCGTGGTCGGCGTGACCGCCGCCACCGACGAGGTCTGCGACGCGATCGTGGTGAACACGTGCACGGTCACCGGTGAGGCGGACCATAAGGCCCGCAAGGCCATCCGGCACGCGCTCGGGGCAACCGGCGGTCCCGTGGTGGTCACCGGATGCCTCGCGGCGATCGACCCCGGGGGTGTGGCCGCCCTCGGTGACCGCGTGGTGGTGGAGCCTGACAAGGCGCGGGTGGCCGGGCGCGTCGCCGAGTGGCTCGGGAGCGCGCGGCCGGCGTCCCGGGGGCGCGGCGTCACTGCAGGTGGCGCGCCCGACCCGGCGTCCGATCGCGCTCCGTCGCGGACTCGCGTGCAGGTGAAGGTGCAGGACGGGTGCGACGCCTTCTGCACGTACTGCATCGTGCCGTACGCGCGCGGCGGCCCCTGCTCGGTGTCTGCCGCCGATGTGGTTGCGCGTGTGGCCGCGCTCGTGGATGCGGGCACGGCCGAGGTGGTGCTCACGGGGATCAACATCGGGCGGTATGCCGACGGCGACATCGGGCTCCCCGAGCTCATCGAGCAGGTTGCCGCGACCGGAGTGCCCCGTATTCGCATCTCGAGCATCGAGCCTCGAGACGTCACCGGGCGCCTGCTCGAGGTGGCCGCACGCACGCCGGCGTTCTGCCGCCACCTGCATATCCCGCTCCAGTCGGGCTCGGACCGCGTGCTGGCGGCGATGGGCCGTCCGTACGATGCGCAGGCGTTCGCCGAGACCGCTGCGCGTGCGCGCGAAGTGCTCCCGGGCCTGGCCGTCACCACCGACGTGATCGTCGGCTTCCCCGGCGAGGGCGAAGACGATGATGCCGCGTCCCGTGCCTTCGTCGCGTCGCAGCGCTTCGCGCGGCTGCATGTGTTCCGGTACTCCGCCCGCGTGGGAACCCCTGCGGCGGCGCGCTCCGACCAGGTGTCTGCGGCCACCATCGCGGAGCGGGCGTTGGCGATGCGTGCGCTCGGCGACGAACTCACCCGGGCCGAGGGCGCCTCGCGTGTGGGCGAGCCAGCGGAACTGCTCATCGAGCGCGTTGTTCGCGGCGCCGCGGGTGGCGCGCGGTTCGTGGAGGGGTTCACGCGCGAGTACCTCCGGGTGCGGGTCGCCGACGATGATGCGGTGCCCGGAGACCTGCTTCGCGTGACGATCGGTCCTGCGGGCCCCGAGGGGATCGTAACGGCGCACACGGACGGCGCCGAAGAGGCTTGCGCCGACGGGGTGTCCTGAGATCGTCTCGCGCGCCAGACCGCGCGGCGCCGTGAGCGCGTTCCTGCTGCTTGCGCGTGGTAGAATCGTCTCTGTTGCGCCGCCATCCTGCGGGCGGCGGTAGCATGCCCGTGACCAGGAAGTGAGGGTACTGCCAACGTGTCGAACCCCACACAGGTGCGCCTCATGGCGCCGGGAGACCTCGATATGGTCGAGCTGCTCGGCGAAGGGGACCACCTGCTCAGGCTGATCGAGGAGCAGTTCGAATCGGATATCAGCGTGCGCGGCAACGAGATCCTGATCTCGGGTGACGAGGCCGAGGCGCGTGCCGTGTCCGCGCTGTTCAGCGAGCTCTTCCAGCTCGTGCGGGCGCGCGAACCGCTCACGCCCGACAGCATCGATCGTGCGATCGACATGCTCAAGCGCGACGAGTGCAGTCCGTCGAGCGTCTTCTCCGATGTGATCCTCACGCACCGCGGTAAGTCCATCCGTCCCAAGACCGCAGGTCAGAAGCGCTACGTGGACGCGATCCGCTCCAACACGATCACCTTCGGTATCGGGCCGGCCGGTACCGGCAAGACGTACCTCGCGATGGCGATGGCGGTCGACGCGCTCCGCAAGAAGGAGGTCGGCCGCATCATCCTCACGAGGCCGGCGGTGGAGGCGGGGGAGAAGCTCGGCTTCCTCCCGGGCAACCTCTACGAGAAGGTCGACCCGTACCTGCGACCGCTCTACGACGCGCTCTTCGACATGATGGACATCGAGAAGTCCACGTCGCTCACCGAGCGCGGGGTGATCGAGGTGGCTCCGCTCGCGTTCATGCGAGGGCGCACGCTCAACGACTCCTTCGTCATCCTCGATGAAGCGCAGAACACCACGCCCGAGCAGATGAAGATGTTCCTCACGCGGCTCGGGTTCGGATCCAAAGTCGTCGTTACGGGCGACGTCACGCAGATCGACCTCATCGGCGGTCTGTCGGGCCTGAAGCAGGTGCGTGCCATCCTCTCAGACGTGGATGGCGTCGAGTTCGTCACGCTCGAGGCGCGGGACGTCGTGCGGCACCGGCTCGTGCAGCGCATCGTCACCGCGTACCACGAGTACGAAGAGGCGTCGAACCGCGGATCAACGGGCCCGGATGCCTAGCCGTTTCGTCATCAACGCCATCGGCCGCATCTGGCCGAAGAAGGGGCCGCTCTCCACTGACCTCGGGAAGCGGCTCGTGCTGGGCGGCGTCCTCATCGTGCTGATCGCGGTCCCGCTGGCTGTTCGCGTCGTGCCGCTCGGCTACGAAGAGGGTAAGCCGGCTCCGCGGACGTTCCGCTCGCCGCGGCCGATCCAGTACGTGGATCAGGCGGCTACCGATGCGCTCCGGCAGTCGGCATCCGACGCGGTGGCGTCGGTCTACGTGTTCGACCAGGAGGCACAGTCCGCGGCGCGGCGCAGTATCGTGGAGTTCTTCGCCTCGGTGTCCTCCGCGCGCGCATCGTACAGCGAGGACACCACGGCGCAGGTCGGTTTCCTCGAGGAGCGGTACGCCTCGACGATGGACACCGAGACCATCGCCGCGGTGGTGGACCTGTCGGACGAGTCGGTCGACACCGTTGCGCGCAACGTGGAGACCTTCGTCAGTGGCATCATGTCGGCGCGCATCCTCGAGGGTGATCTGACCGGCGCACGCGACCAGTTGGCGCGCAGTGCCGAGCTCGTACCG
>JAFGUS010000118.1 GCA_016938395.1 Coriobacteriia bacterium | reverse complement strand
GCACGCTGCCACCCGGGCGCCTCGGCCTCGAAAGCCGTTAGACCGGATGATATGATGATCACGTTCAGGCAAGCTCAGGTGGTGCGCTCAATAGCACACGACATCGCCCCCGCCGGGCCTGCTTGCCTGAACAACAATGCACCGCACCGGCGGGGGCGTACCGTGCCCTCAGGGACCGCACGGCGGATCCCTTGTCTCTCAGAGCCTGCAACGGAAGCGAAGCGATCCTGATGCACCTTGTCGTGGTCGGCCTCAGCCATAAGACCGCTCCTATCGAGATCCGCGAGAAGCTCACCTTCCCGGCCTCCTCGCAGGTCGAGGCGCTCTCGCAACTCACGCACGGCGACCAGATCGCCGAGGCGGTGATCCTCTCCACCTGCAATCGCACCGAGCTCTACGCGGTCGCGGCAAGCGAGGACGGGGGCGTGGACGCGATCCTCGACTTCCTCGCCGACTACCACGGTCTCGATCGCCACCACCTGGTGCGCTACCTCTACATCGTCACCGGCGAGCCGGTGGTTCGGCACCTGTTCCGGGTGGTGGCGTCCCTCGACTCGATGGTGGTGGGCGAGGCGCAGATTCTCGGTCAGGTGAAGGAAGCCTACGAGCACGCCTTCAACGCCGGGGCCACCGGCCGGGCGTTCAACAAGCTCTTCCGCCAGAGCTTCGAGCTCGGCAAGCGCGTGCGTACCGAGACCGCCATAGGCGAGTCCGCCGTCTCCATCAGCTACGCCGCGGTCGAGTTGGGCAAGAGGGTCTTCGACTCGCTCGCCGGCCGCGCCATCCTCATCCTCGGCGCCGGCAAGATGAGCGAACTCACCGCGCGCCACCTGGTGAGCAACGGCGTGTCCGAGGTGCTCGTCGTCAACCGCACCCACGCGCGTGCCGAGGAGATGGCGGCGCAGTTCAACGGAACGGCCCTACCGTACGACCGCCTCTACGAGGGCATTGCCCGTGCGGACATCGTGATCTCGTCGACGGCGGCAACCGACTACGTCATCACCAGGGCCGACCTCGCGCCCGCGATCAAGCACCGCGGACGCCCGCTCTTCCTCATCGACATCGCCGTGCCGCGCGACATCGACCCGGGCGTCAACGACCTGCGCGGCGTGTTCCTCTACGACATAGATGACCTCTCGGGCGTGGTGGAGTCCAACCTCGAGGAGCGCATGATCGAGGCCCGCCGGGCCGAGGGCATCATCGACGAGGAGATCGCGACGTTCCTTGCGTGGATCGAGTCGATGGAGGTGGTGCCCACTGTGGCGGCCATCCGCGCCAAAGCCGAGGTCATCCGCCGCATGGAACTCGAGAAGGCGCTCAAACGGCTCGACCTCTCGGACAAGGAGCGCGCGACCGTGGAGGCGCTCTCCTGCGCGATCGTCAACAAGATGCTCCACGGGCCCACGGCGCGTCTCAAGAAGGCCGCCTCGGGCAAGGAGGGCTACGTCTACATGGACGTCGCGCGCGCGCTCTACGGCCTCGAGGACAGCGAAGACCGTCATGGGCCGGCCGCCATCCGCAACCTGCTCAACATGCGGGCGCGCGAGATCGTCGAACAGCAGAAGGAGACAGGGGAGAGCTTTGGCGACTGCGGAGCGTAACGGACTTGTCATCGGCACACGCGGCAGCAAGCTTGCGCTGTGGCAGTCCGAGTACATCAAGGCGCGCCTCGAAGAGGTCACCGGGCTGCCGGTGACGCTCAAGGTCATCAAGACGACAGGCGACAAGATCCTCGACGTACCGCTTGCCAAGGTGGGCGGCAAGGGTCTGTTCACCAAGGAGCTCGAGGTCGAACTGCTCGCCGGCACGGTGGACCTGTGTGTCCACTCGATGAAGGATGTGCCCACGGAGCTGCCCGACGGCTGCGTGATCGCCGCGATGCCCGAGCGCGTGGATCCGCGCGACGTGCTCGTCTCCGGCGCCGGTTACGACCTCACCACGCTGCCTGAGGGCGCGAAGCTCGGCACCTCGAGCCTCAGGCGCCGTTCCCAGGCCGTGCACCTTCGGCCGGACCTTGAGATCGTGGACGTCCGCGGCAACCTCGACACGCGCATGCGCAAGGCCGAGACCGGTGAGGTGGACGCGGTCGTGCTCGCCTCGGCGGGCATCACGCGCATGGGCTGGGCCGACCGCATCACGAGCTACGTGCCCGTGACGCAGATGGTGCCGGCCGTAGGCCAGGGCGCCATCGGCGTGGAGATCCGCGAGGACGACGAGTTCATGCTGCACGTGATGGAGCAGATCGGCCATCCCGAGACGATGGAGTGCGTGACCGCCGAGCGGGTGGTCATGCGCTCGCTCGAGGGTGGCTGCCAGGTGCCGATCGGTGCGTACGCGCGCTACGAAGAGGGTACGCTCGTGATGGACGCGATGGTGGGTTCGGTGGACGGCACGCGCATCATCCGCGAGCAGCTCTGCGGTGATGCAGGCGAGCCGGAGGCTCTCGGCACCGCGATGGTGGAGCGGCTGCGCGCGCTCGGCGCCGACGAGATCTTGGCCGAGATCCGCGAGGTCGCGCCCGACGGGAGCGTGGACTCGCTCCTCGGCACGTGACCGGAGGGGTATGCATGGACGCGATGCCGCTTGCAGGAAGACGGGTGGTCGTGACCCGGGCGGCCACACAGGCACGTCCGCTCGTGGCGCTGCTCGAAGACGCGGGCGCCGAGGTGCTCGTGTTCCCTGCTATCAAGATCGTCGACCCCGAGGACTTCGGGCCTGCCGACGATGCGATCCGCCGCCTCGACGTCTACTCGTGGGTGGTCTTCACGTCCGCGAACGCGGTGGAGCGGTTCTTCGCGCAGATGGCGCTCGTTGACAAGGACGCCCGGGCACTCCACGGCATGCGTGTGGCGGCCGTGGGTCCGGCGACCGCCGAGGCGCTCGGCAGCCACGGCATCCGGCCCGACTTCGTGCCTGACGAGTATGTGGGCGAGGGTCTGATCGAGGGGCTGTGCGTCCGCGGCGTGGGCGAGGGCACGCGGGTACTCATCCCGCGAGCGCTTGAAGCGCGAGAGGTGCTTCCCGAGGAGCTGGCGGCCCGCGGTGCCCGCGTGGACGTGGTCCCGGTGTACCGCACGGTGGGCGGAGCGGGCGACCCGGAGGTGCTCGCGCGGCTCGCCGCAGGCGAGGCCGACGCGGTCACGTTCACGTCGTCATCGACCGTGCGCGAGTTCGCCCGCCTGACGGCGGAAATCGACCTCAGCGGTATGGTGGTGGCGTGCATCGGACCGGTCACCGCGGCCACGGCGCGCGAGCTGGGTATGGACGTTGCGGTGGAGCCCTCCGAGTACACCGTGCCGGCGCTCGTGCAGGCGCTCGGCCAGCACTTCGCGGCTCTCGGGGCGTGATGCCCGGCGGGCTGCGTGACGGCGCGTGCGACGTGCGTGCCGAGGGTTTCGGCAGCCGCGTGGGTGGCGCCCGGGGCCGATTGACAAAGCGAGCATCGCTCGGCATTGTATACATCTGCATTCGGCCCCAGGTCGGGTGTGGCAGATGGGGATGTAGCTCAGCTGGGAGAGCGCTGCGTTCGCAACGCAGAGGTCGGCGGTTCGAGCCCGCTCATCTCCACCATCGGATGTGATGTCGAGGCGGCCTGCGCGTGCGGGGCGCCTCGACTGTTTGGAGGAAGGCACGTCATGTACGCACCCGGTCCGTGCAGGACCGGCCGCGTGCGCCCGACCGACCTCGAAGGAGGCCACGATGGAGTTTCCCGCCTACCGCCCCCGGCGTCTGCGCCGTACCGCCGCGTTGCGCTCGATGGTGCGTGAGAACGCGCTTTCTGCAGCCGACCTCATCTACCCGCTGTTCGTCGAGTTCGGGACAGGTGTCCGGCGCGAGGTCTCCTCGATGCCCGGCGTCTTCAACATCTCGCTCGACCAGCTCCCCGCCGAGATCGACGAGCTCAAGGGTCTCGGCATCCCGGCGGTCATCCTCTTCGGCATCCCGAGCGTGAAGGACGAGGCGGGCAGCGGCGCGTTCGCCACAGACGGCATCGTGCAGCAGGCCATCCGCGCGATCAAGGCGCACGATCCGGAGTTCACCGTCATCACCGACGTCTGTATGTGCGAGTACACCTCGCACGGCCATTGCGGCGCGCTCGACGAGCACGGCTGCGTGATGAACGACGTCACCCTTGAGATGCTCGCGCAGACCGCCGTGAGCCACGCCGAGGCCGGCGCGGACATGGTGGCGCCCTCCGACATGATGGACGGCCGCGTGGGCGCCATCCGCGCGGCGCTCGACGCAGAGGGGTACGCCGAGGTGCCGATCATGGCGTATTCGGCCAAGTACGCGAGCGCGTACTACGGCCCGTTTCGCGATGCCGCCGACAGCGCTCCGGCCTTCGGTGACCGGCGTGGCTACCAGATGGATCCGGCCAACGGCGAGGAGGCGCTCCGCGAGGTGGCGCTCGACATCGCCGAGGGTGCCGACATCGTGATGGTGAAGCCCGCGCTCGCGTACATGGACATCATCCGGCGCGTGAAGGACGAGTTCGGCTACCCGACGGCCGCCTACAACGTGAGTGGTGAGTACGCGATGGTGAAGGCGGCCGCCGCACGCGGCTGGATCGACGAGAAGCGCGTGGTGCTCGAGACGCTCACCGGCTTCAAGCGCGCCGGCGCCGACCTCATCCTCACGTACCACGCCAAGGACGCGGCGAAGTGGCTCAAGGAAGGCGAGTAGATGGCTGACAACGTAGGCAACGCCGACGCGCGGCCGGACCTCGAGCTCGAAGGCGAGTTTGGGGACGACCGGCCGACGATCGACGAGCAGGAGCTTGCTGACGCGATGGCGCCGTGCGGCACTGACGGCGTCGGGATCGCGCTCGGCCAGGGCGCGGGGGAAGGCACTCGCGTTCGGCCTTCGGAAGCGGAACGCTCGAGCCTTCCCCCGCAGTCTGGCCACCCCGCGGGCGTGCCCCGACCGGGTGACCGGAGCGAGTCACGTCCGGAGGCTACGAGCGCAGGTCACCCGGTCGGTCATCCCGCGGGCGTGCCGGGCGGCCCGGGGGCGGGCGACCGCCAGCGTCACGGCGGCGCCCGCTCGGTCGGCTTCCGCCCGGGCGGCGGGCCGGCGGCACTCGCGTACGAGGAGCGCACCGGCATCAAGGCGCCGCGCATCATCGCGTGGGAGATCACGCGCAGCTGCAACCTGTCGTGCGCGCACTGCCGCGCCGCGGCCGAGTTCGGCCACTATCACGGCGAGCTGTCGCTCGATGAGATCAAGGGCGTCATCGACGACATCGTCACCATCAGCAACCCGATCATCATTCTCACTGGCGGGGAGCCTCTCATGCGCCCCGACATCTGGGAGATCATCGACTACTGCCACGAGAAGGGCGCCATGCCGGTCATCGGCACCAACGCCACGCTCATCACCGAGGACATCGCCGCGAAGATGGCCTCCCACAAGATCCCGCGTATCTCGGTGAGCATCGACTTCCCCACGGCCGAGGGTCACGACAGCTTCCGCGGCCAGCCTGGCTGCTTCGACCAGTCGATTGAGGGCATCAAGATGGCCAAGCGCCATGGTGTGGGCGTGCAGATCAACACGACGGTCACCACTCTCAATGCGCACCTCATCGACGAGATCCACGACCTGGCCGAATCACTCGGCGTGGACGCGTTCCACATCTTCATGCTCGTGCCCACCGGTCGCGGCAGCGACCTGCTCGAGCAGGAACTCCCGCCCGAGGAGTACGAGCGCGTGCTCACCTGGGCTTACCACCGTCAGAAGACGAGCCCGCTTCACTTCAAGCCCACCGACTCGCCGCACTACTACCGGATCATCCGGCAGCTCGCCAAGGCCGAAGGCAAGAAGGTCACCCGCGAGGAGTACGGCCTGGATGCGATGACGCGCGGCTGCCTCGGCGGCATCACGTTCTGCTTCATCAGCCACACCGGCGATATCCAGCCGTGCGGCTACTTCGACATGCAACTCGGCAACGTCAAGGAGCAGCCGTTCAGCCAGATCTGGACCGAGAGCAAGGTGTTCAACGAGCTGCGGGACTACTCGCTTCTCAAGGGTAAGTGCGGCGCGTGTGAGTACAAGGCCGTCTGCGGCGGGTGCCGCGCGCGTGCGCTCGAGCTCACCGGCGACTACCTGGAGGCCGAGCCGTACTGCATCTACGAGCCGCCGGGCTGGACGGGCGAGTGCGAGACGGGCCACTCCGGGGAATAGCCTGATACGTGCGGCAATGGGGAGGGAGCACGTCTGGTGACCACGGCACGCCGCTCGGCGCCGCGCGTATACCGCGTGTCGCCGATCATCATCCTTGCCGCGTTCGCGGTGCTCGTCGTGCCCCTGGCGATGGACGTGGCACGGCACGGCGCACTCCAACCGGCCCCCGCACCCTTCGTCGCGCAGAGTCTCGAAGAAGTCGCAGCCCGCATTGGCCGTGTTCGGGCGATCAACCCCATCATCGTGTCCGCGGCGCGTGCCGCGGTCGGTGACCGGGCCACGCTCCAGCTACCCACGGAGTACCGGACGCTGCTCGCGCTCGAGACCGATGAGTTCGAGGGCGAGCAGACGATCACGCTCAATCCGGGCCTGATGGCGCCGTTCATCGCGGGCCGCGTGAAGACGGTCGCGTACGATCCCATCCTGCCACGTGAGGTCGCAGCCGCTATCGAGCGTCACGAGCGCTCTGTGGGATTCCCGATGGACGTTTGGGCACTTCCGGGTCCGGCCGGGGCGGGTCTGACGGCCGAGCCCGCCCGGCTTTACACCGACCCGACACGAACGCGCGTGTACGTGCTCGGACCCGGCGCTCTCGAGGAGGTGTCTCGGTGACATCCCT
>JAFGUS010000117.1 GCA_016938395.1 Coriobacteriia bacterium | reverse complement strand
GGCAGGCGGTGCCCAGTCGTGTGCGAGCTGCAGGTACGAGCCGAAGCCACCGTTCGACTGCTTGACCAGTCGCTCGATCTGCTCGACCGCCTCGTCGGGAGTGCCGATCGTGCCCAGTCCCGACTCGTTCACGAAGTCGATGAACTCGCGGACGCTCGTGCCCTCGCCAACGGACATCTGAGGGAACGCGGCCGTGCGCTGGAAGTAGTCGAACCACGCGGCGATGCCGTGCTCGACGTCGCGGTAGGCCTGCTCGCGCGTATCCGCGAGGTGCATGAGCCCCACGAGCCGCCACGCGTCTCGGTCCACAGAGACGCCGTAGTGGGCAGCCCGCTCCTCCATCACGTCCCAGTGCAGCGCGAGCACGTCGAAGCCCGCGGCGGTCGTCGCGCCGACCGACAGAAGGCCGAGTCCGTACCGGCCAGCGAGCCTCGGCCCCGACGGCGACGCGACCGCCGCGATGGCGATCTCGGGGTGCGGATGGGTGTAGGGCCGGAGGTGGAGTCGGGCGTCTCGTAGAGACCAGCGACCGTTCTCGAACGAGACGGGATCGTCGCTGCGCATGAGCCTGACGATGACGTCGACGGCGTCCTCGAGGAGCTCGCGAGTCTGCGGCATGTCGAGCCCGATCATCTCCGCGTCGCTGGGCAGCGCCCCGGGCCCGAGCCCGAGCATGAACCGCCCGCGTGTCATGTGGTCGAGCTGCACCGCACGCTCCGCCACCCAGAGGGGGTTGTGGTAGCTGGCGCTCACGACCCCCGTGCCGAGCTTGATGTGGTTGGTGCGCTCGGCGGCGGCGGCGATGAAGATCTCCGGCGAGGCGATGATCTCGGTGCCGGCCGAGTGGTGCTCGCCGATCCACGCCTCGTCGAACCCCAACCGATCGAGGTGCTCGATCAGCTCCAGGTCGTTGTGCAGCAGCACCGTCGGGTTCTCACCCGCCGGGTGGAACGGCGCCATGAAGATGCCGAAGCGCATACGAGCCATCTGGCCACCTCGAGCTCGGCCGGTCCTTAGGCTGAGGACCGATCGCGCCGATCGTACCCGGGAGGAGGCGGCCGGGTGATGAGAAGCTGTCGCGCATGCCCGAGTCGCCGAAGGCGGATCTCCACCGGTATCTCCAGGCTGCCCGCGACGCGCTGCTGTGGAAGCTGGACGGCCTCTCGGAGTACGACGTCCGCCGCCCGATTGTCCCGACCGGCACGAACCTCCTGGGGCTCGTCAAGCACGTCGCGAGCGTCGAGTTCGGCTACTTCGGCGACACGGTCAGCGGTGGTTCGCACGGGTCAAGTCGCGCTGAACGTCGCGTGCGGCGGGCCCCCTTGCCCCACACCGGGAGCCGGGCGACGATGGAGTGTCGTTTGACGCGAGAGGACAGCGGCCATGAGTGAGGCTGTCGGGGCTGTCAAGACGCTGTGGAGATTCCCGGTCAAGTCCATGCGGGGTGAGCAGCTCGATGCCGCCGATGTGACTGAAGCGGGACTCGTGGGCGACCGCGCCTACGCGCTCGTCGACACAGAGACGGGCAAGGTGTTGAGCGGCAAGACCCCGCGGCTGGGGTCGAGCCTGCTGGGGTGCCGGGCGGCGTTCGTCGAGGCCCCCGAGTCGGGCGCCGAGCACCCACCGGTGCGCATCGCGCTGCCGGACGGGACTTCGGTCAGGAGCGACGCTCCTGATGCTGATGCCAGCCTCTCGGGCTTCTTGGGACGCGCGGTAAAGCTCGCGCAGGCTGCGCCCGAGGATTTCACCATCGACCAGTACCACCCGGACATCGAGGACTTGGATCCCGAAGGCCACCGTGACACGGTGACCGAGTCGAAGCTGGGGTCGGCGCTCTTCGCCGAGGCCGGTCTACCTTCGGCGGTCCCCGTGGGCGCGTTCTTCGATCTCTTCCCAGTGTCCGTCCTGACAACCTCCACCCTCGGCCGGTTGTACGAACTCCGTCCCGAGAGCCGGTTCGACGAACGTCGTTTTCGCATGAATGTCATCGTGGACACGCACGAGGCTGGGTTCCTCGAGAACGGCTGGACCGGTCACGGGCTCCAGGTCGGTGACGGCGTACGCCTGGGTGTCGCCATCCCCGATCCCCGATGTGTGATGACCACGCTTGCGCAGGACGAACTACCAAAGGACAGCGAGGTTCTCCGCACACTCGCCCGGCAGAACAGGCTCGATGTGGCAGGTGGTCGGTACCCCTGCGCCGGGGTGTACGCCATCGTGGAGTCGACGGGCACGATCCGCGCAGGTGACGGCGTGTCGCTCACCTGAACCACGTGTTCGCGTGCCTGAGCACCACGACGGGAGCAAGCAGACAAGCGTCGGAGCCAAGCGTCGGCCCCGCCCCGAACCGATCTCGCGCCGCGGCGATCTGTACCGCCGGCCTCGCTGGCGGCCCGAGCGCGGTTCGGGCAATCCGTGCGCGTTTGCGATGGCAAGCGGAAAGAACGCGGCGCGAAACGCCAGGGTCGGTCGGTCAGTAACGCTGGTGGCCATGGCCGCCGGGATGAGGTTCCTGAGGCTCAGTACGCGTACCTAGGCAATGACCGCATCGGCCATCGGGTCGTTCGTGAGGGCGACCTCATCTACGACCGGGGCCGTCGCCGGGCGGGCGAGCGGTTGTCCACGACTGCCCAGGGTGATGAGATGCGGCCGTGGCGGCAATACCCGAAACGAAGTACGCCAGGGCCGGGGATGCGCACATCGCATATCAGATGTTCGGTCAGGGCGAGACCGATCTCGTCTGGATGCCCCACTGGGCTACGCACCTCGAGTTGCTATGGGAGGACCCGCTCTCGGCGGCTTTCTTCCAGGGGCTGGCCTCGTTCTCGCGGGTGATCATGTTCGACAAGCGCGGCGTTGGCCTGTCGGATCCGGTGGCCCTGGCCGCTCCGCTCACGGTCGAGTCTTGGACCGAGGATCTGTCCGCCGTGCTCGACGCGGTTGGGTCACAGCGTGCTGCCGTGGCCGCATCGGACATGGCGGGCTTCATCGGCGTGCTGTTCGCGGCGACCCACCCCGCTAGGACAACGGCATTGGTTCTCGTGAACGCG
>JAFGUS010000116.1 GCA_016938395.1 Coriobacteriia bacterium | reverse complement strand
GCCTCGACACGGTTGTGGAGCGACTCGAGCACGAGCGCTTGGGTGACCAGAATCTCGACCACGCTCCGCACGCGGCCCCCGGCTTCGGCCTCCTCGAGCAGCCGAACCAGCGTCGGCATCATGCCTCGGACTTCTGTCGACTTGCCCTCAGACCGTGCCGTCGCGACGAGCAGCCGTGCGAGCGTGAGCAGGTTGAACTCGTTCAGGTAGGTCGGTTCCGTCACCGCCGTCACTTGGTGCTCACTCGCCCAGACCCACGCCTCGTCCACGAGCCCCTGGCCGATGTGGATCAAGGCCCTCATCGCGGGGATCGGGCGCACGTCGGGGAAGAAGCCGCGCAGGTACTTCGACTCGGCCTGGTCCAGCAGTTCGACCGCGGTCTCGTGGTGCCCCTGGGCACCCCGCAGTCCGGCCATGGCGACGTACCACCGGTGGCGGTTCTCGAGGAAGGAGGCCCCCTCGCCCAGCTCCTTGCTCGTCTGAAGGTGGTGCGCCGCTGCTTCCAGGTCACGCTGTTCCAGCAGGACCTCGCTCAACCCGACGTGCAGGTCACCAAGAATGGTGGAAGCGGCGCCGGGATCCTGCTGGGCCGTCCTCAGGGCACGCTCGTAGAGCCGTCGCGCCATCCGGGGCTGGCCACGAATCATCCACATCTGCGCGTGGACCACCGTGCTCCCAAGCTCGTCGGCGATGTGTCCCGCGGCGTGCAGGCTCCGCACCGTCTCCGAGTACGTCTCCACAGCGGTCTCGAGGTCGCCAGCCCCCCATGCGGCCAAGCCCAGAAAGCCTGCGGCTCCGGCGATGGCGAGGTGGTCCTCCGGACCGGCCAGCTCGAGTGCATGCCGGGCGTGTGCAGCCGTCCCGGTCACGTCGTCACGAGCCTGCGCGGCGGCAGCCCGGTAGATCGAGATCCAGGCGGGAAGGGTCCGGAGCTCGTCGCTCGCCATCGGAGCGTCAAGGGGCATGGCCTTGAAGGCGCGTTCGGCATCGCCTAGCCAACCCTCGACGCCATCCAGGTCTCCTGCGACCAGTCGCGTCCACGCCATTACCGTGCTCAGCACCGGCCTGGTCCGAACTTCGCTCTCGGGCAGGGCGCCGAGCCAGGAACGAAGGACGCGGTTGCGTCTGCGTCGCCGAAGTTCAGGAAGCGCCGCCTCGACGAGGTCAGCCGCTCGACCGACCTGCCGACCGGCGAGCGCGTGATGCACGGCGTTCTCGAGCATGCCGTGG
>JAFGUS010000115.1 GCA_016938395.1 Coriobacteriia bacterium | reverse complement strand
CTGGTGTGACGGCAAGCCGTGCGTGTACGTGGGCTCTTCTGCGCTCACTCCCGAGGAGCGCTTCCGGCAGCACCTCGCCGGCTACAAGGCAAATCGCTACGTCCGCCAGTACGGCGTGAAGCTGCGGCCCCGGCTCTATCAGAGCTGGCAGCACTACGAGACGCGCACGCAGGCCGAGCATGCCGAGGAGCAGCGCGCGCTGAGCCTCCGCAAGCGCGGGTACGCCGTCTGGTACGGGGTGTAGGGGGCAGCCGAGCCCGCTCGGTCAGATTTGCTCGGTCGTCCATCTTGCTTCCGCTTCTACATTTCCGTAGGATTTCCTACGGAGGCGATGACCATGGCGGATTACGTGCAGATCTCGGCCCAGATCAGCGAGGCCACGCGCAAGCGGCTCGACCAAGTGGCGCGGGAAACGGGCCTGAAGAAGAGCCGACTGATCGAGGATGCGATCGAGGCGCATCTCGACACGTTGGATGAGATGCCCGCCGAGTACTTCATCCCGCAGCGCATCGTGGTGGATGCGGAGACGTGGGAGTGGATCGTGGCGGACATCGAGGACCCGGGTGAACCCACGCAGGCGCTGCGGGACCTCATGCAGCGACACGGCGATGCAGATTAGGCCGCTCGAGCGCTCGGACGTGCGCAAAGGGTTCCGGTGCGGCGAGCCGTCGCTGGATGTCTTCATCGAACGCTACGCCTGGCAGAACCAGACCCGACACCACCTGGGCATCACGTACGTTGCCATCGACGATGCCACGCGGCGGGTGGTCGGCTACTTCACACTGGCCGCGGCATCACTGAGCAACGATTCGGGGGTCTTGTATGCCCCGGACGGATACGAGGAGATTCCGGTGATCCGCATCGGACGGCTTGCCGTGGACCGGCGCGTGCAGGGTATCGGCATGGGAGCCGGATTGGTTCACGCGGCCCTGACGATCACGTTGGGCGAATCCGAGCGAATCGGGTGCACGGCGGCCGTCGTGGATGCGTTGCCGGCCGTCGTTCCGTTCTACGAACGGTTCGGTTTCAAGTCGATCGGCAGGCCGGTCGTGGGCGGCAGCCCGGTGCGCCCGAGGCCCGTGCCGATGTACCTGGGCGTAGGTCGAATGCGCAAGGCACTCGGGTAGCGAACGGGGTACGTTCTCCTGGAAGCCTGAAGCGCCCTCGGCAACCCCGACCCGATTGCGAGTGATCGCCATGCAGCACCTCCGCGAGCTTCTGGCTCGGCAACTGGACTGGGAGGCCGCCCACGTCGGGTTCGGCCGGACGGTTGCCGACTTCCCGCCCGAGCTCCGCGGCGTGACGCCTGCGGGCTTTGCGCATTCGGGCTGGGAGTTCCTCGAGCACCTGCGCCTGGCGCAGGCCGACATCCTCGCGTTCTGCGTTGACCCCGGTTACGTGGAGCCGATATCGATGGAAGAGTACTGGCCGGCCGAGGCGGCGCCGCCGGACGATGCCGCGTGGGATGCGAGCATCGCGGCGTTTCAGGCCGACGTGCGCGCGCTGCAGGCTCTCGCGCTCGACGAGGGCACGGACCTGTTCGCGCCGGTGCCGACGGGTAGCGGCCAGACCTACCTCCGCGAGCTGCTGCTCACGGCGGACCACAACGCCTACCATCTCGGGCAGCTCGTGGCGCTGCGTCGTGTGCTCGGATGCTGGCCGGAGGGGTGAGGGATCGGGCAGGCGGCCCTCTGTTGCAGTGACCCGAGCGCGGGTGTATGATAATACCAACGAGATTGGTGTCAAGACCAATGGAGTTGGTATGACTGATATCACGAGCATCTTCGCTACGCCGACGCTGGCATCCCTCCTCGGGGTGTTCGCGCGCGACCCGGAGCGCACCTACATCCAGAAGGAACTGGTGGAGGCATCAGGAGGTTCACTCTATCTTGTCCAGCGCGAGCTCAAGCGTTTGGAGGAGGCTGGACTCGTGGCACGTGAGACACGCGGTCGCCAAGTCGAGTACACGGTCAACGCGGGACATCCGGCCTTCGCCGGCATCCGTGAAGCGCTCCTGGCGACGACGGGTCTCGGGGACCGTCTGCGTGATGCACTTGCGGATCTTCCCGACATCCGGCTGGCGTTCATCTTCGGCTCTGTTGCAGCGGGCACGGACACGGCTGAGAGCGATCTCGATGTGTTCGTGGTCGGTCCTCTCGGTCTGCGCGATGTGGCAGCGCGTCTCGTGCCGGCGCTCCGGGGCATCGGCCGCGAACCGAACATCGTCGTGATGACCGAAGCCGAGCTGAGAGAGCGTCTCGCGGCCGGCGATCACTTCGTCTCAACGGTCATGGCGGAACCGAAGCTTTGGCTGGCGGGTGATGACGATGAGCTTGCGGCAGTTGCTCGCTAGAGGTCGGCTGCGGCAACTGCCTGTCGCACCATCGGAAATCGAGGATCTGTTGAGGGTGGTGGAACGCGATCTTGCCGATGCCCGCGTGGAGTGTCTGTCGGCTGATCGGCGCTTTGCCACCGCGTACAACGCCGCACTGCAGCTTGCCACCGTGGCGCTTCGTGCCGAGGGGTATCGGACCTCCGGCACAGCGCATCATCACACCACCATCCTGGCGCTCCCGTTCATCCTGGGCTTTGGGGTGGCCGAAACCGCTGACTACCTCGACGCGTGTCGTTCGAAACGCAACACCGTTGACTACGACGGCATCGGCATTGCCACCGAGAGGGACGTTGCTGACCTGGTGCTCGAAACCGAGGAACTGCGCGAGACGGTACTGCGGTGGCTGGAGCAAGCGCATCCGGAACTCAGACCGGCGAGACACTCGCTTGAGGATCGGCTTCATCGGCGCAACTCCGGCACCGACGCTCTCGGGGAGGATGACCGCTCGTGACACATGCAGGCGCTCCGGGACACACCGGGTCTCCGAACCCCGACTTCGCCGCCGACCTCGCGCGCCTGCGCGCGCTCACCGGAATCAAGTGGACGCGCTACCCCACCGACGTCCTCCCGCTCTGGGTGGCTGACATGGACCTGCCCCCGGCGCCGCCGGTCGTCGCGGCGCTTCGCGACCTCGTCGAGCGCGGCGACTTTGGCTACAACTTCGGGGCACAGGCGGCGCTGCCGGAGGTGTTCGCCGACTGGTACGGCGACCGGCACGGCTGGCGGCCGGACCCGGCGCAGGTGCGCGTCTTCACCGACGTGCTCCAGGCCGTGGACCTGGCGCTCTGGCTCGGTACCGAGCCGGGCGACGGCGTGGTGCTCTTCACGCCGGTCTACCCGCCGTTCTTCCGGTGCATCGAGAGCGTCGGGCGCCGCGTGGTGGACTGTCCGCTCGAGCTGCAGCGCTGGCGCCTCGAGCGCGACGCGCTTGAGGAAGCGATCGAGCGCGCGGCTGCGAACGGCACGCGCACCCGCGCGGTGCTCTTATGTAGTCCGCATAACCCCACCGGACGCGTGTTCGGCCCTCACGAGCTCGCGGCGGTCGCCGAGGTGGCCCGCGAGCGAGACCTGCTCGTGATCAGCGACGAGATCTGGGCCGATGTGGTGCTGCCCGGCGGGTATTTCCCGCACGCCCCCATCGCTGCGGGCTTCCCGTTCGTGGCCGACCGCACCGTCACGGTGACCGCGGCGAGCAAGGCGTTCAGCCTCGCGGGGCTCCGGTGCGCGGTGGCGCACATCGGCGACGAGCGGATCGCGGCCAAGGTGGCCGAGCTGCCGGGCCATCTGCTCGGCGGCGTGAGCACGCCGGGCGCGGTGGCCACGCATGCCGCGTGGACCGAGGGCGAACCATGGCTGGCCGAGACGGTGGCCTTCCTCGGAAGCCAGCGCGATCACCTGCTCGCGCGTCTCGCAGCCGAACTGCCCGACGTGCGCGTGTACCCGCCGGATGCCACCTACCTCGCCTGGCTCGACTTCCGCGCTTACGGCCTGGGGGACGACCCGGCGGCGTGGCTGCTCGAGCACGCGAAGGTGGCACTCGGCGCCGGTCCCGACTTCGGCGAGCACGGGGCAGGTTTTGCGCGCCTCAACTTCGCCACCACGCGCGCGGTGCTCGACGAGGCGATCGACCGCATCGTGGGGGCGGTGGGGTAGCGCGCGCGGGCGTTGGGGAGCGCGAAGCGCCCCCCGCCCCCCTACCGCCGCTTCTTGCCGAGCGAGAGCTTCATCGTGAGGATGCGGTCGCTCGAGAAGACGCGCGCCGCGATCGTCACGAAAACCGCGAACCACACGAGCTGGTAGCCGATGCCCCACCACACGATCCCGTAGTTGCCGAGGAACAGGTTGGGCCCGGTGATGAACGGATACGTGAACGGGATGGCCATCACCGCGATACGCGCTGCGTCCGGGAGCACCGACAGGTCGAGGAAGAGCGTGAGGAAGTACGGGATCAGCATGAGCACCATGAGCGGCGTGAGCAGCGCCTGCACCGACTTCACGTTCTCGGCAAACGCGCCGAGGATGATCGAGATCGAGAGCGCCACGAGGATGCCGGCAAAGAGCGTGAGCCCGAGCAGCGCGTAGTCGGCCGGGCTGAGCGTGAGGCCGAGCTGCTGCATGGCCACCTCGGTCGCCGCCGCGGCGCGGTCGCCCGCCGAGTCGCCTGCCAGACCGGTCTCGATGCCCGACATGTACTGCTGCATGCCGATCATGTACGCGCCGGCCGAGAGCAGCGCCACGAGGCCTGCCGCCACCATCTTGGACGTGACGATGCTCGCGCGGCTCACCGGGTAGGAGAGCAGCGTCTCGAGCGTCTTGTTCTCCTTCTCGGTGGCGATGGCCACGGCGATCATCTGTGACGCGAAGATGATCACCACGAACAGCACGATGGGGATGAACGTGGTCTGCTGGCTCACGAACGCCATCACCGCCATCACGGGCGTCTCGGCCGAGTTCTCACCGATGATCACGTGCTCGGCAGGGGCAACCGGTTGCTGCAGCACCACTGCGGGAACGCCCGGCGCGGCCTCGGCGGCGATCGATGCGGCCACCGTTGAGTTGACGACCGCCATCGCGCCGCCAAACGACGAGATGTCGTTGTTGCCGATGAACGAGAAGTTGCTCACACGCGTCCAGGAGGGGAGCTGCTGCGGCGTGCCTGCGGAAAGCGATGCCGAGAAGCCCTCGGGGATCTCGACAAGGATGTTCGCGTCAGCCTCGTCCAGGAGACCGCGCACCGACTCCTCGGTAATGTCGCCCTCCACCATCACGGGCTCGAAACCGGTCTGTCCGAGGGCGGCAACCACCACCTGCGCGTACGGCCCGCCGTCACGGTCGGCAACGGCGAGCCGTGAGGCGCCCGCCTCGTCGGCACCGAGGCTCGAGATCGTCTGGCCGAGCGCCACGAACATGACGATGACCACCACGAATGGCAGCAGGATCTGCAGCGTGAGGAGCTCGGCGAGCTCCTTCCTGAGCATCACCACAAAGCGCCTCATGCGGTCACCGCCTTCCGGTCGGCGACCACGCGCGCGAAGACCTGCTCCAGGTTCTCGGCGCCGTAGCGGCCCTTGAGCTCGGCGGGCGTGCCGGTGGCGTGGATGACGCCGTCGGCGATCATCGAGACGCGGTCGGAGAGGAACTCGATCTCGAGCATGTTGTGGCTCGACAGCAGCACCGACATGCCGCCGGCCGCGAGCTTCTTGATGCGCTCGCGGAGTTCGAGCGCGTTGATCACGTCGAGGCCGCTCGTGGGCTCGTCGAGGATGGCGAGCGTGGGCTCGGTCATGACGGTGCGCGCGAGGAGCAGCTTGCGGGTCATGCCCTTGGAGTAGCTGCCGAGCTTGTCGTGCAGGCGGTCGCCGAGGCCGGAGACCTCGCGGCCCACCTCAACGGCGCGCGCTGCGCGCTCGCGGTCGTCGAAGAAGATGTCGGCGACGAACTTCAAGTAGCTGATGGCGCGGAGGTTCTTGTAGGCGCCGGCCTCCTCGGGCAGGTACGAGATGATCCGGCGCATGCGTGCGGGCTCCCTGACGGCGTCGAATCCGTCGGCCACAATCTCTCCGCTCGTGGGCCTAAGGATGGTCGCCACCATGCGGAGCGTGGTCGTCTTGCCGGCGCCGTTGGGGCCGATGAGCGCGAAGATCTCGCCGGGCGCCACGTCGAAGTCGATGCCGCGGACGGCCTTGAGGTCGCCGTAGTTCTTCGTGAGGCCCCGCACGCGAAGGACCGGATCTCCCGTGCCGCTTGCCATGTGTCTCCAATCGCCGTTCTGCCGAACAGGGCGGCCCGCACCCCCTCGGGCAGGCAGGCGGCGCCCCGTGTGATGGTACCCGAAGGAGGCGGGGTGGCATCGACTACGTAGCGTGCAGCGGCGATGCTCCGCGTCGCCTCCTACAGCGGGATGTTCAGCAGGTTGGGACTGAACGCCCCGGCCGCGCCATCCCAGAAGATCTGCACGCGCTCGCTGGCGCCGTTGTTGAGATTCACCGTCAACTCGCACACACCCGCGATGTCATCGGGCTCGGGGTAGTACTGGGTGTCCATCTGCCGATTGAAGTTCTCCGCGGTGAACGGGTAGTCGCCGAAGGCCCTGCCTCCGCTGCCGAGACTGTCACTCGTGGTGGTGTCCTCGATGTAGTCGTACCAGTTGTTGCGGGGGTTCTCGATCCGCACCGTGCACACGGTGGCGTCGGTGTCGACGCCCCAGTTCACGCGCACCGAGAGCACATGGCCTGAGGGAAGCGCCTGGTCCGACTCGACCTGCTTGAACTCTTCCAGCTTCTGGCTCTCGGCCAGCTGCTGACCCATCTCCTCGCGGATTTTCTCGGCCTCGATTCGCTCCGCGCCGGCGTTGCCGAAGAAGTCGAGCCACTCGCACCCCATCAGGAGGTGGACCACCAACGCCATCGCGAGTGCGATGATGAACCTCCGGATGTGTGTGGACCGCTTCATGGGTAGCCTCCTCGCCGAGTACGATGTGTGGCAGCACGATCGGCCGAACGATGCTCTGCCAGTCAATCATCGCATACGGCGTGACGTGGAAGCGGCCTCGCTTCGGGAACACAGAACTCGACACGCTCTGCCAGCGCTTGTACGCGGAAGGGGATCGGATGAAGGCGCTCAGGGTCCTGGTCGTGGCGGCGCTGCTGCTCACGGTGTGGGGATGTGTGCGTGCCGACGAGGTGCCGAGCGCCGATACGCCGCCTGCCGAGCCGCAGGGGCAGTCGGTCACGGAGCCCGAGTCGGCGCCCGCGTCGCCAAACGACGGGCTGCCCATCCGCGACATCGCGGAGGCGGTCACCGACGATCCCGATCGTGCCGCGCTTCTTGACGCCGCACACGCGGCCACCGGCATCACCGAGGACTTCTACGTGTGGCAGCTCTACGTGCAGGGCACGACGGCCGTGGGCGACCTGCAGGGCAGCGTGAGCGGTGACCGCGTGCTCGTGGCGCTGGTGCGCGATGGGGATGGCTGGACGACGGCGCACGAGGAGCGCTTCATCGATGCGTCGGAGGCCGCGCTCCTGGAGGCGGTGCCCGCGGTCTCAACCGAGCTGGCCGAGCGGGTGGAGTTCGTCGTGCCGGTGGAGGTGGACCCTTTCTTCTCCCTGATCGCCGACCAACTGGTGGCCAACGGCCGCGAGTGGGGTGTTGAGGTGATGGCGGTCTACGCGCCCACACGGTTGCCGGAGGGCTTCGCGATCGACGAGGCCACTAACTACGAGTACCAGTCGGCTGTGGTCGACTACACCCAGGCCGACCGGCGGCTCTCGTACGTCATCATCATCGCGAGCGACTACGGTGAGGACGCGCCGGACTTCGGCTACACAGGGTTGCGCTTCGGCGATCTGCCGGCGTTGATGGCGCGCTCCTTCAACAATGCGGGTCTGGGCGACGGCATGGGGCAGGGGCCGCACCTGGCGACGCGCGCGGCGGGCGAGCACTACGTGGTGGGCGAGGGCGTTTCGCCGGGCATGGTGGCCGCGGTGGCCGAGTCGATGGTGCGGGTGAAGTAGGGCGGCGTCCATCCGTCGTGCGAGAATACCGGTGTCGGACCTCGCGAAAGGGGATGTCGAATGAACCGCGCTCTGCTGCTCGCTCTCGCCCTG
>JAFGUS010000114.1 GCA_016938395.1 Coriobacteriia bacterium | reverse complement strand
TGGAGCTGTGCTACGTCTGCCACGCCTCGAGCGCGGCCAGCTCCCCTGAGACCGACATCGGCGACAAGAGCACCTACAACATCAAAGCCGAGTTCGGCGAGTACGCCGGACAAAGCGTCGGAAGCGATCACCGCAGCGCGAAGATGGAAGCTGACAAGACCGAGTGCGACGCCTGCCACAGCCCGCACCGCTCGCCGTACTACTACGACAACGCCGGCACGTATGTGGCATCAAGCAGCTACCGCAAGATGCTCCGCGTGCAGACGGGGGGAACAGCCGACGCTCCCACCTACACCTACTACAGCTACAACGACGACACCCTGAACCCGGAAAGCGGGGAGAACGCCGCGTTTTGCCTCGCATGCCACGGGGATGACGCCACCCCGATCACCTACGTCGGTGATGACGGCGCCTACGCGGCGACAGCAGGCGACCACAACGAGGGTGGCTACGCTGCTGCTGCCCACGGCACGGGCGTGCTGTACAGCAACGACTACGGCAAGACAGGCGCGGCCGGCTACCCGCAGGTGCAGTGCCTGGCCTGCCACGCCAAGCACGCGAGCGCCGCGGACAAGCTCATCGCCTACCGTGGCGATGACGACGCGGGATGGTATGCGGGAGCCGAGCTCTGCTTCGCGTGCCACAGCGCGAGCTCGGCGGAGGACAAGGTGGCCACTGGCTACGCAGCGCCCTTCGCCTGGAACGACCGGGATGTGGAGGCCGAGTTCGGGCGCGCCTCCGCCCATCCGGTGACACCGGCCGCGACCGGCCGCTCACTTGCCTGTGCGAGCTGCCACAACGTCCACAGCGTGACCGAGGGCGGCACGGGCGCCTGGAGCGTCTCGCGCGTGAGCACGCCGTCGAACACCAAGAGCACGCCCACCGACATGACCGCCTTCTGTCTCGACTGCCACGACGGCGACCCGGCCGGTGCGACGACCGACGCGACCACGCTCGTCCCCTACCGGATCGCCTTCAGCACCCTCACCGCGCCGTACTTCCCGGGGTGGGACAAGAGCGGCTTCACGACGCTTGGAGCTGGGGAGTCGAACCACTACACGCCGGCCACAGGCGGTCAGCCGGCGCTGTGCAAGCACTGCCACGATCCGCACGCGTCGGACTACGCGCGGCTCACCGCCTGGACCGCGCCTACCGGCTCCGAGAAGGTCGGGACGTGGACGCCGAACGCCGGCGCGCGCGAGAACGACTCGACAACTGACGACACCCTGTCCCAGGAGGAGAGCCTCTGCTACCAGTGCCACGGCAACGGGACGACCGGCACGCGGGCCGACGGTGCCAAGGACGTGGCCACCAAGGCCGCCCCCGACTACGCGCACGACCCGTCCGACACGACGGGTGATCACGCCGACACCGAGACCGGCACGGATATCGGCGGCGCGCCCCACGCCGAATGCGTCGACTGCCACGACCCGCACGTGAC
>JAFGUS010000013.1 GCA_016938395.1 Coriobacteriia bacterium | reverse complement strand
TCACCGTCACCGGCGGCAGCGTGTCGGTCACCTCGAAGGAGACCGCACGCGTGGCCTCCCGGTTGCCCGCGATGTCGACGGCCGCGTACTGGAGCGTGTGCCACCCAGGAGTTGTGATCTCAACGTAGGCTCCCCGGCCGGAGGTGCCCTCGCCGAGAACCCACTCCACGCGGTCGACGCCGAGCCCGATGTCATCGGCGGTGATCGTGACAGCGACGCCCTCAGGAAGGGCCACCCCGGTAGTCGCAACGCTCGTCGGCGGAGTGGCGTCGGAGAGCATGTGGTCAACAGCGGCACGCGCCTGAACGAGACCGCTTCCCGTGTAGATATCCCACCCGGGTGCACCGAGGTCCACTGCCGTGGCGGAGAGCAGTGTGGCCACCGACCCGGGCGAGAGGTGCGGACGCTCGCCGATGAGCAGAGCCGCAAGACCGGCCACGTGCGGCGTTGCCATCGAGGTACCGTATTTGACGCCGTAGCCGTCTCTCACCGTCGATATGATCGCCTGCGATGCCGTGCCTCCGGGTGCCATGAGATCGAGCGCGGTTCCGTAGTTGGAGTACGACGTTCGCGCGTCGCCCGCATCTGTCGCACCGATACAGAGCGACTCGGCATAGGCGGCCGGATAGAGGACCGTCCCCGCGCCCTCGTTGCCGGAGGCGGCGACCAGTACCGCGCCCGCGGCCGCCGCATTGCTGACAGCGAGCCGAAGGGTCGTGCTGCCTGTTGCGCCTCCAACGCTCATGCTGATGACGTCGGCGCCCTGCGCGACGGCGTAGTCGATGCCCTCGGCGAGGGTGGACGTGCTGCCCCCGCCCCCGCTGTCGAGGACCTTCACCGGCAGGATGCGGGCCTCCGGCGCCATCCCGGCGATGCCGGTGGCGTTGTCGGTCACCGCGGCTACCGTCCCGGCGCAGTGCGTCCCGTGCCCGTTGTCGTCACTCGGATCACCATCACCGTTGACGAAGTCCCAGCCGAGGTGCGCCTCGATGTTGTCCACCAGATCGGGGTGGTCCAGATCGACCCCGGTGTCGACCACGGCCACGAGCACGCCGGCTCCACGGGCGAGGTCCCATGCCTCCTCGGCCTGTATGCGACGCGGCGCCCACTGGTACGCGTCCCTGGGCGCCACCGCGAAGAGGGGGTCGTCGGGGGTCCAGACGGCGCGCACCGGGTAATCGGGCTCGGCGTAGGCCACGCCGGGGATCGTCTCAAGCAGCCGCGCGAACGCCTCAGGCTCCCAGCCCGACGGCACCCGAACCGTGCCCGCGCGTCCGCCGAAGAGCCTGCGCTCCAGGCCGAGCCCGCGTGTGCCGAGCGCACGGAGTGCGAGGACCTCCTCACGCGCTCCGTCCCACCCCACGATGACGCGCGCCGTGGTTTCGACCGCCTGTGCCGACGCGCCGCCTGCGGGCAGAGACGTCGTCATCAGCACGACGAGCGTGAGGCATGTGATCAGTCGGCGTTTCAGCGCTCAGTACCTCCCCAT
>JAFGUS010000113.1 GCA_016938395.1 Coriobacteriia bacterium | reverse complement strand
CTCGATCGCGCAGAGGCGGCCGCCACCGAGGTGGCCGGCGCAGTGATGGCCGAGCTGCACCCGGAGATGACCGACTACGAGCCGATCGTGCGCTTCCGCGCGTTCGCCGACTCGCAGATAACGATGCTCGCCGTTCTGCGCGTCACCGACTACGGCGACCAGTACTTACTGCGGAGCGAGTTCATCAGGCGTCTACACGAACGCTTCGCTGCCGAGGGGATCGACTTCGCCTTCCCCACGCGAACCGTGCACCTGGTGCAGGAGTAGGCGCTAGAGGTTCTCGATCGGCGGGCCTAGTGCCGGAAGTGCCGGTACCCCGTGAACACCATCGACACGCCGAGGCGGTTGGCCCGCGCGATGACCTCGTCGTCGCGGATCGACCCGCCGGGCTGGATGAAAGCGGTCACACCGGCCTCGGCACAGACCTCGAGCGTGTCGGGGAATGGCATGAAGGCGTCCGATGCGCAGACCGCGTCGCGCACCTTGTCGCCCGCCGCCTCAACGGCGATGCGCGCCGAGTTCACACGGTTCATCTGGCCCGCGCCCACGCCGATGGTGGCGAAGTCCTTGGCGAGCAGGATGGCGTTGCTCTTCACGCTCTTGACCACGCGCCAGGCGAAGAGCAGCTGTTCCATCTCGGCAGCGGTCGGCTGCGCGATGGTGACCACGCGGAAGCGCGACGGGTCCTCGGTGACGCTGTCCGAGTCCTGGATGAGCATGCCGCCCTCGACGGCGCGCGACTCGTAGTGGCCGCCAACCGGCCTGATGCCGCCGGTGGCGAGTACCCGCAGCTTGCGCTTCTCATCGAGCAGCTCGAGCGCGTCGGGCTCGTACTCGGGCGCGATCATCACCTCGACGAACTGCTTGTTCTCGAAAATGGCGCGGATGACGTCGGCCGTGACGGGCCGGTTGAACGCCATGACGCCGCCGTATGCCGAGACCGGGTCGCTCTCGTGCGCGCGCAGGTACGCGGTCACGAGGTCGCCCGCGATCGCGACGCCGCAGGGGTTGGTGTGCTTCACGATCACGCACGCCGGCTCCTCGAACTCGCGGACCGCCGTCCAGCATGCGTCGGTATCGAGGATGTTGTTGTAGCTGAGCTCCTTGCCCTGCAGCTGTGTGGCGCGGGCGAGCGTGTGCTCCTTGCCGTCGGCGAAGCGGTAGAAGGCCGCGTCCTGGTGCGGGTTCTCGCCGTAGCGCAGGCTCTGCACTTTCTCGAGCCGGAAGCGCACCTCATCGGGGAAGCGCGCCTTGCCGTACTCGGACAGGTACATCCAGATCGCGCTGTCGTACGAGCTCGTGAGGTGGAAGGCGGCCGACGCCAGCCGACGGCGCGTCTCGCGCGTGGTGGCCCCACCCGTGGCGCGCATCTCCTCGAGCACGGTGCCGTAGTCGGCCGGGTCGGTCACCACGGTCACCGACTCGAAGTTCTTCGCCGCCGAGCGCAGCATGCTCGGCCCACCGATGTCGATGTTCTCCACCGCGTCCTCAAGCGCCACGCCCTCGCGCGCCACCGTGGCCTCGAACGCGTAGAGGTTCACGACCACAAGGTCGATAAGACCGATGCCGTGCGCCTCGGCCTGGGCCATGTGCTCTGCCGAGTCGCGCCGTGCGAGCAGGCCGCCATGCACCTTGGGGTGGAGCGTCTTCACCCGGCCGTCCATCATCTCCGGAAAGCCCGTGAGGTCGTCGATCGGACGCACGGACACGCCGGCCGCCTCGAGCGCTTTGGCGGTACCGCCGGTCGAGACGATCTCCACGCCGAACTCGTCGGAGAGCGCCTTGCAGAACTCGGCCACGCCGGTCTTGTCGGTGACCGAGACGAGTGCACGCTTGATGGTGACGGCGTCCATGGTTCCCCCTCTAGGTGGCGATGCGTACGATGCGGCCGTCGAGGCTCACGCGCCCCGCGGCGATAAGACCGATGGCCTCGGGGAGCAGCCGGTGCTCCACCTCATGGATCTTCGCCTCGAGCGTGGCGAGGGTGTCGTCCTCCTCGATGCGAACGGCCTCCTGACAGATGATCGGCCCGCGGTCGAAGACCTCGTCGGCGAAGTGGACCGTCACGCCTGTGACCTTCACGCCGTACTCGAACGCGTCGCGGATGGCCGACGCACCCGGGAACGATGGCAGGAGCGCCGGGTGCAGGTTGATGACCGCGCCGGGAAACGCCTCGAGGACTTCGGCGCCGAGCAGGCGCATGTAGCCTGCCATCACCACGAGGCCGACCTCG
>JAFGUS010000112.1 GCA_016938395.1 Coriobacteriia bacterium | reverse complement strand
CCGTCGCGCCGCCGATGCCTGCGTCGACCTCGTCGAACACGAGCACCGGCACCGCATCGGCGCTGCCGAGAACGCTCTTGAGGGCCAGCATGACGCGTGAGACCTCGCCACCGGAGGCCACTCGCGCGAGCGGACGCGGCTCCTCGCCGGTGCCCGACGAGAACAGGAACTCGATGCGCTCGGGACCGTCGGCGGTCCACGACCCGGCGGGAAGCGCCGTGCGCAGCACGGCGAACGAGGCGTTCGGAAGCGCCAGATCGGCGCACGCGGCGCTCAGCTGGTCGGTGAAGGGAGCAAGCGCCTCACCCCTGACCGCCGAAAGCGCTGCTCCGGCGGTCTCGAGCAGATCGAGTGCCTCGGCAAGGGCGGCCCGTGCGGCGCTCAGACCCTCCTCACCCGCATCGAGGAGTTCGAGCTCGCGCTCGGCATCTGCGCGGACTCTCAGCACGTCGGAGAGCGCAGGTCCGTACTTGCGCTTGAGATCGGCAAGCTCGTACAGCCGCCGCTCGGTGGTGTCGAGGGCCGCCGGATCGTGCTCGACCGCCTCAGCGTACCGGCGAAGTGACGCCGTGACCTCCTGCAGCTCTACGTCGATCCGCCCCACCGCGTCCGCGAGGCCGTCGAGGGCCGGGTCGAGGCCCGACGCATGCGCAAGCGCGCTGATCGCGGCGGTGAGCCCGTCGGATGCACCCGCCTCGCCCGTCAGCGCGGCAAACGCCGCCCCCGCCGACTCCGAGAGCCGCTCCCCATGCCGTAGACGCGGGAGACGCGCCTGAAGCTCGTCGTCTTCGCCCTCCCGGGGTGCCACAGCGTCGATGTCCTGCATGACGAACCGTAGCCGTTCGGTACGCTGCACCCGATCGGCAAGGGCGCCCTCAAGCTCGGCGAGCGTGGCGCGCGCCGCGGACGCCGACGCCCAGGCTGTCCGGTAGCCCTCGAGGGCCTCGGTCGCTTTCGGTCCGACGAAGCGATCGAGGTACGCCGCGTGGCGCGCGGGCGAGAGGAGCGCCTGGTGTTCGTGCTGACCGTGCAGGTCCACCTGCGAGCCGAGCAGCTCGCCCAGCATCCCCACCGTGGCCATCTCGCCGTCGATGGTGCAGCGCGACCGCCCCTCGGCACTCACGCGACGCCGGACGACGACATCCCGGTCGGCGAGTGCGAACCGTCCCTCCACCACCGCCTCGTCGGCGCCCTGCCGCACGAGTCCCGAGTCTGCACGCTCACCCAGCAGCAGTTTGAGCGCCTCGACGAGCACGGTCTTGCCCGCGCCGGTCTCGCCCGTGAGCACGGTCAGACCCGGTCCGAACTCGAGCCAGACGTCTTCGACGAGTGCCAGCCCGCGCACGTGGAGCTCGAGCAGCATCTCAGCCCCCCAGGAAGGCGCGAGAGAGCGTCGCGTAGAAGTCCTGGCCGTCGAGGCGCATAAGCCGCACGTCATGGTCCCCGACACGGATCTCGACACTGTCGAGCGCCGTTCGGCACGGCACCTGATCGCCATCGACGGTCACGCAGGCATCGGCGCGCGCCGGGTTGGGGCACGAGACACGGATGATGTCGCCGGGACCGGTGACGAGAGGACGGACACCGAGCGTGTGCGGTGCGACCGGGACGATGACCATCCCCCGCACGTCCGGCGAGACGATCGGTCCGCCCGCCGAGAGCGCGTACGCGGTCGAGCCGGTGGGCGTGGCGACCACGAGACCGTCGCACACCCAGCGACCCACGGGTGTCTCGTTCACGGCCACCTCGAGCTCCACGCCGCGCGCTCCCCCGCCGCGGCCGACGAAGACCTCGTTGAGCGCCCGGTAGCTTCCGGCGTCGCGCCCGCCGAGACGCACGATGCCCTCGATCGTCTGCCGACGCTCAACCCGTGGCTCTCCCGCGAGCGCGGCATCGAGGACGTCATCGAGCCGGTCTCCGCCGGCTCCGGAGAGGAAGCCGAGCCGTCCGAGGTTCACGCCGAGCACGGGCACCTCGCTGACACCGAGCAGGTGCACCGCCTTGAGGATGGTGCCGTCGCCGCCGAGCGCTATGGACAGCTCGGGCTCGCCGATCTCCGAGCGGGGGACCCCGTGTCCCACCAGATCGCACGCCTCCGCATCCTCGGCGTCGAGGAACGGCTCGTAGCCGAGCGCGGTGAGGCGCGCGCTCACCTGCCTCGTCGCCGCGACGGAGCGCGGGTTCGCGGGATTCGGTACGAGCAGTATCCGCACGTCAGCCTCCCAGTACCTCATGAGCCATCCGGACGACGCTCTCGGGCGTGTCGGTGACGGGCTCACCCGTGCGGGCGAGCCATATCCAGAACTCGATATTACCCTCGGGACCGGTGATGGGCGACCATGTGAGTCCCCGCACCACCCATCCCTCCCCGTCCGCCAGAGCCGCGACCGCCTCGAGGACGTCGCGGTGCACGGCAGGATCACGCACCACACCCTTCTTACCGACACGTCCTTTACCGGCTTCGAACTGAGGCTTAACCAGAGCCAACACGACGCCGGAGCCGCTCACGATCGGCAGAACTGCCGGAAGCACCTTCTCAAGACTGATGAACGACACGTCGATCACGACGACGTCGTACGGCCCGCCCACTGTCGCTGCGTCGGCCGTTCGGATGTTCGTGCGCTCGAGCACCCGCACGCGTTCGTCGGTGCGGAGGCGCCAGGCAAGCTGACCGTAGCCGACATCGAGTGCGGTGACCGAGGCCGCACCTCGCTGCAGCAGGCAGTCGGTGAACCCGCCTGTGGAGGCGCCAACGTCGAGTGCGGCGGCGCCCGTCACATCCAACTGCCACCGATCGAGCGCGCCCTCGAGCTTCGTGCCCCCGCGGGAGACGTACCGCTGCTCGCCCGCCACCTCGATGACGGCATCCGGACTCACGGGATGTCCGGCCTTGGTGACCGGGGCGCCGTCGACGGTCACCCGCCCGGCGAGCACCGCTGCACGCGCTGCTTCGCGGGACGTGGTGAGCCCGCGGCTAGCGATCTCGACGTCGACCCTGCGACCGGCCATGGGGTTGCGCGCTCTCCTCGCCGCGCACGTCGGCGAGCCGTCCGAGAACGGCCGCACGGACCGCCTCCGGCGTGAGCCCTACCTCGGCGAGCAGCTGGTCGGTGTGTCCGTGTGTGACGAAACAGTCGGGTATCGCAAGTCGGAGAACCGGCACCTGGCCGTCGAGATCGGCAATCGCCTCAAGAACGGCCGCCCCGAAGCCACCCGCACCCGTGTTCTCCTCGATCGTGACCACGAGTGACCGGGTCATCGCGTCGGACACCGCCTCCAGATCGATCGGCTTCACCCAGCGCATGTTGACGACACCGGCGTTGATGTCGTCGGCGTCGAGGAGGGCAGCCGCCTCCTCGGCAACCTCGACCATGCGCCCGATGGCGAGGATCGCCACGTCAGTGCCCTCCCTGCGCACCTCGGCCCGCCCGGCTTCGAGCACCACCGGCTCGGCGGGCAGCGCTACACCCCGGCCGGTCCCGCGGGGATAGCGGATGGCCACCGGACCGTCGGCGGCAAGAGCGGTCCTCATCATGTTCACGAGCTCGGCCTCGTCGGCGGGCGCCATGATCATGAGGTTGGGTACCGCGCGCAGGTACGTCAGGTCGAAAACACCGTGGTGCGTGGGGCCGTCCTCGCCCACGAGCCCCGCGCGATCGATACAGAAGACGATGTGCAGGTTCTGGAGCGCCGCGTCCATGATGAGCTGGTCGTACGCGCGCTGAAGGAACGTCGAGTAGAGCGCCACCACGGGCAGGCGACCGCCGTGAGCGAGCCCTGCCGCCAGCCCGACGGCATGCTGCTCCGCGATGCCGACGTCGAAGAAGCGCTCGGGGAAACGCTCGGCGAAGTACGTGAGACCGGTCCCTGCGGGCATCGCCGCCGTGATCGCCACGATCCGCTCATCGGCCTCGGCCTCCGCCACGAGCGCCCTGCCGAAGGTCTCCGTGTAGCTCAGTGGTCCGCCACCGGATCCGTTGACCTTCCCGGTCTCGATCGAGAAGGGGCTGATGCCGTGGAACGCGTCAGGGCGATCCTCGGCGTGGATGTAGCCGAGACCCTTGCGCGTGACCGCATGGATGATGACGGGACCGTCTGCCGAAGCCGCCCACGTGACGGCGTTCTGCACCTGCGCGACATCGTGACCGTCGATCGGCCCGATGTAGTGGATGCCGAGCTCCTCGAAGAGCATGCCCGGCACGAGCAACTGCTTCACGGACTCCTTGGCGGCCTCTCCTGCGGCGACCATCGCCGCGCCGAGCTTGGTCTTGCCCAGCGCCGACTCCACATCGTCGCGCAGCCGCCGGTACCGACGGTCGAGCCGGACCCGCGCGAGGTAGCTCGACAGAGCGCCGACATTCGGCGCGATCGACATTTCGTTGTCGTTGAGGATGATGACAAGACGCGTCCCGAGATGCCCCGCATGGTTCAGGGCCTCGAACGCCATGCCCCCGGTGAGCGAACCGTCGCCGATGACCGCGACGATGGTCTCGTCGGAGCCACGCAGGTCGCGCGCCTGCGCGAGGCCGAGCGCCACCGAGATCGAGTTGCTCGCGTGCCCCGCGTCGTGCACGTCGTACGGGCTCTCCGAGCGCTTCGGGAACCCGCACACGCCACCGTACGTGCGCAGCGTGTCGAACCGCTCGCGTCTGCCCGTCAGGAGCTTGTGCACGTACGCCTGGTGACCCACGTCCCAGACGATGCGGTCCTTGGGGCAGTCGAGCGCACGGTGCAGACCGAGCGTCAGCTCGACGATCCCGAGGTTGGGCGCGAGATGACCGCCCGTCTGGGCTACCGTGGCGACGAGTGCATGCCGGATCTCTTCGGCAAGCTGCTCGAGTTCGGCCGACTCAAGCGATTTGAGCGCGGCCGGCTCGTGTATGGTATCGAGGAGCGGGGTCGGGATCACTGTGTCAGACACTCTCCGTGAGGCTGGCATCCACGTCGTGCACGCGGACCTGACCAGCATCGTAACACGCAGTACGAGGTGCGGTTCGGGCCGTGACGACGCCGTGAACCGCCTGTTACGTCACGACGCGACTCATCCGCGCGCACTCGGCTCGTCGAGGTCGTGCTCTGAATCGTCCTGCTCGTCGCCGGCGCCATCAGACCCCTCGGTATCGGGCTCCTCGGCGTCGTCGGAACTCTCGGTGTCCCCGGGCACGAGCGACTCATCCGTCTCAGCGCCTGCGGCCGTGCCGTCTTCCGAGGATTCGACGTCAGATACCACTACGATCGAATCCTCCGCTGCCGCACCGGCACCAGCGGTATCCGCCGAAAGATCGGTGTGATCCACGAGCTCCGTGCAGATGTTCGCCAGTCGCACACCCTCCTCGAGCAGGTCGAGACTCCGCTCGAGGGAGGTGTCCTTCTTGCGCACCTCGGACGCGATCTCCTCGAGCCTCGCCTTAGCCTGCTCGAACGTGTAGCGCTCGTCAGCCATCCCGGCTCAGTCCCCTTCCTGCTCGGACGGTGTCGCCGTGCCCGGGGCGCTCCGCTCGGCATGCACCTCGGCGATCTTGCCGAGAATCCCGTTGACGAACTTCGATGAATCGTCGCCGCCGTAGGTCTTCGCCATCTCAACAGCCTCGTTGATCACCACCGAGTCAGGCACGCCGTCCTCGTACAGGATCTCGTAGACAGCAAGCCGCAGGATGTTGCGGTCCACGAACGGCATCCGCATGAGCGACCAGTGCTCGGAGGTCGCTTCTATCTGCGCATCGATCGCGTCCCGGTTATCCGACGCGCCACGCGCGAGCTCGCGACAGTACTCGGACGGCTCTCCGTCCTCGGTGCTGTACGTCTCGGCGTCGAGAATCGCGTCGACCGTCCGGTCCGTGATCTCGCTCTGATACAGGATCTGGAGGGCCTGGCGCCGTGCGCGCGTGCGCTCTAGCATCGCTACCGGTACCGCATCCGGTCCACGCTACGCTTCGGGGAACACGACACCATCGACGAAGACGTCGACCGATGCGATGTTCTGACCGGTGTGCGTGAGCAACGCATCGGTGACCGCGCGCTGCACGTCGTTTGCGATCTCGCGGAGCGGCCTCCCGTACAGAGCATGGATCCGGACCGACGCCACCAGAGCTCCGTCCTCGCCCACTTCGACGCAGATGGCGCGCGCGGACCCCTTCTGGACGAGCCCCGCCAGTCCGCCTGCGGTGCCCGGAACCTCGGCCACACCGTCGACGCCCTGGGTGGCCACCGTGGCGATGGTCTCGAGGACGCCCGGCGCGATGCCGATGCCGTCCAGGGTGAACTCCTCAGACATGGCGTCCCTCCTCGGGCGCGGGCATCCCGGCTGCGAAGGCCGCAAGGCCATCGGCCGGGACGTGCTGCTCAACGTAGTCAGTATAGACCTCACCGCGGGCGAAGTGCTCCTCCTCCACGACGAACTGATGGAACAGGACCGTGGTGGGCACGCCGACGATGATGAACTCGTCGAGCGCGCGCCGGGCGCGCGCGACTGCCTCGGCTCGTGTCTCACCCCATACGATCAACTTGGCGAGCAGTGAGTCGTAGTTAGGCGGCACGACGTAGCCGCTGTAGAGGTGACTGTCCACACGCACGCCGAAGCCACCCGGCGGGTTGAACACCTCGATCCTTCCCGGATGCGGCCGGAAGTTGTGGAGCGGGTCCTCCGCGTTGATCCGGAACTCGATGGCGTGGCCGCGCAGGTCGACACTCTCCTGCGTCGCATGCTTCATCGGTTCGCCCGCAGCGATGCGTATCTGCTCTTTGATGATGTCGACACCGGTGATCTGCTCGGTAACGGGGTGTTCCACCTGGACGCGCGTGTTCATCTCCATGAAGTAGAAGCTGCCGTCGGTGTCGAGCAGGAACTCCACGGTGCCCGCGTTCACGTAGTCCACAGCGCGCACGGCCTTGAGCGCCGCGGCACCCATCGCCGCTCTCAGCTCGGGCGTGAGCGCCGGGCTCGGCGCCTCCTCGATAAGCTTCTGATGGCGGCGCTGGACCGAGCAGTCGCGCTCGTAGAGGTAGACGGCGTTGCCGTGGGTGTCGGCGAGGACCTGGATCTCGATGTGCCGCGGCCTAAGAAGGTACTTCTCGATGTAGACGGTGTCGTTGCCGAATGCGGCGGCCGCCTCGGTCTTGGCGGCGGTGAAGTTGCGGTCGAGCTCACTCTCGTCCACGGCCACCCGCATACCCTTACCGCCGCCACCGGCGGCCGCCTTGATGAGCACGGGGAAGCCGACCTCACGCGCGAATGCGAGCGCTTCGGCCTCGGTGGCAACCGGCCCATCGCTTCCCGGGACGCACGGCACGCCAGCGGCCATCATCGTCGAGCGCGCAACGGCCTTGTCGCCCATGCGCTCGATGGCGTCGGGCGAGGGACCGATGAACACGAGGCCGGAATCCACGCACGCACGGGCGAACGCTGCGTTCTCGGCGAGAAAACCATAGCCGGGATGCACGGCGTCGGCACCGGTCACGAGTGCCGCCGAGATCACGTTGGGCATGTTGAGGTAGCTCGCCGATGACATCGCCGGTCCGATGCAGATCGCCTCGTCGGCCATCCGCGCATGGAGCGAGTCGCGGTCCGCCTCGGAGTAGACCGCGACCGACCCGATGCCCATCTCCTTGCACGCACGGACCACGCGCAGAGCGACCTCGCCGCGATTGGCGATGAGGATCTTGTGGATCGGCGGCACCTACACCACCGGCTCGTAGTAGAACAGCACGGTCCCGTACTCGACCGGAGCGGCGTTGTCGACCGCCACCTCGCGGATGACACCCGCCTCCTCCGCGGTGATCTCGTTCATGAGCTTCATCGCCTCGAGGATGCAGAGCGTCTGCCCTTCGGCGACCGTGTCGCCCACACCGACGAACGGGGCAGCGCCGGGCGCCCCGGCCTCGTAGAACGTACCGACCATGGGCGCCACCACGGCCTTCCACGATGCGGGACGGTGAACCACGGACGGGTCGTCGGTGACCTGCGGCGATTCAGGCGCCGGCGGAGCGCTGGCAGGCGCGTGTGGATGTGTAGGCGCGGCATGGTGAGGCTCGAGTGCGGCCGAGCTGCCACCGCGCCTGACGACCACCCGCGTGTCGCCCTCCTCGACGATGATCTCGGTCACGTCCGAGGTCTCCACGAGCTTCACGAGCTCGGCGATCTGGTTAACGTTCACGTCGTCGTCCTCTCTCACAGACTCGACCTCGGCGGTCGCACTCATCATGAAGACCGATCCCTCGATGCCGGTGCGGTGGCGCTCGAGATAGTCGCGCGCCTCCTTCGGAAAGAGGGCGTACATGAGCACGTCCTCTTCGGTGCGCGCCAGGTCACCGATCTCCTCGGCCATCTGCTCGTAGGTGGTGGTCACAAGCGAGCCTGGCCGCACGTTGGCCGGAAGCGGCTCCTCGTCGCCAAGGATCTGCGCAACGATGTCCTTGTCGAGCGGCCCGGGCGCCTTGCCGTACAGCCCTCGCAGGTAGTCCTTCATCTCGGCGGGCACCATCGCCCACCGCTTGCCCGTGAGCACGTTGATGACCGCCTGGGTACCGACGATCTGGGACATCGGTGTCACGAGCGGCGGATAGCCGACCTCGGCCCGCACCTTCGGAATCTCGGCGAGCACGTCGGGGAGCCGAGCACTCGCGTTCTGAAGCTCGAGCTGGCTGATGAGGTTGCTCATCATGCCGCCCGGCACCTGGTGGCTGAAGACCTCCATGTGCAGCAAGGAGGTGACGCCACGCTTGAGCTGTTTCCCCTCGCGGATCTTCTCCCAGTACTCGGCGATCTCGAAGAGCTTGTCGAGGTCCAGACCACTGTCGTACGGCGACTCCTTGAGCGCCGCGACGATCATCTCCACGGCCGGCTGGCTGTTGCCGAACGCAAGGGCGACCACCGCGGTGTCGATGATGTCGGCACCCGCCTCGGCAGCCTTCAGGTAGTTCATCGGAGCCATGCCTCCGATGTAGTGGCAGTGCACATGCACCGGCAGACCGATCTCGTCTTTGAGCGCCCGGACCATCTTCTCGGTGCGGAACGGCGTGAGCATGCCCGCCATGTCCTTGATGCAGATGGTGTCGGCGCCGAGCTCCTTGAGCTGCTGCGCGTAGGCGAGGTAGCGGTCGAGCGTATGGACCGGGCTCACCGTGTACGAGATGGCGCCCTCGAAGTGAGCGCCGGTCTCCTTCACCGCACGGGCGGCCGGTTCGACGTTGCGGATGTCGTTGAGGGCATCGAAGATGCGGAAGACGTCGATGCCGTTGCGGTGCGACGCGTGCACGAACCGACGGACGATATCGTCGCTGTAGTGCCGATAGCCGACGAGGTTCTGCCCACGCAGCAGCATCTGAAGAGGCGTCTTGGGGCAGTGCTGCTTGATGATCCTGAGCCGGTCCCACGGGTTCTCGTCGAGGAAGCGGAGCGCCGCGTCGAACGTGGCACCGCCCCAGACCTCGAGCGACCAGTACCCCACCGAGTCCATCATCGGAAGGATGGGTAGCATGTCCGCAAGTTGCATACGCGTCGCCCAGAGCGACTGGTGTGCATCGCGCAGCGTTGTGTCGGTGATCTTGACCGGTCGCATCGCACCGTCCTTGCACAAAGGTGTAGGCCCTCTGGCGGAGGGCGCGCCCGTGGAGGCGGTCGCAACAGTATAGCGGAGGCTAGACGCGGGTGATATACGACCCGTCGCGCGTGTCGATCTTGAGCGTGTCACCCGTCTCGACGAACATCGGCACCTGAACCACCGCGCCGGTCTCAAGCGTGGCCGGCTTCGTGCCTCCCTGCACCGTGTCGCCCTTGAAGCCGGGATCGGTCTCGGTCACCTCAAGCTCGACGAACATCGGTGGTTCGACACCGATCATCTCGCCACCGGCGTAGACGACCTGCACCTCGTCGTTCTCCTTGAGCCACTTGGCTCCGTCGCCCACGAAATCGGCACCGACCTCGAACTGCTCGTAGCTCCCGGTGTCCATGAAGTGGAACGAGGCGCCGTCGTTGTAGAGGTACTGCAGGCGCTTGGTCTCCACGCGCACGTCGTCGACCTTCTCGCCGGCACGGAACGTGATGTCGACCACTCGCCCGGTCTTGAGCTCCTTGAGCTTCGTGCGCACGAAGGCGCCGCCCTTGCCAGGCTTCACGTGCTGGAAGTCGACAATGATCCACATCTTGTCGTTGTACATGATGCACATACCGGTCTTGAACTGATTGGTGGAGACGGCCATAGCAGAACCTTCCTAGATGATGATGAGTTCCTTCGGGGCGTTGGTGAGGCGACGATACCCGCCGTCCTCGACCACCACCAGGTCTTCGATTCTAACACCCGCCCGATCCCGCACGTAGACACCGGGCTCCACGGTCACCACGGCGCCCGAATGCAGCGACTCGGTGCTCCTACGCCCGACGGTCGGCATCTCGTGCACGTCGAGTCCCACGCCGTGACCCAGTCCGTGGGTGAAGTACTCGCCGAGGCCGGCCTCCTCGAGAACCGTTCTCGCCGCTGCGTCCACCTCCGCGCACGGCATGCCTGCGCGCACCGCCGCAAGACCGGCCTCGTTGGATTCGACCACCGCCGCGTACAGACGACGCAACTCGTCGTCCACCTCACCGATACCGACGGTACGGGTCATATCCGAGCAGTACCCGCCGAAGCGCGCACCGAAGTCGAGGACGACCAGGTCGCCGCGCTCGAGCCTGCGCTCGCCGGGGATCGCATGCGGCCTCGCGCCGTTGGGTCCGCCCGCCACGATAAGGTCGAACGCGACGCCCTCGGAGCCGTCCCGACGCATGAGGAACTCGAGCTCGAGCGCGACCTCGGCCTCGGTCATACCGGGCTTCATGAACCCGCAGATGCCGTCGAACGCCCGGTCGGCGATAGCTGCTGCCTCGGCGATGCGCTCGATCTCCGCCGGCTCTTTCACCTGCCGCAGGCTCTCCACGTACTGGTCGACCACACGCACGGCACCCCGGAACTGCTCGGAGATGAACGTGAACCGACCGTAGGGCACGGCGGACTCGAGCATGAGGGCGGTGATGCCCTCGGCAAGGAGCTCGTCGCAGAGCTCCACGTAGAGGTTCTCCCGCTGCAGGCGTACCTCCCAGGGGGTGCCCTCGGCCGCCGCGAACGCCGCCTCAGCGTACCGGTGGTCCGTGTAGAAGCGCGCGAAGTCCGCGGTCACGAGGCACGCAGCGTTGATGCCGTTGTCGATCACGCCCTCGAACCCGGTGAGGTAGCGCACGTTGGACGTCACCGTCACGATAATGGCGGGGGCCGCCTCCGTTGTGAGCTTGTGACGCAGCGCGGCAAGTCGCGCCTCAGCGTTCATCGGTCATCCTCCTTGCGTAGATGGGCGAGCAGGGTCTCGAGCCCGCTCGTGTACGAGTCCGCGCCCATTCCGCTTATCTGTGCGATGCAGACCGGCGCGGTGACGCTCACGGCACGGAAGTCCTCGCGCGCGGCGATGTCGCTCAGGTGGACCTCGACAACGGGCAGACCGCACGCCGCTATCGCGTCCCTGAGTGCGTACGAGTAGTGCGTGTACGCACCCGGGTTGAACACGACGCCGTCCACGCTTCCCATCGCCTCGTGCAGCCGATCGATGAGCGCCCCCTCATGGTTGGATTGGAAGAAGCTCACATCCGCACCCAGCTCCGCGGCGCGCTCGGCCACCATCGCCTCGATCTCTCCGAGCGTCCGCCGGCCGTAGACCTCGGGCTCTCGCACACCGAGCAGGTTGAGGTTCGGACCGTTCATGACGAGTACCCGCAGCATCTCAGGGCTCCTCCCCCGCTACCCGCCAGCGCTCGAGTTCGTCGAGCAGCACAGTGTCGTCAACCGGCAGCGCCCGCCACGCGCCCGGGCGCTCCAGGAGCACGAAGCGCACGACCCCGCCGCGGGACTTCTTGTCCGAGCGCATGGCACCGAGGAGCGCCTCCGGGGTGAACGAAGCGCGCACGTCCGGCGTGGCGGCGTGCCAGGCACGAGCGCCCGCACCGATCGCGTCGAGCAGCGCGCTCACGCGCCCGGCCACGCCGGCCTCGGTCACGCCCAGACGCTCGCCGAGTGCGCACGCGAACCGCATGCCCTCGGCGACCGCCAGCCCGTGCGGCAGGCTCCCATACCCCCCGAGCAGCTCGAGCGCGTGCCCGAGCGTGTGGCCGAAGTTCAGACACTCTCGCAGGTCAGCCTCTCGCAGGTCGGCCGAGACGACTCCGGCCTTAAAAGCGACGGCATCGCTGACGAGGCCGAGCACCGCCCGGGCATCGCGGTCCGACAGGTCGCCGAGACGCGCCTCGAAGCGGCCGAGCGCCTCCCCACCCTCGAGCACCGCCGCTTTGGCGGCCTCGACGAGACCGTTGATCCACTCGGCGTCGGGCAGGGTGTTCAGGAGGTCGATGTCGGCCACCACGAGCGCTGGCGGCCAGAACGAGCCGGCGAGGTTCTTTCCCGCCACGAGATCGACCGCGGTCTTGCCGCCGATAGAACTGTCCACCTGGGCGAGCAGCGTCGTGGGCACGTGCACCACCGGGATGCCGCGCATGTAGACCGAGGCGCAGAAGCCCGCGAGGTCGCCGACCACCCCCCCGCCGAGGGCCACGACAGCCGAGGACCGATCGAGCCCTGACGCGGCGAACCGCTCAAGCAGCACGCCTGCTTGTGCCCACGACTTCGAGGGCTCGCCATCCGGGACCACGTGCTCCGAGGCCGCGATGCCGCCGCTCTCGAGTGCTGCCTTCACGAGGTCACCTGCGAGTCTCCACACGGAGTCATCGCTCACCACGGCGACAGCGCGGGCACCGGTCGCTGCCGTGACGTAGGAGGAGAGATCGCCGAGTAAACCGCTCCCGATGAGGACCTCATACTGGCCGGGCCCAGCGCCGACCGTTACACGCTCGGCCTGCGCCGCGACCGGCCCGGCGACGGCAGCGACCACGGCATCGGCCACCTCATCGGCGGTCAGACCGACCGTGTCCACGACACGGTCCGCAGTGGCAGCGTACAGAGAGAGCCGGGCATCGAGGATCGAACGTGCCGCCGCCAGGCCACCCCCGGCCAGAAGGGGCCGGTCGCCGGCCCCGCCGAGACGCCCCATCGCCTCCTCGGGGGTCACCGCGAGGTAGACCACGGTCCCGATCTCGCGAAGCAGGCGCTGGTTGTCTTCGCGCAGAACCGCGCCGCCTCCTGTGGCGATGACCGCAGGCTCCGCCCCCGCAAGCAGGGCCAGGGCCGCATGCTCCGCATCCCGGAACCCTGCCTCGCCACACTCGCGAAAGAGCGCGGTCACGCTCAGGCCCTCCCGGCGCTCGATCTCGGCGTCGAGGTCGATGAACTCCCTGCCGAGGCGGGCGGCCACCAGACGGCCGACGGTGGTCTTGCCAGCGCCCATGAATCCCGTGATGACGATGTGGTTCACCGGGCGATCCTCGCGCGGTAACCCTTGAGCGCGCGCACCATGTCCTCGAGGCAGCCCCGGCCCAGGAGATCCTGATAGGCGTTGGCGAGTACGAGGGCGACCTCGGCCTCAGCCACGACCGCCGCCGCGGGCACCGCACACACATCCGAGCGCTCGCGGGCCGCATCTGCCACCTCGCCCGTGGCGAGGTCGATCGTCCTGAGCGGGCGCATCAGTGTCGGTATCGGCTTCATCGCCGCGCGCAGAAGCACAGGCTCCCCGTTGGTCATGCCGCCTTCGAGGCCGCCAGCACGGTTCGTGGCCCGCCTCAGCATCCCGTCCTCACCGCGGACGATCTCGTCGTGGACGAGCGAGCCGGGCCTCTCCGCGGCGGCGAAGCCGTCGCCGACTTCCACTCCCTTGATCGCCGGGATCGACATGAGGGCCGAGGCGAGCTGGGCGTCCAGCCGCGCGCCGGCCTCCGCGTAACCGCCGAGCCCGGGAACGACTCCCTCGGCGCACACGGTGAACACCCCGCCGAGACTCTCACCCGCCGTGCGCGCCTCGTCGATCGCCGTTCGCATCGCGGTTGCTGCCGACGCGTCGGGACATCGGACGTCGCTCGCCTCTACCGCAGCGGCATCCACTGCCTCCGCCCCCAGCGGTCCGCACGCCGCGCCGCCGATGCGCTCCACCCACGAACGCACACTCACGCCGAACTCGGCCAGGAGCGCTCTCGCGACCGCACCCGCCGCGACCCGGGCCGCTGTCTCCCGCGCGCTCGCGCGCTCGAGGACATCCCGCACATCGGTAGCGCCCGTGCGCTGCACGCCGGGAAGATCGGCGTGGCCAGGGCGGGGTGCGGTCACAGCGACCACGTCCGCTGCCAGCTCCCAGGGGTCCATGATGCCGGTCCAGTGAGCGGCATCGCGGTTTTCGATCAGGAGGGCAATCGGGCTGCCGATCGTGGTCCCGCCCCGCAATCCTGAGAGCACGGTCGCCGAGTCCGACTCGATCGCCATCCGGCCGCCGCGGCCGTAACCACGCTGTCGGCGCGCAAGGTCAGCCGCCATCGCCTCACGGTCGAGGCGCAGCCCTGCAGGCACCTCGGTCACGATCGTGACCAGCGCCTGCCCGTGTGACTCGCCCGCGGTGGTGTAGCGCACGACGCCCTCCGTCCTCGCCCAACGGGAATCAGGGCGCTGCCCGGACCCCACTCGTCGATTCTAGCGCACGGCGCTCCTCAGACACACGGCGACTGCGCAGAAGACCGCGCTTGCGGTGAACCGCCCACACAACGCAGCGGGCGCCCCATCGGGCGCCCGCTGACATTTCGATGTGTGACGGCGCTACTTCAGGATGCCCTGACCGATCGACAGCGTAACGGGCACGTCGCCGTAGAGCATGGTCGCCTGGGTGCTCGTGAGACGCAGCACCTGCCACGGTGTGCCGGGGATCGACTCACCCACAGCAAGCGTATAGGTGTTCCCGTCCAGCAGCAGCACTGCCTTGAGGACGCCGTCCTCGGTGATGATGTCATTGAGGTAGAGGGTACCGTCGGTCGTGGGCGTCACGTCATCAGGCGTTGTGGTCGTGGGCGCCGATGGCTCGGGAAGCGGCTTCAAGAGCGGGTCGAAGATGTCGCGGAACGTAAACACCTCGGAGTTCGCAACCGGGCGAGCCGCAGCGGAGGCCGTGATTCCATCGGACTCACCCTCCTCGCCCTCCGAGGCGACCTCTGTCCCCTCGGGGACCCGGACCTCGATCTCGTCAACCACGTCCGAGGCGAACACGAACAGCACGATAGCGACAACGATGCCCGCGAGGACGCCGAGCACACCCAGGCCCACCACGATCGCAACGATCCTGCCGGTAGCCGTTGAAAGGAAGCCCGACTTGGCCTGCGGAGCCTCTACCGGTGCGGCGACCTCGACGGGAGTCGTGCTGCTCTGCTCATCTGACACGGTCGGTCACCTCCTCCTACTGCGACGGCGCGGCGTCGGCCGGTGGGGCCTCTTCCGCATCGGCTTCGGGCGTTGCTGCGGGCATGCTCTCAGCCGCAGCCATGACGTAGACCTCGAGCACGATGTTCGCCTGCACGTACGCCGGGACGTCCTCTGTCTCGGGCACGTAGGTGAACGTGGATGACGTCACGCGGATGCCACGGTCGAGCGTGTCGAGACGATGGAAGTACTCGGTGACGTCCACCCAGTCGCCGTCGAGCAGGACCGTGACCGGCACGGCGCTGTACTGCGGCTCGCCCCCGCCCTCGGGCTCCTTGCCCGGTACGAGGTCCCCCACCTGGATCTGGACGAACTCGAGACCGGCGTAGTTGGCGACGTCCTGCAGCTCGATGATCACCGAGGGCAGCTGTGGCGAGTCAGGCACGCGGTTGGCGATCTGCATCAACTCGACCTCGTTGGTCGCGGACTGCGCTTTCGCACTCTGCCGACGTGCCAGAAGCGCCTCGGCGGTGGTCAGTTTGACCTTCTCGTCCTCGATCTGCAGGTCCAGGTCGCTCGCCTCCTGGAACATCGGCAGGATCGCCAGGAAGATGAACGCGATGGCCAGCACTCCTATCACCGCGATAGCGATGACGAGTTTGGCGGCGGCTGACAGTCGGCCCATGGTTAGCACCCTCCGCTGCGGGGCATGCGTACTCGGCGGGGCAGGCTCGCCCTCCGCGGATGGTTCATCGTCGTGAGCGCCATCATGGCGTCTCACCCTCGACAGCCGGGACGACGACTCCCGTCGTGATGGTGAACTGGATGGCGTCCTGCTCCTCGTAGAGCTCCTTGACCGAGTTGGTCAGCCAGACGTTGTAGAGCTGCTCAAGATCGGCGAGGCGCACGAGCGTCTTGGCGATGGATTTATGCCCCGCGTCGGGCGTGTCGGTGGGCGCATCGACCGCGTAGCCCTGGATTTGGAGCCCCGTGATCTGGTCAAACGCCATGCGGCTGACCCAGACGTCCGATGGCAGCACGAGGGAGAGCTCGTCAAGCAGCTTCGCCCAGTTGATCTTATCGCCAAGGGCCAGCGTCACGATCCCGCGGCGCCCCTCGAGCTCCACCGCGCGCTCTTCGAAGATCGCGAGCTGATTCGCCTGCGCCTGGGTGGTCTGGACTTGCTGCTGGATCGCGGCGAGTTCGTCGCGCTTGCCCTGCACGCTCATGAAGCCGACGCCCCAGACACCCGCAAGCACGAGCGCGACGGCGATGGCGGCCACAACCACCCAGCCGATGCGCTTCTCGGCCTTGCGGCGTTCGAGTATCTCCGGCGGCAGCAGGTTGATTCGCATCATGACTGCAGCCCTCCGAGCGCCAGACCAACAGCGGTGACGCAGCCGGTCCGGTCGTCATCGACCGCCTGCCGCGCTCCTCCGCCAACCTGCACGTGCGCCAACGGATCGCCGAGAACCACCTGCGCCTGCAGCCCTTTCTCGAGGTAGACATCGAGATTGCGCAGCTGTGCGCCACTGCCGGCGAGCAGGATGCGCTTGATGGTGCGCACCTGCGATGTCTGCGTCAGGTAGTAGTCGAGCGAGCGGCGCACCTCGGCAATGAACTTGTTCGCCTCGCGCTCGATCGACTCGTGGACCACCTGCACGTACTGGGGGTCAACACCGGGAATCTCTTCCGATGCTCCCGTCTCGATGTTCGGCAGGCCCACCTGCACCTTCAGTTCCTCGGCCTGGTCGAACGTGAGATTGAGGACGTTGGCGATCGCCTGTGTGAAGGTGTTGCCCGCAAGTGAGGAGATGCGGTTG
>JAFGUS010000111.1 GCA_016938395.1 Coriobacteriia bacterium | reverse complement strand
GCCGTGGCCATCACCGGCGCCGCGGGCGAGTACGAGGTGAAAGGCATCGTCGGCGCCACCGGCGAGAAGGGAGCCACGCTCAAGATCGAGGTCGTGGCCGAGAACAGCGCGATCGGCGGAGCCACTGAACAGTCGATCTCCGGCGAGGGTGAAGTGAGTTGGGGCGTCACGCTCCCCGAAGACAAAGGCACGATCAAGGTCACGCGACTCGACAGCGGAGCCGCAAGCCTCATCACTATCGAGGAGTTCGACATCAGCGGCACGTGGTCGGGCACGTTCACGTTCACCACGATGAATGTCGACCAGGAACTGGCCGAAGACCAGGGCTGCACGGCCGCGATCCTGCAGGGGCTCATCGGCACACCGATGCCGATGACGATGGACCTGTCAGTAGGCGAGGACGGCCAGGGCACCGGCTCGATGTTCATCGACATCGCGGCGGCCGTCGAGGATGCCGAGAGCGAGCCGACCGACATCACGGTGAGCTACAGCGGCTCGACCGTCACGTTCGGCGTGTCCGACGGCGGCGTGATGACAGCCCAGGTCGCACGCTCGGGCGATAAGCTCGTGATGAACGGCACGCTCACCTACAGCGGCAGCGGGTTCTCCATCGTCGGCACGTTCAGCCTGTCCAAGCCCTACGTGCCGTAGCGGGCGGCGTGCCGGTGATGACCGCCGCTGGATCGGCACGACCATGAGTCCGATCCTCGCACGTCTGACGATCGGAGATGCCGAGTACGTTCTGCGCGCCTACAGCACGTTCTACACACTCGCGTGGGTGGTCGCCCCGGTGGTGGGCGCGTTGTTCGCGCACCGCCGTGGGCTGCCGTGGCGTCGCGTGCTCGCGATCTACGCGCTCGCGCTCGCAGCCGGCATCGCGGGGGCACGGGCACTCGACCTGTTCGTGGCGTGGCGCTACTACGCCACCGACCCTGCGCGGGTCTGGGGAGCCTTCGCCGGCTACTCGCTCTACGGCGGGCTCCTGATCGCAACCGGCGTTGGCATCGCGCTCGCACGCGCGTGGCGTGTTTCGATATGGCGGGCGGCCGACGCCGCCGTCCCCGCGCTCGTGGTGGGCCAGGTGCTCATGCGCACGGGGTGCTTCCTCAACGGCTGTTGCTACGGGCTTCCCACCGACCTGCCGTGGGGTGTCGTCTACCCTGCCGGCAGCCCGGTATGGCAGGCTCAGTTGACGTCCGGAACGCAGGGACTGCTGAGCGGCTTCGCGGGAGTCGTCAACCCGGTACACCCAACGCAACTCTACGAGATGCTCGGCGCGGTGCTGTTCGGCCTGATCGCGCTCAGAATGATGCAGCGCGGCCACGACGCTGATGTGGCGGACGCCACCGCGCGGC